>DBXZ01000041.1:0-1754 GCA_002309795.1 Bacteroidales bacterium UBA1199
ATTGGCCGCCGCACGGCGGTGGTCGGTGGCGGAAATGTGGCGATGGATGCGGCCCGCACTGCGCTTCGGCTCGGTTCGCAGGTGACCATCGTTTACCGTCGCACGGAAAAAGAATTGCCTGCCCGCGTGGAGGAGGTGCACCATGCCAAGGAGGAGGGCATCGAATTCCGGATGCTCACCAATCCGGTGGAGATTCTCGGCGATGAAAAGGGATGCGTCCGCGGCCTGCGCTGCATCCGGATGGAGCTGGGCGAGCCGGACGAGAGCGGACGTCGCAGCCCGATTCCTGTGGAAGGATCGGAATTTGACGTGGAGGCCGACGTGGTCATCATGGCGCTCGGTACCTCCCCGAATCCGCTGATTGCAGGCACGACAGCCGGTTTGGACGTGACCCGTCGCGGCTGCCTGGTTGCAGACGAATCCGGCGCGACCACCCGTCCCGGCGTTTTTGCCGGCGGTGATGCCGTAACCGGTGCAGCGACCGTGATTCTGGCGATGGGTGCCGGACGGCGCGCCGCTGCAGCGATTGACAATTATATCAAGAACAAAGCTTAAACCACATATACTATGGTTCAGAAGCCCTCAATTCCGAAAGGCACGCGAGATTTCGGCACCGCTGAAATGGTCGGCCGCAACTACATTTTCGACACGGTCAAGTCGGTTTTTGTCAAATATGGATATCAAGGTATTGAAACCCCTGCCATGGAGAACCTCAGCACGCTGTTGGGCAAATATGGTGAAGAGGGCGACAAACTCCTCTTCCGGGTTCAGAACAGCGGCGAGAAGGCGGATCTTCCGCCCGAGAAGGGACTTCGCTACGACCTGACGGTTCCTTTTGCCCGCTATGTGGTCCAGCATCAGGGCGAGATATCCTTCCCGTTCAAGCGTTATCAGATCCAGCCGGTCTGGCGGGCTGACCGTCCCCAGAAAGGACGCTACCGCGAGTTTTACCAGTGCGACGTGGATGCAATCGGCAGCCGGTCGCTGCTGAACGAACTGGAACTGGTTCAGATTGTGGACGAGGTGTTCGGCAAACTCGGTATCCGGGTCTGCCTGAAGATCAACAACCGCAAGATTCTCGCCGGCCTGGCGGAGGTCTGCGGCGCGCCGGACAAACTGATCGACATCACCGTCGCAATCGATAAGATTGACAAGATCGGGTTGGATGCGGTCAAGGAAGAGTTGGCAGAGAAGGGGCTGACGCCGGCGGCTGTCGCCGTGATCGAACCGGTGTTGACCCTTTCCGGTTCGACCGCAGAAAAGATTGCCCGGATGCGGGAGGTTCTTGCCGCTTCGGAGGTGGGTTGCAAAGGTTTGGATGAGGTCTCCGAGCTCTTCGGGCTGATTGCCAAGGCAGGGGTCTCCATCGACGTGGAGCTTGATCTTTCGCTTGCGCGCGGGCTCAACTATTATACGGGAGCCATCTTCGAGGTCAAGGCGCTTGATTACCAGATCGGCAGCATCTGCGGCGGTGGCCGTTACGATGACCTGACCGGCATCTTCGGGCTTCCCGGCCTCTCCGGTGTGGGAATCTCCTTCGGTGCAGACCGTATCTACGATGTGCTCTCGGGCCTGAATCTGTTCCCGCAGGGAATGGCCGGCTCCGCCGATCTCCTCTTTACCAATATGGGTGAGGCCGAGGTGGCCTGGCTGCTGCCGGTTGCCGCTTCGCTCCGCAAACGGGGTATCCGCTGCGAGATTTATCCCGAGGCGGCAAAGCTTCGCAAGCAGTTTGAGTATGCCGACCGCAAGGG
>DBXZ01000041.1:1844-2850 GCA_002309795.1 Bacteroidales bacterium UBA1199
AGCGATTTGACTTGGTAGTCAAATCGCTGATTTGCTTAAGCAAAGAGCTTCAATTATTTGTTGATAGCAGCTTTAGCCTCTTCAGCAGCTTTCTCGATAGCGGTCTTAGCTACGTCGTTAGCAGCGTCCTTGGCAGCGTCTTCAACGCTCTTGTGGTTTTCGCAATCGCCTTTGCATTCGCCGTCTTTGCAGTTGCCTTCAGCGCATTTTTCGCATTTGACTTCTTCAGCGGCAGCCTTCGGCTGGTTCTTGCAGGAAACAGCAAACATTGCCATGCAAGCCATCATTACGATAACAGTAAACTTTTTCATTTTGTTTGAGTTTTATTTGGTTGGTTAAACAGTCAGTTTTGCTTTCGGCCGCAAAAGTAGCAATTATATTTTTAGGAAACAAGTGTTATTCACGGCAATAAGGACGAAGTTTTAAAGCCAGTTCCGGCGTCAGAATGCTCTCTTGTACAAGGGATTCGAGTGTGTAGTGCTCTTTTCTCAGCGGTTCCATTGCGTAGACGCGCCGGTAGCGCGCAATGCTTTGGGCCCTTTGCCTGCCGACGTAAGGGTGTCTCGCCAGGCTGTCTTCGCTGATATCCCAGATGCGAAGCGGTCGTATCCGGCTGGAATCCACGAAGATATTTTCGGACAATCCGGCAAACCGCTGGCTGTCTATGCCGCGGATTTCCAGCAGCTGCTCAGGCTCATAGTAGCCGCCCAGCGAGTCCCGGTAGCTGAGTATCTTTCGCGCATAGTAGGGCCCGATTCCCCGCAGCTCTACCAGGGCGCTGCTGTCGGCCGAATTCAGTTCCAGACGGGGAATCTCGATGAAACGCTCCAGCCGTTCATAGAGGCTGTCGGAGACGACATACATTTTGGCAAAGTCGGCTTTTGAGCGGAATTGTCCGCCTTTTTCCCGGTAGTGTTCGATTACTTCCGCCTGCCGCTCGCTGAGGCCGAGCCGGACGAGTTCGTCGTGCGTGACTGTGTTGGGATTGAAGACGAAAGATTCTATT
>DBXZ01000041.1:2968-3760 GCA_002309795.1 Bacteroidales bacterium UBA1199
CTTGCCTCCGGCGTCTCGCCCTGCTCGGATGAAAAAATCCTCGCTGTGCGAGCGCCGGTCGGCTGCGGCGTCGCTTCCGGCTGCGGCTCACCCGTCTGCGGCGTCGCAGGGCGCTCGACGACCTTCGTTACGAAGATCGACAGTTGAAAGCCAATGATTAGGAAAACCAGGGCGACGGCCCCGCCGGCAGCTCCCTCAGTCGCGCGTTTCTTCCTCCCGTCTCTCTCTTTCTGTTTCATCTGTCTTCCCTCCTTTGACGGTCAGTACGATTTCGCCTTTGGGTTCGTGTTGAGTAAAATAGTCGTAAAGATCCTGCAGGGTGCCGCGATGGGTGGTGTCGTGGAGTTTGGAGATCTCCCGGGAGACGGAGGCAGGACGCTCCGGTCCGAATACTTCGATGAACTGTCCCAGCGTCTTGACCAGCCGGAACGGGGATTCATAGAAGATCATCGTGCGCTCTTCGCCGGCCAGTGCTTTGAGACGTGTCTGGCGTCCCTTTTTGACCGGAAGGAATCCCTCGAAGCAGAAGCGGTCGCAGGGGAATCCTGAATTGACCAGCGCCGGAATCAGGGCGGTGGGGCCGGGGAGGGTCTCCACTTCGATGCCGGCCTCTACGCAGGTGCGTACGAGCAGGAAACCGGGATCGGAAATGCCGGGCGTGCCGGCGTCGCTGATGAGCGCCACCGTGCTGCCGGCCAGAATCCGGTCGCGCAGACTCTCCACCGTCTTGTGCTCGTTGAATTTGTGGTGTGCCTCCATGTGGGTACCGATTTCGTAGCGTTTGAGGAGCAC
>DBXZ01000046.1:0-17088 GCA_002309795.1 Bacteroidales bacterium UBA1199
ATCAAATTCTGAAAAATTACGATTTAACGAACCAAAGTTACGCATTTTACACGACATCTCAACGAGCCCTCCATCGCAGGGGCCTTCAGCACTTCTCGTAAAATATTCGTACCTTTGCCACCGGAGGTCTGATGCCAGACTTCTATTGTTAACACCCGGTGCGGTCCTGCAGCAATGCTCGGCCGCACCTTTTTGATAGTGCATCTTATCGGATTTCGTACATTCATAATCTGCATTTTATCGGAATTCAGTAGCTCGTTTTCTGCATTTTATCGGAATTCGGATATTTTTACTATCTTTGTATCAACCATTTAGGCAATGTTATGATTGACGAGAGAATAATACTGCAAGTCCTTGCAGAACAACGAGATGAAATAAAGGGGTATGACCCTTCCGCGTGGGTATCCCGCAGGGAGGAAGCCCTCTTTGAGTTCGACAGCTCCCTTGCACAGGTTGTAATCGGAGTGCGCCGAAGTGGCAAGTCCACCATTTGTCACAAAGTACTGCTGGAGCACGGCATCCGGTACGGTTACGTCAACCTCGATGATGACCGGCTTCTCGGGATGGAAGCAAAAGATCTGAATACGGTTCTTTCTTGCGTCTATCAGCTTTACGGCACCGACATCCCATACCTCTTCCTGGACGAGATTCAGGATGTGGACGGATGGCATCTCTTCGTAAACCGTCTCTTGCGGAGCAAAATGAGGATATTCGTGACGGGCAGTAATGCTAAACTGCTCAGCAGCGAACTTGCCACCCACCTTACAGGACGCTATAACGAGATACGCCTTTTCCCGTTCTCGTTCTCGGAGTATTGCTCATTTCATCAGATAGACACTGCGGGCATCACCACAAAAGCAGAAGCATCCCGCAAGAGCGCGTTCATGGACTACATCTCCACGGGAGGCTTACCGGAACTCCAGCGGTTGAGGAACAAAAGAGGCTATATCGAGAGCCTTATCAACGCCATTCTGGAGAAGGACATCAAGCGTCGCTACAAAATCCGCAACGTCGAAGCTCTCCGGAAGATTGCGGGTCATCTTATCAACAACGCCTGTCAGGAGATCAATTATGAAGACATGTCCGACATCCTCGGCATCAGCGACAAGACCTGCAAGAAATACACGGACTATCTGCGCCAGGCATTCCTCATCCAGATTCTGACCAAGCATTCTTTCAAGAGCAAGAACAGAATCAGGAACCCCAAATCATACATCGTCGATCCGGGGTTTCAGGACAACCGGGAGAATTCGATGGTCGGAGAAAACATCGGCTGGCGTCTTGAAAACGTAGTCTTCATCGAACTGCTGCGGCGCTGCGCCTATGACTTCCGCGACGTTTACTATTATAAGGCAGATCCCCGGGCAAAAGAGCTGGACTTCGTCGTCTGCAACAAAGACCGGGCACTCGAACTCATCCAGGTTGCCTACGAGATTGACACGCCCAAGTCATTCAGCCGCGAAATATCCGCACTTGTTCAGGCGGCAGGTCCTCTGCGCTGCGACAATCTGACCTTGATAGCATTCTCCCCCACCCGGGACGTTACCATCGATGGCAAGACCATCCATATTGTTTCGGCCATCGAATGGCTTCTTGCATAAAGACACATCTGGAAGATTCTTCAACCACGGGGGCAAAAGCATGCAGCACTCGCATTTTTTTGTCCCCCGTACCCTGTTTGCTTCCGAAATAACAGATCCCCTCAAAATATTCGGGGACAGTAGGGGGACAAATGTGAAAAGGTCAAATAGTTAAAGTGTTTATTTACAATTGGTTATATACTTTCTCTATTTTCTGCATCGGAAAATAGAGGTTGGAAATCGCTTAGAATTGATGGGAGATTTTGGGGCATTATTTTTGTACCACGATTCTTTGAGATTTCCTGAACTACATTTGGACTAAGGATTATACAACAACCGCGTGCGAGTGGACGCAGGCATCCACAATGTCAACGATGAAAAAATTATACATCATAACAGGAGCTAACGGACATCTGGCGAGTACGATAATACGGTATCTCGCCAGGGAGAACTGTCTGGTCAGAGGATTGCTGCTGCCGAAAGAAAGCCACGAAGACACGGGGAGTATTACCTATTTCAAAGGGGATGTCACCGATCCCGTCTCAATGGAAGAGATCTTTTCCGGCATGGATGGTTACGAAGTAACCGTTATCCATGCGGCTGGGCTGGTGTCGATTGAAAACAGTATTACACCGGATCTTTATTCCGTCAACGTCAACGGAACGAGGAATGTAATATCAATGTGCCGGAAGCATCAGGTGCGGAGGATGCTTTATGTCAGTTCAGTGCATGCTATTCCCGAAGGCGATGGACAATCGGTGATACGTGAAATCAATACCTTCTCGAAAGAAAGGGTCAAAGGAGGATATGCAATCACCAAGGCAGAAGCCACCCAATCTGTTATGGACGCGGTCAACGATGGTCTTGACGCAGTTGTCGTACACCCCTCCGGAATCGTCGGACCGTTTGACGACGGACGGAATCATATCATCCAACTGATTAAGACATTTCTGGACGGGAAACTGCTTGGAAGTGTAACCGGCGGTTATGACTTTGTGGATGTCCGGGATGTTGCCAAGGGTTGTATCTTCGCGGCAGACAAAGGCAGAAGAGGCGAGTGTTACATCCTTTCCAATCAGTATATTACCATTTCAGAACTCATCAATTATTTAGGCGTGTTGACCGGCAAGAGAGTGCCACCCTGTTTCCCGCTCTCAGCCATCAAATGCCTCGCCCCTGTCTTCTCCTGGATTGGAAAGATCACACACAAACGCCCCTTATTCACACGCTACTCCCTGAACGTACTGGGGGAGAATGCGCACTTTTCACACGAGAAGGCAACAAGGGAATTGGGATACTCCCCGATCAATATCTGGGACTCCATTCGCGACACCGTCCTGTACTTGCGATATGGTGAACAATCAATTGCCCTGGTGTAAATGTTCAGTAATTATTTAAGAGTAACTTGACCAATGGATTATACCTGGCATTATGAGTCCCCGCTTGGAGGGATTACGCTCGCCAGCGATGGAGAATCTCTTGTCGGGCTGTGGTTCGACGGGCAGAAACACTTCGCTGATGTACTGGAAAAGGAGCATCAGGAGAAGTTGTTGCCAGTCCTTCAAGATGCCTGCAGATGGTTGGATATCTATTTTGGCGGCAAGGCACCAGACTTTACGCCCGAACTTAAGATGCGCACGACGCCTTTCCGAAAGACAGTGTGGGAGATTTTGCTTTCCATTCCGTTCGGGCATACTGTGACTTACGGTGAAATCGCCGCAAGGATAGCAAAGGATAACGGTCTGAAACAAATGTCTGCACGGGCTGTAGGTGGCGCCGTAGGGCACAATGCCATCTCCCTTATCATTCCGTGCCATCGGGTGATAGGATCCAGTGGAAATCTCACGGGCTACGCGGGTGGCATTGACAAGAAAGTCCGCTTACTCCAGATGGAACGGTTTACTTTTTCGCCCAGGTGTTGGCCAGGATAAGCACAACAATACAGGCTATCATGGTTACGGCTCCGAAAGTACCTGTCGCCGCCATTGTTTCCTGCCCAAGCAGAAAGACCATCATCGGGGCCAGCACAATCAGCAAGCCACCAATCAAGGCGCGAAGGCGTTTGACATGGTATTTCGCCCTCTCTTGCTCAGTTGCGGTATTGTAACCGGCAATCAGTTTGTCCCCCTTACCGACAAGAACGATGATGCCCAGAATGAGCAGAATCGCAGCAACGATAATCAAAACGACCATTTCGTTTTATTTGAATCTGTTTTTCAGGAATACTTTTGCTTTGGCGAAAGACTTCATGGGCGTACTTCCCATCAGGTAATGGACGCTGAGCTGCAGGCACATAAAGCCTCCGATGAAGCATAAGAATCCCCAGAGCCATTGAATGCCCAGGTAATCGATATTGCGATTAATCAATATAATAGCCCAGATGGAATAGCCCGCCATCAGCATGGCTGTATACCAGCCCGGAGAAACACCTTTCAGTTGGAACAGGAAGATACCCATATTGTGGACAAAACCCTCAAAGAGCCCTAGGACGAGTACTGCAAAGGTGAGCCACAACTGATTGGGAAACAAGAGTGCCAGCGAGAATATAACTGTGATATATACTGCCTGTCCGATGTGTGTGCGCCCCGCCGGAGTAAGTGCCCGATGGTCTATCTGCAGCATCCTCCCGGCCATCAAGTCCAGAAAGCGTCCCCTGTACCCCTCTTCATACTCATGGACAATCAACCAGGCGTACATGCCGAGCGCTATTTTTTGAACCAGCAAAAGATTCTGCCAGTTGCAAATACCCCATACGGCCCATCCCAAAAAGATGAGCGTCATGATGTGAATGTTGTTCTTGAGAAGCCAGAGACCTATTTTCTTCATATTCAGATCAATAATTATCGATTAATTACCTCGATATAAAAGCTGAAGGGACGGAAACCGTCGTTGCAGCTGATCATGGCGCTCATCGGGTTCTTCATCCAGCCGTCGTAGAAGTTCCCCTCTCCGCGGGCCAGCGATTCCACGAATTCCCGCATGGAGTTCCAGGCGGAGGGGCACATACCTTCTGGACATTTTCCCTCTTCTGAAATCCAAGTCTGCCCCTCCACCACATCGCAGGTGTGTTTGATGGGGTTCTCATATTTTGCCATCAAATCGGGATAAACCGTCTGCCGGACGGCCGTAATTCGCACCCGGTGTGTTTTTGCATCCATGATTAAACGTAATCTACCTGATAAAATGGGTCGGCTCCCAAGGTTCGTCTGCACGGCCGGGAGCCGTTTTTCCGTTAGTTGCTTTCAGCAGCCAGGCCATATTGTTGGCCAGCGCCCGGACGGTCTGCAGTCCCTCTTTATCCAGTGAGGCGTCACCGGCCTCCATGCCATAAACGATGTTCCAGTACTGGGAGGTGACCACGGTCATATTCATCATCTCGAAGGGCATGTTCAATGTGTTGTAAGCCGCTGTGGCGCCGCCCCTGCGGCACACTGCAATAGCAGCGGCAGGCTTCCCGGCGATATTCGCGCCGTTGGAGTAGAATGCCCGCTGGATGACCGACATCACAGCGCCGTTGGGCTGTCCCCAATAAACGGGTGAACCTACGATCAGCGCATCACACTCTGCAAACTTGGCACTGATGCGGTTGCAGACATCGTCGTCAAAAATGCAGGCGCCCGGGGTTACCTTGCACTTGTTGCATGCGATACAGCCGCGGATGGGTTTCGTTCCTATCCAGAGCGTCTCACTGTCTATACCATTCTTTTTCAGCTGCTTGGCCACTTCGGCCAAAGCGATGGAAGTATTTCCCTTGGGCCTGGGGCTACCATTAATCAAAAGGGCCTTCATATGTTTCTTAACTTCATTGTTTGCAAGTGCTTCAGCGCCGGCAGCTGTGAGTAACATTCCCCCTGCAGCCAGGGCCGATTTTTCGATAAACTCTCTTCTGTCCATAATCGATATTCGTTTCGCGAATATAACAATTATTCCACTCACAAGTTAACTACTAAACCTGCAAGAAGAGAATACCTGTTTATGAGGGTTCTAAACGTTTGAGAGTATTTGTGAATTCCTGTACTCCAGCGGGGCAAGCCCCAAATGCTTCTTTACATACTTGCAAAAGAAACTAACATCAGGAAAATCCAACTTGAAGGCGATTTCCTTGACGGAAAGGTCGGTCTGCAACAGATAGTACTTGATATGCCGGACTGTGTTATCGGTAATCCATTCCATGGCTGTACGTCCGCTCTTTTCCTTGCAAACTGCACTGAGGTACTTCGGGGTTACAACCAGTTGTTCTGCATAAGCACTGACCACCCGTTTGGTGTTGTCAGGATGACTGAGCATGACAATAAAACGCTGAAACAGGCTGTCCTTTTTCGATGGCTCCGATTGCGCCTGATGAGCCGTGTCTTCTTCCAGAAACTTCCAGTTGTCGAATTCGTGTAAAATCTCGATGGCCGCTGCTTGCGATGTGAGTCTGATAATGCGCTGACGGTATGGATTGTCACTATCTTCCATGTATGCCTTCAGGAGATTGAAATAGGCCAGGAACAGCTTTCGCTTGAACTCCGGGGCATGGATGACAGGGTTTTGCTTCAGGTAGAAAAACTTCTTCCAGCAATTTGGATCGATATGAAAAACATTGGGTAAAGTCTCGTCATACAGAGACTCTCCCACACAAATAACCTTTCCCCGTAAATCGGGGGTCCGCATATACATTCCGAGAATGTTGCGGGGTGCACAAACCACCAGGTCCCCTTCTTCGGCACGATACATTTTCCCTTCAAGTGAAAACTGCAACACGCCACTCTCGCAGTAAAACGAGATGAAGAAGCTGGACATGGTTTCCGGCGCGATGTTGACCTCATCAATGTTATCTGAAATAATAAGGTCATTGAATGATTTCAGCATGATTGGTCATTTTTCTACAAAGAAACGAACATTTTTCCGAGCGGCCAATGGCATAAAACTCCTTTTATGTTTTCCTTATTACTTCTCTGCGAAATAAAGACTATAAAAAAGGAAGTTTGGGCATGGCAGTTTCTACTTGAATGACTCTACTTTTGTATCATTCAATTAGATAGGAATGAAAAAGCAATCGTCAGAACAATCTGTCAGGATCCAGACTTCGCTGTTGAACGGGGTGGAAAAGAAGGCCCTGTTGTGGCTGGCGAAGCGCCAGCCGAAGTGGGTTGACCCCGACATGCTGACGTTCACAGGATTTATCGGCGCACTGGTCATTGCGGCGGGCTATATCCTGTCCAACTGCAACGCAAACTACTTGTGGCTGGCTTCGCTCGGATTCCTCATCAACTGGTATGGCGATTCGCTTGACGGGACATTGGCCCGCTATCGGAAGCGGCAGCGTCCTGTGTACGGTTTCTATCTTGATCACACGGTGGATGCCATCAATGAGACGATTATGTTCATGGGAGTCGGGCTCTCCCCTTTCATGCGTTTCGACCTGTCGTGCATTCTTTTGATTCTATACCTGATGCTGACCCTCAATGTCGCGATGAATGCGCATCTCAAAGGCGAATTCCGCTTAACCTATGCCAAATTGGGCCCTACTGAATTCCGTCTGATCTGCATCATTGCCAACACCGTGCTGGTGTTCTCACAACGGCTGAGAACCTGGGCGATGGAACTACAGTGGTTCTCTTCAAGGTTTGAACTGCATATCCTTGATATTCTTGGGGGCTTCATTCTTCTCGTACTGGTGTTGATTTATCTCGTGACCATCATCCAGGATGCCCGCTATTATGCGAAAACCGATCCGAAGAACAAATAATGAATAAATCGGCGAAAGCATTGTTGCTCCGATTCCCCAAGTTCGTTGCAGGCAACTTGTCGGGGACTCTCGTGGACACACTCGTTCTGTGGGTTTTCTCACACCTCGTGTTTCATTCTTACGTCGGCAAAATGATTGTCTCCCCCGCCATCTCTTTTGAGTTTGCGGTCTTTACCAACTTTGTCGTTTCCTACAATATGACATGGAGAGACCGCATCTCGCAGCGGTCAATCAAGTCGTTCTTCAGGCACTACGGGGCTTACAATATCTCCTGTACGGTGGGATTCCTGATCAAAATGGGTATGCTTCTGTTGATACAGGCGCTGTCGAAATGGGATGTAGTGATATGTAACTTATTGGCACTGTGTGTGTCAGGAACCTATAACTTCATGATGAACGAAATGGTTGTTTTCAGAAAAAGAAAGACATGCAATGACGCTGATTACGATGGAAGATATTGAAAGCGTTTTACCGGTATTCAAAGGAAAAGTCGGAAACGGACTCGCACGTTCGCTGACGCGGATTACGGGAATCGATCAGTTGTCGGACCGCTATGACCGGCACGAAAACCTCGCCGGTCCGGAATTCGTCAGCGCCTTCTTGAAGGACCTGGACCTGAATTACGAGGTACAGGGCCTGGAACACTTGGAGCAGGTGCTCGACGGCCCCTTCATTACCGTCAGCAACCACCCCTACGGAGGCCTGGACGGGTTGGTCCTTATTGATCTGTTCGGGAAATATCGGAAAGATTATAAAGTACTGGCCAACAAGTTTCTTTCAACGGTGGGTACAATCAAGGACAATTTTATCTGCGTAGTACCGAATACGGGTAGATCCAGCGGAATAGCGAGAGAAAGCATCTCCGGTACAAAGAAGGCGATTGAACATATTAACGGAGGCCACCCTCTCGGTCTCTTTCCTTCGGGTGCGGTGTCAGATTACAGTTTCAAGGATTGTTGTGTGCGGGACCGGGAATGGCAAAAGGGATCGCTCCGTCTTGTCAGAAAGATGATGGTGCCCGTCGTTCCCGTGCATTTCTTTGACCAAAACTCAAGCCTCTTTTACTTTTTAGGCTTGATAAGCTGGAAAATCCGGGTCTTGCGCCTCCCCAGGGAAATACTCAACAAGAAAGGCAAAACCATCCGTCTGGGTATAGGCCCCATTATCTCAGTGGAAGAGCAAAGTCGATATGGACGGATTGAAGAATATGGCAGGATGTTGAGAAATTCTGTCTATGGCATCGAGTATCATTTGAACAATACATGAATATGATAGTGACCATTAAAGAAGTTAAGACAATGAAGGATCTGCGGGCGTTTGTCCATTTTCCCAACGAACTATACAAGGACAACCCCTATTACGTTCCGCAAATTGAGTCGATGGAGAGGGACACCCTGACTCCGTCAAAGAACAGAGCGTTTGAAGTCTGTGAAGGAAAATATTGGCTGGCATTCAACGACAAAGGAAAGATTGTCGGGCGTGTGGCAGGGATTATTAATCACAAGTACAACAATAAGATCAAAGAAAAAACCTGCCGCTTCGGCTGGATTGATTTCGTGGATGATTGCAATGTTTCCAGGGCATTGATGCAGAAGGTTGAGCAATATGCGCGCGAAAACGGAATGAATACCATCAGCGGACCGATGGGATTTCTGGAGTTTGACGCGGCCGGAATCCTGGTGGAGGGTTTCGATAAACTCCCAACTGCGTACGGAAAATACAATGCGCCCTACTATGAATCACATCTTCTGGCCTTGGGTTATCTGAAAGAGGTCGATTTTGTGGAGTATCTCATCCTGATTCCTGAAGTTATTCCGGACCGCTACGCGCAAATGTCCAAGATTGTTGAAGAAAAATTCGGTTTGCGACAGGCTGTTCTCCGTCGGCATAGCGATATCAATCAGTACGCGGACGGAGTCTTCAGATGCCTGAATTCAGCCTATTCACATCTCCATGGTTTCTCAGAACTGACGCCCGGTCAATGTGAAGATTTGAAAAAACAATTTCTGAGCAATATAAGCGTAGACTACCTTTCCATCATTCTCGACTCCCATGGACAAGTCGTAGCATTCGGCGTTGCACTGCCCTCGCTCTCCAAGGCTATGCAAAAAGCCAACGGGAATATCTTACCGTTTGGTTTTGTACACATCTTGAAAGCCTTACGGCAAAACGACACTCTGGATGTACTTCTAATAGCGATTGATAACCAGTACAAAAACAAAGGAGTAATCGCAATGATTTTTGACAAGTTCGCTCAGGGTGTAACAAAAAACGGCATCAAGTATATCGAATCTACGCGGGAACTGGAAGACAACACCAGCGTACAGAACCTCTGGCGCTACTTTGAACGCGATTTGACCAAGCGGGCCAGAATCTATAAAAAGAACCTGAAAACCAGGCGCTAAGGACGGGGTTCGCCGTAGAAGCGCATCCAGACGGCATCCTGAAGCTCCTCCGGGAGGCCGCGGAGGAAGGAACGGGTCGTATTCTTGGGAAAATCGCTGTAACGCAGGAAAATCAAGCCCGGAAGGGTGTTGTTGAAGTACGGATCCACTTCGAAACAGACGAGTTTCGCGCCGTTTTCCAGATAGATGCGCACCAGGACCGGCATCCGGTATTTTCCGTCAGAGAGCTTTTTCATCGTGATATCGAGTTCCCCGATTTCTCCGGGAGGAATCTGCAGATCGTCCGGATTCAAAGAGCCGAAATCCGGCACGAAGGGGTGCTCGGGCGTGGCAATCTGATCGGCATCCGGCATCCGGTAATACTTCTGGATATAGTCAGCCATCAGGCTCTTGTAGAGATCAGGAAAATCGTTGCTGATGCTGACGGGCCCCGAAAAGAACTCCATTTCCGGATATCTCAGCGATGATACGCCGAGTCCGGTCAGCAGCATGCGCAGCGGCTGGATTTCACGCTGGTATTTCTGAACGATAAAGGAACGGCCGAGTTCCATGGTTTTGTTAAGCAGCGAAGGGGCCTTCTCCCCATATTTATAGAGCGTAGAGGTATAGAAACCGGATACGCCGCCGTGATCTTTCATGATCTCCGGACCGAATCCCAGACGGTATGCGCCGACGATTTCCCGCTTCGAAATGTTCCAGAGAATCATCTGCTCATAGTAGGCGTCGAATTCGTCCGTATCCATGGCATGTCCTGTCCCCTCGCCGACTGCGCGGAAAGTCTTCTCGCGGAGCCGGTACAGCTCACGCATGACAAGCGGAGCTTCCGAAGTCGGAATCAGGTAAGCCCTGTAGTCTCCAATCTCAAAAAGAATCCGGTGATCCAGTTTGGCCATTTCGGCGCGGATTTCTTTCGCGGGGGTCTTTTTTGCCAGCCGTTCTTTTTTCATATACTTTAACTTTCAATCAATCAAAATATTGCCTTCAGCCACAATGGCTGCTGTGCCACCTACGTAAAGGGTTCCGTCAGATTTCAGACGCGTGGTGATTACGGAAGGTCTTCCCATAACTTCACCCTGAAGAAAACGGTAATCACCGGGACAGGAAACATGCATATTTTGCGCCAAAAAACAGGTAAGCGCAGCATTGGCCGTACCGGTGGCAGACTCTTCAGGGACGCCGTAAAGCGGTGCAAAATCCCGCACATGTGCGGTATAGCCATCTCCAGCCTGTACAAAAGCGTGAATACTGACGGCATTAAGACGCTTTGTGAGGTCCGAAACGGCCTTCATGTCCGGTTGCAGGGCATTCAGTTCTTCCAGCGTGGCGACGGGCAGCATGATGTCAGGCAGGCCGGCATATACGATCTGCGGTCGCAACGCGGTGGGTTTTGCTCCGACGGCCCGGTAGGCTGCCGCAATATCTGTTTCGCTCAAAGTGCTGACGATGCGCGGGGCGGCCATCTGCATCAGTACCTGGGGGCCGGCCTCGATGGTTAGATTGCCCGCAAGGGTGTGGCAGAGGCAGTTACCCTGCACATTCTTCCGCTGATGAAGCAGATGAAAGGAGGCAATCGTAGCATGTCCGCACAATTCCACTTCCGCTTTGGGGGTGAAATAGCGGAGCGTAAACTCGCGGCCGGCATCCTGGCGCACGAAAGCCGTCTCGCTGAACCGCAGTTCCGCCGCGACCAGAAGCATCAGCCTCTCTTCCGGATAGTCTTTCCCCTCCAGCAGCACTACGCCAGCTGGATTACCGCCGAAAGGACGGTCCGTAAAAGCGTCGACAATGAAGAATTTCATCGTCACAAAAATAAAAAAAGATTGCAAAAATAGAGTAACTTTGCGCGGTTAAAACTGAATCACGCAAAATCATTCCCATTATGAAAACAGGTAACGTCCGTCCCGCAGACATGGAGCGCATCACTACGCCCGCTCTGGCCAAGAAATTCATTGATGAACAGATTAAGGAGCTTCGCGCTCAGATTGGTGACAAAAAGGTGCTGCTGGCGCTCTCCGGCGGTGTAGATTCATCGGTCGTAGCTGCGCTGCTTATCAAAGCGGTCGGCAAACAGCTCGTCTCCGTGCACGTGAATCACGGCTTGCTGCGCAAGGGTGAACCCGAGCAGGTAATCAAGGTGTTCCGTGACGAACTGCACGCAAATCTCGTTTATGTGGACGCTACGGACCGTTTCCTGGACAAACTCGCCGGCGTGGCCGATCCCGAGCAGAAGCGCAAGATTATCGGCGCAGAATTCATCCGCGTATTCGAGGAAGAGGCCCGCAAGCTGGAAGGCATCAGCTTCCTGGCGCAGGGTACCATCTATCCCGATATCGTGGAATCCGGCCCTGTGAAGTCGCACCACAACGTGGGCGGTTTGCCGGACGATCTCCAGTTCGAACTTGTAGAGCCTATCAAGCTGCTGTTCAAGGATGAGGTGCGTGTAGTCGGCAAGGAACTGGGGCTCCCCGACAATATGGTCTTCCGCCAGCCGTTCCCCGGCCCGGGCCTGGGTGTACGCTGCACGGGTGCCATCACCCGCGACCGTCTGGCCGCACTGCGTGAAGCGGATGCGATTCTGCGTGAAGAATTCGCAAAGAACGGCCTGGAGGGCAAGGTCTGGCAATATTTCACCATCGTGCCGGACTTCAAGTCAACTGGCGTCAAAAACGACAAGCGCAGCTGGGACTGGCCGGTGATTATCCGCGCCGTCAACACCCGCGACGCGATGACCGCCACCATCGAAGAGATCCCCTACAAGCTGCTGCACCACATCACGCAGCGCATCGTGACGGAAGTTCCCGGCGTAAACCGCGTCCTCTACGACCTCACCCCGAAGCCGACCGGAACCATTGAGTGGGAATAATCTATGAAACGTTTTTTACTGATAATCAGTGTTCTGCTCCTGGCGGTCAGCTGCGGGCAGAAAGTCGATACGCTCCGTACCGGAGACCTGGTATTTGTGGGTCTTCCGCTGGACTATGACGCGGAAGGAGATTCGATGGATGCAGCCATTTCGGCGGCTACCGGAGAGGATGGTGCACTGAACCTGATTCACGTGGCGATTGCCGAGGTCGATGCGGACAGCGTCTGGATTATCGATGCGACCATCGCCCACGGCGTAGACCGCCACCCGCTGGCCGTTTTCCTCAAGGATTTCACCTTGAAAGACGGCACCTATCCGGAGTTCATCATCAAACGCGTCAAGGGCGTTGACACGGAGGCAGCCGTCCAGAGAGCCCGGACCTATTGCGGCCGCGGCTATGACGTCCGTTTCCTTCCGGACAATGAAGAACAGTATTGCACGGAACTGGTGCAGAACAGCTATCTGGACGCTTCCGGCAATCAGGTTTTCCACAGCGAGCCCATGAACTTCTGCGCACCCGACGGCACGATGCCGCCCTATTGGGAATGGCTGTTCAGCAAGCTGGGAATGGAGGTTCCGCAGGGCGTGCCCGGTACGAACCCACAGCGGATGGCTCAATCCGACCTGCTTTACGACGTAGCGGTCAAGTTGTATTAATACACTGAAAACCAAACAGAAAAGCGGACCAGCCCAAAGACTGGTCCGCTTCTTTTTGAACAGATATACCGTTAGACGTCGGCGCGAGCCATTGCGTCTTTGTAGTACTTCTGGTTGACGAACACATCCTCTTTGTAAGGGTTGATATGACGCTTGCGGGAGACGCAGATGATGTAGCCCAGAGCGATTACGTTGACTGCGAGAGCCAGGGCGCTGATGACGATCATCATCGTAGGATTTGCCGCTACGACAGAAGGGTCAACCGTAGTACCTACAATACCGTCAGCTGCAGCCTGACCGCCGGCAGCGTAGAGCTGCTCGATGGTAGCGGTGCCTTCCGGATAGAGAACGGGCAGCGTTGCCCAGCTGAACCACTGACGGCCGTCTTTGAAGGTCTCCTGGAAGAGCGGGAATACCTGAGCGAACATGCACCAGAGAGCCAGGGTGTTGGCACGGTTCTGGATCCAACCGCCACGGTTCCACAGAAGGGCTGCTACCGTCGGAGCGAGAAGCAGTGCGATACCGCAATACCAGCTGTGCGTCGGCAGGCAGTTGTAGGTGTAAGCGAAGTTCCAGATGTCGTAGATCACGATATAAACCCAGGTCATATCGGCCCAGATCATATCTTTTTTATCCTTGGAAGCATAGACGTTCCACCATGCGGTCATACAGAAGATGTTGAGCAAACCGGCCACGCCGTTCATCACGTTGTGCCAGCCGCCGAACTGCCATACGCCTTCGGAGGTGAGCCACCACTTGTTCCAGCCCATTGCAGCGCTCTCGAAGTCGGAGACGCAGGCAATCAAGATGTTGATGGCCACGATGATGAAAGGGAACGGTTTGAACCAGTGTTTTGCACCGATACCCCATTTGTACTTGATCATCATGAAGCCAATACACCCGGCCGTGGCGGCATAAAGCTTGGCATAGTGGAACCAGCCGTGCATGTAGACGTGGGTCTGGTTTTCCAGCGCCCACTGAGCACCGGCCCGGACACCGAGCCAGATGGCAATGAAGTATGCGCTGAGCGCCAGCGGAACAACCAGGAAAGAGATGATGCCGCCGAGTTTGGTGCGGCGTGCAAACTCATTGAGAAGAATGAGACCCAGGAGGACGACTAGCATCATTCCCCACTGGGAAAGGGCGTTAGCCCCGTAAACATTAAAGAACATAGTAGATGAAAACTAAAAAGTTACTTGGTCTGAAGTTTGGGCGCGCGGGCCTTTACCAGCACGAAGATGGCCCAGACGGCGGTCACGACCACCGACATGGGCAAGCCCACGGTGAGCAGCTCCTTCCAATTTACGGGCAGGAAGAGTTCACCGTTCACGGCATGATCGACGAGCAGCATCGCGGTACCGCCCCACAGCATCAGCTCCAGGGAGTGAAGATTGCGGGAGAACACGGAGTTTCCCGGGCGGCGGTTGAGCTTACGATAGGCACTGGTAACGACGGCCTGCGTCAAGGGAACTAAAAAACAAGACATGTTGTTGGTTATTAATAATTATACTTCTATTTCTTTGATTTCCACCTCATTGCCTTGCAGCAACCAGGTGTTTTCGCTCTTGCAGTGCGGGCAGGTTTTTCCGTACTTCACCGTTTCGTATTCGGCGCCGCAGCCGTCGCAATGGGTAACCGCGGGGATGATGTTGGCTTTCAGCTCGCATCCCCGGAGCAGATCCTCTTTGTCGGCAGCCCAGCGCCAGCAGTCGGTAAGGTATTCGGGAACGATCGTGGAAACCTCTCCGATGTTCATGACAACGGATGAGACGTGCTTCACCTGATGTTCCTCCGCCACCTTCTTGACGTCACGGATGATATAGAAAACAATGCCCAGTTCGTGCATGACGGGGTTATTTCTTCTTGCCGACGATAATCTTGCCGGTACGCTTGAGCATATACGGCAGGATGCCGCCGAACTTGGCTTCGGAAGTGCGCATCACGCTGGCTTCCGGGTGCTCGCGGTATAGATGGATAGCGTCGAATGCGCACTTGGTGGTGCAGATACCGCAACCGATGCAGCGGTTTTCATCCACCACGGAGGCTCCGCAGGAGAGGCAGCGTGCCGTCTCTTTGCGCACCTGTTCTTCCGTCAGGGTCTGCGTGTATTCGCGGAACGGGCCGTTCGCGTTGTCGTGACCTTCCACCTGGCGGGAACCGTTGTCATAAGATTCCACCAGAATATCGTCTTTGTCGAGTTCGATGAAGTCGCGGCGGTTGCGGCCGATGGTCATATGGCCGTGCTGCACATAGCGGTGCAGGCTTTCTGCCGCCTCCTTGCCGGCTGCGATGGCATCGATTGCGAACTTCGGACCGGTGAAGAGGTCACCGCCCACGAAGATATCTTCTTCTGCCGTCTGATAGGTCAGTTTGTCGGCCACCGGATAGACACCGCGGACGAATTTCACCTTGGTATCTTTCAGCAGGTCCTTCAGGATGACGGTCTGGCCGATTGCGAAGATCACCAGGTCTGCATCCAGCGTAATGATCTGGGATTCATCATATTTCGGAGCGAACTTGTGATCAGCGTCGAACACGGAGGTGCACTTCTTGAAGACGATGCCGGTGACCTTGTCGGTGCCGAGCACCTCTTTCGGGCCCCAGCCGGGGTTGATGACCACGCCGTCTTCGCGGGCCTCGCGGCGCTCTTCGAGCGATGCGGGCATGATATCTTCCGTCTCGAGCGAAAGCATCGTCACCGAAGCGGCGCCGCTGCGTTTTGCTACGCGTGCGGCGTCGATGGCCACATTACCGCCACCCACCACGACCACGTTGCCGGTGACCTTCTTGTCACCGCAGTTGGCATCGTGAAGGAAATCGATGGCTGTCGTGGTGCCCTTCAGGGTCTCGCCGCTGATGCCGGGCAGACGTCCGCCCTGGCAGCCGATCGCCACGTAGAAGCCCTTGTAGCCCTCTTTGCGAAGGCTTTCGATGGTAACATCCTTGCCGACCTCCACGCCGCAGCGGATATCCACGCCGATCTCGCGCATGATGTCGATTTCAGCGTCGATCACCTTCTTTTCCAGTTTATAGGAAGGAATACCGTAGCGGAGCATACCGCCGGGAAATTCGTTCTTTTCGAATACGGTGGGCTTGTAACCCATGGTGGCCAGGTAGTATGCGCAGCTCAGGCCGGCCGGGCCGCCGCCGATAATGGCGATCTTCTCTTCCCAGCGTTCCTGCACGTTGGAGCAGATGTTCACCTCGGGCACAAAACGAGTCTCGGCATTGAGATCCTGCTCTGCGATAAACTTCTTGACAGCATCGATCGCGATGGGCTGGTCAATCGTACCGCGGGTGCAGGCATCCTCGCAACGGCGGTTACAGACGCGTCCGCAGACTGCCGGGAACGGGTTTTCACGCTTGATGAGCTCCAGCGCTTCGGTGTATTTGCCTTCTGCAGCCTTCTTCAGGTAGCCCTGAACGGCGATATGAGCCGGGCAGGCGGTCTTGCAAGGTGCCGTACCGGTCGGATAGCAGTTGATGCGGTTCTTGTCNNTTGTCGCGGTAATCCTCATCCCATTTGTGCTTGCCCCACTTGCGTGCATCGGGCAGTTCCTGTTTGGGATAGGTCTGCTCGCCATGCTTGGTGCAGAGTTTCTGGCCCAGTTTCACCGCACCGGCGGGGCAGTATTCCACGCATCGGCCGCAGGCAACACAGTTTTCGGTTTTTACCCTGGCGACGTAGGCGCTGCGCGATAGGTTGGGCGTATTGAAGAGCTGCGAAGTACGCAGTGCGTTGCAAATCTTGACGTTACAGTTGCAGATGGCGAAGATCTTGCCCTCGCCGTCGATATTGGTCACCTGGTGTACGAAACCGTGGTCTTCCGCCTTCTTGAGGATGGCCAT
>DBXZ01000046.1:17163-57077 GCA_002309795.1 Bacteroidales bacterium UBA1199
TCGTCGGCGCAGCCTTCGTCCATCTTCTTGCGGCCGTAACGGCAGGAGCAGATACCCACACCCAGGTGGCCCTCATAGCGTTTGAGCCAGTACGACAGGTGCTCGATATCCATGGTCTGGTTCTCCATCGAGATTGCTTTCTCTACCGGGATGACGTGCATACCGATACCGGAGCCGCCCATCGGAATCATGGGGGTGATCTTCTCCAGCGGCAGGAAGGTCATGCGCTCGAAGAACATGGCCAGTTCCGGATGGCGGTCCATCAGGTCCTTGTTCATGTTGGTGTACTCGGCACTGCCAGGAACGAACATCGGCACCCAGTAGATGCGGTCTTCCCGGTTATACGTGGTACCCGGAATCGGGCCGTCCTTCGTGTACTTGTCGCCATAGTCGTACTCGACCATACCGAAGTAGGAGAGTTTGTCCATCAGTTCATCCAGGGAGGCATCGTCCGGGGTGTAATGCTTCTTGGCATTCATCTCGTGCAGCATCTGGTAGGTGTGGTGCTTGCGGACCTTGAAATAGTTGCGCGGAAGCATATCCAGCAAGAGGTCCAGTGACGCCTCGCGGGTTACGGCGTCCATTTCGTCTTCGAAGATGCAGGCCAGGCCCCAGTATTCCGGAGCGTCGGTGGTCATCTTGATCTTTCCCGGAATGCGGTCCGTGACGTGGCGGACAAATTTCAGCAGTTTCGGGTTCGGGTTTTTGTCACCCATGTGTTTGGGGACAAACTTTTTTGACATTTCAGGCATAACGTCTGTGTTTTATCGATTTTTCCAATTGTTTACTTCCTGCAGGAGCCACTCTGCGAAGTGCTCCATCCCCTCACCTGTCTTGGCACAGATGGGAATCACCTGCGCCTTGGGATTGCGCATGCGCACGTTCGCACGGCATTTCTCCATATCAAAGTCGAAATAAGGCTGTACGTCAATCTTGTTGACGAGCACCAGGTCGCACACGGAGAACATCAGGGGGTATTTCAGAGGTTTGTCGTCGCCTTCCGGAACGGAGAGAATCATGGCGTTGCGCACCGATCCGGTGTCGAATTCCGCCGGGCAGACCAGGTTGCCCACATTTTCCAAAATCACAAGATCTACGCTGTCCATGGGCAGATTGTCCAGCCCCTGGCGCGTCATTTCAGCGTCCAGGTGGCACATGCCGCCCGTGTGAAGCTGGATAGCCTCCACGCCGGTGGCTTCCGCAAGCTTGCGGGCATCCACGTCGCTGTCGATATCCGCTTCCATCACGGCAATCCGGAGTTTCTCTTTCAAAAGATTGACCAGGCGGATCAGGGTGGTGGTTTTTCCGCTGCCCGGAGAGGACATTAAGTTGAGGAGGAAGACGCCGCGGGCCTTGAGTTCCCGCCGGAGCGCATCCGCGTCGTTCTGGTTTTCAGCGAATACGCTCTTCTTTATCTCAATGATTTTCACTTCGTCCATAAGGTCGATTATAATTAGCAATAATACGAAATCTCCGGCAGATAACCAAATTCTCAGGAAAATGACGATATTTGTGACACGAATAAGAAATCAAATACAAATTCTATTGAATATGAAAGCAATACAGACAGAAAAGGCTCCGGCAGCTATCGGACCGTACAGCCAGGCCATTGACAGCGGTGCAGGCATCGTTTTCGTTTCGGGCCAGCTGCCCATCAATCCCGCAACGGGCGCATTTCCGGAAGGCGGCGTCAAGGAGCAGACGCGCCAAAGCCTGCTGAACGCCAAAGCAATCCTTGAATCAGCCGGACTCGGACTGGGCAATGTCGTCAAAACGACGGTGTTCCTTGCATCCATGGCAGACTTCGCAGCCATGAACGAAGTCTATGCACAGTTCTTCACCGCCCCCTTCCCTGCACGCAGTGCGGTAGCGGTAAAAACCCTGCCCAAAGATGCACTGGTCGAGATCGAGTGTATTGCAGCGAAGTAACTGACAAACTGTCGATAAAAAAAAGAAAAGCGCCTGATCAGCGCTTTTCTTTTTTAATGCCGAAGACGCACCAGCGTACGAACGGAATCCTTCGCAGGAGTTCGTAGATGGCCGGTGAGAGCGTAAAGACAGCCGCTATTAGAATCAGGTACATCGCTACGGGCTGGAGCGTCGTGTGAACCTTCATCATATAGCCGAAACTTGCAATGACTGAATAATGTACGATATAGAGACCGTAGCTGCTGCGGGTCATCCAGCCTGCGAAGCGCGAAGTCGTGTCGAAACGTGCGGCAAACAACCCCATCAGCGCGATGCAGGTCAGCCAGCCGTAGATATTATTCAGAGGAGACTGCAGATATTGGGGCGAGGTATTGTCTTGACCGAACGTAGTGGCAATCAGTACGCTACCTGCCGCTACAGCGGCGAAGATCAAAGGAATCCACCATTTGCGCAGCATCTCCTGCACTTTATCGTGCGCGAAGATAAAATAGCCCATCACGAATGGAATCAGGTAGAACAGCGGCTTATAGAGGTTGAGCAAGCCATCCATCGAGTTTTCGCGAGGATGCCGGACAAGCGTTTGTTCTCCCACCCAAAAGAGCACCCCGAGAAGCAAAACCCAGAGGATGCCGGATTTCCCGCCGAAAACGCGGCCGCAGACCTCATAAAACTTGTTTTGCAGATCCGCCTTTCGGATAAGCAGGAGTAACGCGGAGAAACCCAGCAAGTTCTGGATGAACCAGAGCGGACCGGTGCCAGATCCGGCCCAAATGAGATATTTGATGGGCTGGGGCACCTCCTGCAGAACATCCACACCCGACATGTGCGTGTTGAAATAGCCGGTAATCCACTGATAAACGAAAAGACCCAGTGTGGCGGGCAGCAACAGCTTTCGAACCCGGCTGTTAAACCATTCTTTCGTTGTGCGGTGTTCCAATGCGTAGCGGGAGCTGATGCCTGCCAGGATAAAGAGCAGCGGCATGAAGAACGGATAGAGGATGTACATCACGACATCCTGGTACTGATGGTACTCCGGATAGGGACCGAAGCCGCCGATTCCGCCGAACACACCTTTATTATTATAAAAGTAGAATACGTGATAGAGCAGCACCAGGAGAACAGTCACCCAGCGCAGGTTGTCAACCCAGTGTTTTCTCATTTGGTAAGGCCCTCCATCGTCTGGTTGATGGCATTCTGGAAGATTTCAGTCTTCAAGAGTGCCATCCCCTTCTCGTCGCCCAGCAGAATCAGAGCGTCGCCCGGGTTGATCTTGTAAACGTTTCTGGCGTCCTTGGGGATGACGATCTGGCCTTTGTCACCTACCTTCACTACGCCGAAGATGTATTTTCCGTCTTTTTCCTGCATAGTATAAATAGTTAGAATTTTCCCACAAATATAACAATTCCCACTAAAAGGCAAGAAAAAAGAACAAAAAAAGAGTCCGGATTGCGTCCGGACTCTCTCTGAAAGGGAAGCGATACCCTACTGCTCGCGGATAATGTCCATACCCAGACGGATAGCCTCTTCATTCACCGGAATCAGGTGATGATGGCGCTCCGGAAGGGTTTTGCGGAGAGCTTTGAGCACGCTTTCGATGGAAACGATGGGGTGAACCTTCAGCAGACCGCCCAGCACGATCATGTTGAAAACCTTGATCATGTTCTTCTCGGCAGCCGTATCCATCGCATCGATGCGATAGACGTGGATATCCTTACGAGTCGGCGGGTTGTTGATGCCGTTGCCGTCGTAGATAAGGGTTCCGCCGGGTTTGACCTTCGGTTCGAACTTATCCAGCGAGGGCTGGTTGAGCACGATCACCGAGTCGTAGGAGCTGAGGATCGGCGAAGAAACCGGTTCGTCGCTGACGATGACCGTCACGTTGGCGGTACCGCCGCGCTGTTCCGGACCGTAAGCCGGCATCCAGGTCACTTCCTTGTCTTCCATCAGGCCGGAATAGGCAAGAATCTTGCCCATCGAGAGGACACCCTGTCCTCCGAAACCGGAAATAATGATTTCGTGTGTCATAATTCTTGCTTATTGTTGTCCGTTGTCCTTGAGGTCCCCGAGCTGGTAATACGGGAACATGTTCTCTTCCATCCACTTGTTGGCCTTTTCAGGGGTCATCTTCCAGTTGGTGTTGCACGTAGAGACGATTTCCACCAGGTTGGAGCCTTTGCCCTGCATCGAATACTCGAATGCCTTGCGGATGGCTTTCTTAGCCTTGAGGATTGCACCCACGCTCTGTACGCTCTGACGCGTAACGTAGCAGGTACCTTCGAGCGTTGCAGCGATTTCCGTCATCTTCAAAGGATAACCGTGAAGTTTCGGGTCGCGGCCGTACGGGCACGTAACGGTCTTCATGCCGATCAGCGTGGTCGGAGCCATCTGACCGCCGGTCATACCGTAAATCGCGTTGTTTACGAAGATGATGGTGATGTTCTCACCACGGTTGAGTGCGTGGATGGTTTCAGCGGTACCGATGCAGGCCATATCGCCGTCACCCTGGTAGGTGAAGACGAGACGGTCGGGCCAGAGGCGCTTGATAGCGGTAGCCACAGCCGGAGCGCGGCCGTGAGCGGCTTCTTCCCAGTCGATATCGATATAGTTGTATGCGAAGACGGCGCAACCCACCGGGGAGACGCCTACGGTCTTCTCCTGCATGCCCATCTCGGCAATCACTTCGGACACCAGTTTGTGGACGACGCCGTGGCTGCAGCCCGGGCAGTAGTGCATCGGGGTGTCGTTCAGAAGTTCCGGTTTCTTGTAAACCAGGTTTTCGGGCTGTATGATTTGTTCTTTCGTCATAAGGCAATGCAGATTAACGGGTCATTTTCTTGAGTTCTTCTACAACCTCTTCAGGTTCGGGGATGATACCGCCCAGACGGCCGTACCACTTGACGGGAACCTTGCATTCTACGGCAAGACGGATGTCTTCCACCATCTGGCCGGCGTTGATTTCGAGCGAGAGGATACCCTTCATCCGGCTGCCCAACTCAGCGATACGCTTGCTCGGGAACGGCCAGAGGGTGATAGGACGGAGCAGGCCTACCTTGATGCCTTGTTCGCGCGCGATGGCAATCACCTTCTTGGAGATGCGGGCAGCGCTACCGAAAGCAACAATCAGGTATTCAGCGTCTTCGGTCATATACTCTTCGTAACGGACCTCCGTCTTCTCAATCTCGCGATACTTCGCCTGGATACGGAGGTTGATGACCTCCATAGCCTCGGAGCGGAGCTCGAGCGAGGTGATGATATTGGGCTTGCGGCCCTTCTTGCGGCCGTTTGCTGCCCAGGGGCACTGCTTGATGACCTCTTCTTCGGTACGGCGGGGCTTGAACGGAGGAAGGACGACCTTCTCCATCATCTGGCCGATAGCACCGTCGGAGAGAATCATAGCCGGGTTGCGATACTTGAATGCGAGCTCGAAAGCGAGATCTACGAAATCTGCCATCTCCTGCACGGAAGCCGGAGCGAGCGTAATGAGACGATAGTCACCGTGACCGCCGCCTTTGACCGTCTGGAAATAGTCGGCCTGGCTCGGCTGGATGGTACCCAGACCGGGGCCGCCGCGGGATACGTTCACGACGAGGGCCGGAAGTTCGGCACCTGCCAGATAGGAGATACCCTCCTGCATCAGGCTGACGCCCGGGCTGGAGGAGGAGGTCATGACGCGTTTGCCGGTAGCGGCACCGCCATAGACCATGTTGATGGAAGAGACTTCGCTCTCTGCCTGGACGACGACCATACCGGTCGTTTCCCAGGGTTTCTCAGCTGCGAGGGTTTCGAGGACCTCGGACTGCGGGGTGATAGGATAGCCGAAGTATCCGTCGCAACCGCAACGGATGGCGGCGTGGGCAATGGCCTCATTGCCTTTCATCAGGGTAATTTCTTTCTCTGCCATAGATCAGTCCTCCTTTTTGCGGTAAACGGTGATACATCCGTCGGGGCAGACGATGGCGCACGATGCACAGCCCGTGCAGGTGTCTTCCAGGACGGCTTCAGCGTAGTTGTAGCCCTTCTGGTTCACGCTCTTCTCCGTTAGGTTCAGGACGTGAAGCGGGCAGGCGACCACGCAGAGACGGCATCCTTTGCAACGTTCGATGTCAACGACAGTTGCGCCTTTCATTTTAGCCATATCGGTGGTTGTGTTATTAGTTGGTTATTGGTTGTACATATCCTTGTTATAGAAAGCCAGGATCTCGTTCGCGATCTCCAGGGCCTGCTTGGCAGGGCTTTCCGGGTTCAGGGCGATGGCCTCAAGGTAATTGTTGATGGCCATCTGCCACGATCCCTTCTTGCGCCAGGCGTTGCCCTGAAGATAGAAGAGCGTGTCGGTCATGACGCCTCCTCCCTGCCGGAATTCCTCCAGAAGCGCGATGGCTTCGTCGGCCCGGCTCGCATCGAGCAGATCCTTGACCTTCCGTTCCATCGGTTACTTGCGGTCTACGAAGAGGCACCAGTTGTAGGTATCTTCTTCCAAACCCTTCTGGATGCCGACGATACGGTTGTAAAGCTTCTCGCTGTACGGACCGCAGTGGTCGGGAGAACCGATCTTGTAGGTCTTGAGGACCTTGTCGCCTTCGAGCGTCTCTTTGTCGTCGATGCTGCAGATCGGGGTGATGACCACAGCCGTACCGCAGGAGTTGACCTCCTCGAAGGTTGCGAGTTCTTCAACCATAATCTTGCGGCGGACCACCTTCAGGCCAAACTCTTCAGCAACCGTGCGGAGGCTCTTGTTGGTGATGGAGGGCAGTACGCTGTCAGAATCCGGCGTGATGTACATGCCGTCTTTGATGGCGAAGAAGTTGGAAGAACCGAATTCCTCGATATGCGTATGGGTTGCGGTGTCCAGGAAGAGCAGTTCGCGATAGCCCAGACCGTGAGCCAGGTTGTAAGCGTGGAGCGACTGTGCGTAGTTTGCACCGAGCTTGTAACCGCCGGAGCCGTGGGTGGCTGCGCGGTCATAGTTGCGGGAAATGACTGCCGTGCCGGGCACGAGGCTCTTTGCGCCGGAGTAGGTACCCACGCCGGAGCACATCACTGCGAAGAGAACGTCTTTCGCGGAGTTGATACCGAGCTGCGGGTTGATACCGATCAGGATCGGACGCAGGTAGAGCGAAGCGCCGCTTGCATAGGGCGGAATGTGCTCCCAGTTCTCCTGGACGCAACGGACGCAAGCCTCGATGAACATCTCCACGGAGGGAGCTGCCATGTCAAGGTACCTGGCGCTGCTGATCATGCGCTTTGCATTCTCGTCCGGGCGGAAGAGGCGGACCTTGCCGTCAGCGCCTTCATAAGCCTTCAGTCCTTCGAAGCAGGACGGAGCGTAGTGGAAAATGCCTGCGAAGCAGTTCAGCTCCAGGTTGAAGTTGTCCGTAGCGGTAATCGGCGACCATTTGCCGTCGATGTACTTGCTGTAAACGATAGCGTTCGTCGGGTAGTAAGCGAACTTACGTTTCGAATAATCGATTTCTGCCATGTCTGAAAATGAGTTATTTGATTTAAAAAGTATCTGAAAAAAGATTAGTCTTCAATCACGTTGTCCTTGTTGTAGGTGTGGACCTTGGCTGCACCTGCGAGGATCAGGTAGCCGTTCTCTGCCAATGCCTCAAGCTCGTCTTCGCCCGGATAGATCTTGACCGGAGCGACCCAGCCGACCCGTTCTGCGATGCCGCCGGTCACGGTCTTGCTGTGGGCGATGCCGCCGGTGATGAGGATGGCGTCCACCTTTCCGTTCACCACGGTTGCCAGCGCTGCGATATATTTACTGATATTCAGCACGAAAGCCTTCATGAAGAGGACGTATTCCTCTTTGCCTTCCGCCGCGCGCTGCTCCACGACACGCATGTCGTTGGTACCGAACCATGCCACCGCACCGCCGCGGCCGACCAGTTTCTTCTTGATCTCCTCTTTGGTGTATTTACCGCTGAAGCACATGTCTACCAGCGGGAAAGGAGGGCAACCGCCGGCACGTTCCGGGGTGATGGGGCCGTCGCCGCCCAGCGCGTTGGTCGTATCGATGATACGGCCCTTGCTGTGGAGCGAAACGGAGACGCCGCCGCCCATGTGGCACACGATGGCCGTGGTCTCTTCCGCCTTTTTGCCGGTCTCACGCAGGTAACGGCGCACGATCGCGCGCGAATTGAGCGTATGGAGGACCGAGGTGCGCTGGAATTCGGGAACGCCGGTAATGCGGCATTCGGCGATCATTTCATCGGCCATCGGCGCGTCTGCGATAAAGGCTTCGCAAGGACGGAAGCGGGGTGCAATCCCCTTCTTGGCGCGCAGTGCGTTGACGCGGGCTGCAATCTCCTCTCCGATCAGGGCGCTCAGGTTGCAGGCGTGCTTGCCGTCGCGGCAGGAGACGAGGACCTCCCTCATTTCTGCGTTCACGCTGTAGACGCCGGCCACACAGGGGACGAAAAGACCGCCGCGGGCCATGATCAGGTCGATGGAATCCAGTTCGATACCGGCCTCGTCAAGCGCAGAGAGGATTGCCTCTGCACGCATCTTGTCCTGCTGCATCACGTCGGAGAAGGCGGCGAGGTCTTCTGCGGCATGGTCCAGCTTCTTTACGAAAGCCGATTCGCCATCTTTGAAAAGTGCGAATTTGGTGGTTGTGGAACCCGTATTGATGACAAGGATGTTGCCTACAGGTGCCTTTCCGTTGATATTGTCAATTGCGCTCATATTGTGCTTTAAATTAATTCACAATATTAGCGATTATTATTGAATTGACAATCGACAAATCGTTATTTCTTCAATAATTTTTTAACAAAAAACGGGAAAATCGTGATAAACTGCAAGATATGACTAGAGCCGTGCGGAAAGGTCCCTGTACACGGCACGCGAAACGGGGATGGAAATCCCGTCCGTATCCAGCTCAACGGTAATCAGGTCGTCGGGATCCTTCCGCAGCGCGACGATATGCGACAGGTTGACGAACCAGGAACGCTGGCAGCGGAAAAGGTTGTGCGGCTCCACCAGCGGAGCGATGGAATTCATCGTGGCGCGAAGCAGGTAATCCTTTACTTTTCCATTGTCAAGATAGTGGATCTTGACGTAGTTGTCTTCGGCGCGAATAAAGAGAATCGACTTGGCAGCCAGGACAATCCGCACCTGATTGTTGGAATCGGCAAAACGGATGTGATCTTTGGACGCCTCCGCTTCGTCCTCCTGATCCTTGGCGCCGATCAAGACGCAGATGACGGTAATGCCGAAATAGGGATAGACGAGGATCAGGAAACTGTATTGGAGACAGATGGCAACCTGTTGAAAATAAGGCGTGACAGCACCGCCCATCAGGCAGAGGTAGAGAGCCATGAAATAGGTCACCACAGAGATTTCGCCGAAACACCAGAAGCTGTACCCCAGCCAGTTTCTTTGAAGATGGCGGAAGAGCCCCCAGAAAAGCAGCCGGGTCAACAGAAGGGTTACCAGGATGATACACATGAGCATCGTGGTGTTGAAATAGAAGAGTCCGCGGCCCATATCCAGCGCTTCACTCATCTCGAATGGCCGGTAAACCGCCACGACAAAGAAAAAGAAGTAAGCCGACAAGAGGATATACCACAGCTGCGTACCGAACGACCCGAAGATTGCGGGCAGCGTTTTCAAGTTTGTGGCGGATTGCGTCTTTGCACTCATTTCGTCCCAAAATTTAATATTTTGCCACAAATATACGGTTTTTACGGAATTCTCACCCCAAATATCCCAGATTTCGCCACCGACCTATTAATAAAATAACTTTGCATCACATTTTAACAATAATGATAAAATACCTTTTCATCATTCTGGCCATCAATTTCGCCGAACTTGACCGGGCCTTCCAGAAGACCGGTGACATTGCGGCGATCCGCACCCGGCTGGAGCAGACGCTTCCCGCTGCGGAGAATGATGCCGAGAAGGCGGAAGTCTATTGGCGCATTTCCCGCGCCTGCCTGCTGCAGGGCCAGGAGGCAACAACCAAAAAGGCAAAGCGCGAATTCTTTGCGGAAGGCATTCATTATGCTGAAGAGGCCATCAAAGCCGATCCGAACAATCCGCAGGGTTACCTCTGGCGCTGTACCAACACCGGACGCGATGCGGAAACCCGCAAACTGATGGAACAGGCTGCGCTCGCTCCGAAGATGAGCGACGACCTGGCAACCGTCCTGGACAAGCTGGGCCGTACGGACTGCTCCGAAGCCTGGCACACGCTTGCGGAAATCTGGATCCACCACCCGTTCAAGTCGAACGATGCAGCCATCAATTTCGGCAGGAAAGCGGCGCTGACCATTCCTGAAAACGAATTACGGCTCGTTACCCTCACCTTCCTCGCGCAAAACCTCTACAAGCGGAACTGGAGCGCTGCCCAGCGCCGCACCGCCGCTGCGTCCAATGCAAAGAAGTTTTTGTCAGCCCGGAAAAATATCGACAAATATGCCGCTTTCGACGGTGCTCCCAGGGATCTCCTTCGCGCTCCCTGGAATGCAGAAGGCCTGGGCACCATCTCCGATCGTGAAGAGGCGCTTGCCATCCTTGAATATGCCATCGGGCGCTACCGCGCCTGCACCAGTCCTACCAAATTGGACCAGGACGATTATAAACAATTATTAAGTCTCAAAGATCAATGGAAATGAATTCCAACCCGACGCTCTACCATTTTACCTATTCCCAGGACGTCATTCGCCTTCAAAGCAAATATGCGCTCTTCAAGCGCGTGCTCAATATCCTGTTTTCCGTAACCTGCGACGAGGGTTTCGATGAGGCGCTCATGGAAAAGGCGCTCAACCTGCTCTACGAACGCAACGACTGCCTCCGCCTCCGCTTTGTCAAGCAGGGCAAAGAGACCATGCAGTACTTCGAACCCGTCCGCACCGTGGGCTGTATCCGTCGTGAAAAGTTCACGACCAGCGCACAGATGGAGCGCTTTTTCCGCTGCTTCCGCCGCAAACCCACCAACCTGGCCAAGGGTGACGCCCTGCGCGTAGTTTTCGCCGTCAATCCGGAAGGGAAACAGATGATTATCTTCAAGATCTGCCACTATGTAGCAGATACGTACGGAATCGGAATCCTCGTTAACGACCTTTTCGCCGTTTACAATGCCCTGCGCGACGGAAAGGAACTTCCTGAGGCTCCCGGCAGTTTTGAAGAGATTGTCCGCAAAGACAACGAGTATCGCAACGACGAGGCGGCTACGACGCGTGACAAGGAGTTCTTCCTCGACTACTACAAGAATCGTCACGCGCAGCACCCGGTCTACTGCGGCCCTCACGGCAACGGCAGCGACCGCTGGCTCAAGCTCAAACGCAAGGGTAAATATTCCCTGCCCTACCTGATGGTCCGTTGTGACACAGAGGGTTACCAGTTTGTTATCCCCAGCGCAATCACGGAAAAAGTGGTAAAATGGTGCACGGATCACGGTGTCTCCATGAACGCTTTCTTCTTCTTCAACTTCTCATTGGCCCTCTCGCTGATCAATGACCGCGAGACCCGCCTGGCGCCCGTGGAGATTCTCAACTGCCGCGGCACGGTCGCCGACCGCAAGGCCGCCGGCACCAAGGCGCAGGGCGTGTGTGTATGCACGGAGATCGATTACGCCAAATCCTTCGCCGAAAACGTAGCCATACTCGCGCAGGAGCAGAACGAACTCTACCGGCATACCCGCCTGACCTATCTCGAAGGTGAGGCCTATCAGCACGAGGCGTGGAAACACTCCATGCTGGGAAGCGTGAACTGCGCCGGATTCTCCTTCATACCCTTCGCCGCTCCGGAAGGCATCAACCTGCAGATTCACAGCAACGGAAAGGGCGCACTGGTTACCTACGTCGCCATGATGCACAACCTGCGCACCAACGAAACCTTCGTCAACTACGACGTTCAGCGCCTGATGATTACCCCCTGGCAGTTGATCGACTTCCAGAATGTCTACGTACGCACCATAGAAGCGGTGCTTGCAGACTCGGAATCTCCCCTTGAAAAACTCTTTTAAAAGAACCATACAGTGAATAAATATCGTACAGAACGCGAAAATCTCGGCTCGACTCTCCTGAAAGACGGTGACTACGGCAGCATCCGCGAGATGCTGGAGCGCATCAACCGCCTCATCCCCGGCAATCAGGTGTTGGCAGAACTGGACCAGGAAAAGAAAATCAAATACTATACGGCGCACGACGTTTACGAAGAGGTGATGTGCCTCGGCGACGGCCTGATTGACGCCGGCCTGAAAGGCGGTCATATCGCCATCATTTCCGAAAACTGCTGCCGTTATGTCTTTGCTGACATCACCGTTTCGAGCGGCGTAGGCGTGGTCACCCCTATCGACTGCAACGCCCCGCTCCCGCTGATGGTCACGCTGCTGCAGAAATGCGAGGCGACGGCCGTCTTCTGCGGCGCCGGCTACCTGGACCTCGTCCGCGAGGCGCAGAAGAACTGCCCCCTGATCAAAACCGTCATCACGATGGACCGCAAGACCACCGGCGATCTGCACTACGACGACCTCGTGGAACGCGGCCGTGCGCTCGCTTCCAAGAGCGTTTACCGTACGATTGACCTGGACCTGGACGCTCCCGCCAAGATTCTCTTTACCAGCGGCACGACCGGCGCCAACAAGGGCGTGGTCCTGACCAACCGCAACCTTGCTGCAAATATGATCAACTGCCTGGATGTCATTCAGGTAGAAGAGAACGAAGAGAACACTTCGATGAGTGTGCTTCCGATGCACCACGCTACGGAAATCAATACCCACATCATGGCGCGTATCGGAGCAGGCCGCCTGACCTACGTCAATGACAACATGCGCAACATGATGACGAGCATCAAGATCTTCCAGCCCACGGTCATCACGATCGTCCCCATGATTGCCAATGCATTCTACAAGAACATCTGGGCGGCCGCCAAAAAAGCCGGCAAGGATGAAAAACTCCGCAAGGGCATCAAGCTCTGCAACCTGCTGCGAAAATTCGGCGTGGACAAAACGCACGATCTCTTCAAAGACGTCTATGCCCCCTTCGGCGGCAAGCTGAAGCTGATCGTATGCGGCGGTTCCATGCTTAACCCGGTAGTTATCAAGGGAATGAACGACCTTGGTATCCGTATCCACAACGGCTACGGCATCACCGAATGCGGTCCGCTGATCTCCATGAATGCAGATACGCTGGACGAACACCTGAGCGTAGGCCCTGCCTGCCCGCAGCTGGAGGTTCGTCTGGATGGCGTGGACGAGGAAGGTGTCGGCGAACTCTGCGTCAAGGGCCCCAGCGTGGCCAAGGGGTACTACAACGACCCCGACGCGACCGCAGCCGTATTCGGCGCCGACGGATTCTTCAATACGGGCGACAGCGCCCGCATCGACGCCAGGGGCCGCATTTTCCTCGTGGGCCGCAAGAAGAACACCATCGTCCTGCAGAACGGCAAGAACATCTGCCCGGAAGAGGTTGAAAACGTGCTGGAAACCGTGCTGGACTACGCCAAAGACATTGTGGTCTATCAGGCCGAACTCCGCAACGGAAATGCCGTCCGCGAGACGCTCTGCGCCGGTATCTTCATTGAAGATGAGGCACAGCGGAAAGACCGTGAAAAGATTGCCGCCGACATCCGTCGCGCCAACATGCAGTTGCCCGACTACAAACGTATTGAGTACGTCGAGCTCCCTGCTCAGGAATACGAAAAGACATCTACCCGCAAGATCCGCCGCACGCAGCTTCCCGCTACCTGCTCCGGTGAGGGTATTTCACTGATATAAAACAAATTGAAAATGGATATTAGAAAAGAACTGCTGGACATTATCCAGGATTACGTAGACTTTCCCGTTGGCGAGATCGACACGGCCTCTTCCTTCGCGGAATCCGCCGGACTCGACTCGTTCGTCTTTATCGAAATGGTGAGCGCGATCGAGGAGCACTTCGGAATTACCATTCCCAACGGCGACCTGATCGGCTTCCGGACCATCGACGATATCGTCTCGTACCTGAGCGGCCGTCTCTCCCTCGCGAGCGCATAGCGCGGTAAGCTTTTTTTCACTATCTTTGGGGTTCGTATGACGGAAGAACTCCATCTGGTACGTGATCTGGCTATTATCCTGGTTTCCGCCGGGGTATTCACCATTATCTCGAAGGCGCTCAAGCAGCCCCTGATTCTGGGCTACATCATCGCCGGTTTCCTGATCGGACCGCACATTACCTTCTTCCCGGGCATCACCAGTGAAGAGACCGTGCACCAATGGTCGGAAATCGGCATTATCTTTCTGATGTTCGGCCTGGGCCTGGAGTTCAGTTTCAAGAAGTTGCTCAAAGTGGGCAGCAGCGCACTCCTGGCCGCGGGAACCAAGTTCCTCGGGGTTTTCGTGCTGGGCTATCTCACGGGACAGGCCATGAGCTGGAGCGCCATGGAAAGCATTTTCCTGGGCGGACTGCTCTCGATGTCCTCCACGATGGTCGTTCTCAAATCGTACGACGACATGGGGATGAAGAAGAAGCCCTATGCCGGCATGGTATTCGGCACGCTGGTCGTGGAAGACCTGATTGCCATCCTGCTGATGGTGCTGCTCTCCACGATGGCCGTCTCCAACCAGTTCGCCGGCAAGGAGATGCTCTTCAACCTGGCCAAACTGGCTTTCTTCCTGATTCTCTGGTTCCTGGTGGGCATCTACGTCATCCCTACCCTCCTCAAGAAGGCGCGCAGATACCTGAACGACGAAATCCTGCTGATTGTCAGCATCGGACTCTGTTTCGGGATGGTGGCGCTGGCAGAAGCGGTGGGTTTCTCCGCCGCCCTGGGCGCATTCGTGATGGGTTCCATTCTTTCGGAAACCGTTGAAAGCGAGCATATCGACCGCCTCGTCGGTCCTATCCGCGACCTGTTCGGCGCCATCTTCTTCGTATCCGTAGGTATGATGGTGGCGCCTTCCGTCATCGCCGAGAACTGGCTTGTTATCTTGATTATCACGCTGATCGTCATGATCAGCCACATCCTGTTCGCCGGCGCGGGCATCCTGATGGCCGGCAAAGGGCTTGAAAATGCCGTCCATACCGGGTTCAGCCTGGCACAGCTCGGTGTATTCGGTTTTATCATCGCGGGTGTAGGCGTGAGCCTGGGCGTGATGCGCGGGTTCATCTATCCGGTCATCATCGCCGTGTCGGTCATCACTACCTTCACCACGCCTTACATGATCAAACTGGCTGGGCCTGCCTACCGCGGCCTCGTCCGCATCCTCCCGTCCGGAGCCGTAGCCCGCCTGCAACCGCAGAGCCGTTCAGCCGTCTCCGCAGCCGAAGAGAGCGAATGGAAAAAACTGCTGAAAGCCTACGCGTTGCGCATCCTCCTTTACGGTGTGATACTCGTAGCCATCATGGTCGGTTCACAGCTCTACCTGAGCACGCTGGTCCAGCGGATCGTTCCGGGATGGGGCCCGTTCTGGAAGAATTTCATCGAGGTCATCATTACGCTGGCTGCGATGTCGCCCTTCATCTTCGGGCTGGCTGTCAGTTCCGGTTCCATCAAGACCTCCGCCGCCAAATTGCTGAAAACCAAGGGCAGCAACGCCTGGCCGATAGCAGGTCTGCTGATTATCCGTTCCTTCATTGCCATCTCATTCGTGATTGGCGTGATTGCCAGCCATTTCCAGCTTGCCGGATGGACGTTGGTCCTGATTGCGATCGGCGGATTCGTCCTGATTATTTCCGCGCGCCGCACCGTGCACCGCAACTCCGCGCTGGAGGAGCGTTTCCTCTCCAATCTCAACGAGAAGGAGGAGCGGGAACGGCAACGGACGCCGGTCACCTCGTCGGTGCGGCAGAAAATGGCCAAATACGACGTACACATCGAATCGATGGAACTCTCCCCCGATTCCGAGTTCGTAGGCCAGATGCTCAAGGAAGTGCCCATCCGGGCCGCCTCCGGCGCCAATATCATCAAGGTACAGCGCGGATCGCACAGCATCACCATTCCTACAGGCAGTTTCCGGCTTTTCCCGCATGACCGGCTGCTCGCCGTGGGTACCACCCGGCAACTGGAGCAGCTGCGCGAACTGCTTGCAGAATCGAACGTACAGCCCATTCCGGAGCCCAAACATAACTTCGACGTGGTTCCGGTCACCCTGACCGCAGCCCACTGGCTCACCGGGCGCAAGCTGGATGAAACCAACCTGCGGGAGCGACGCTGCATGATCATCAGCGTGCTTCACGAGGGCGAGTTCATCACCAATCCCGCGCCGGGGTATCGGTTCTGCGAAGGGGACGTCGTCTGGATTGCCGGTGAGGAGCAATCCTGCCGCACGCTGGAGAAACCGGAAAGCATCTTTCACAACGCATGATTTTTACACGATACAGATATGTCAATATTCAATAAAACCCGATGGGCCAATCCGCAGGCAGAATGGTTCAAAGCCGGTGAGATTCTGATGCATACGCCGGGGCTGGAGGCCTTCGACGCCGTCATTCACCCGGCTGCCGGCCTCTATGAGGACTATTTCGACGCCGACAAGGTATCGGCCGAGCACCGCGAATACATCCGCCGCCTGCGGGCACAGGGCATCAAGGTACACACCGTCAAGGAGATTCTGGACCGCACGGCGACCGAACGCCTGCGCGCCCTCGCTTCCCGCGTGCTCACCTACGACAGCTCGCACCTGACCGCTGCGAACAGCGCCGACATGGAGGCTTACCGCGAAGAGGTCCTTTCCAAGATGTCCCGCGCCGACCTGATCCGCTGCATCCTGCTGCGGCCCACCGTCACCCTCTTTGACAGCGACCAGAATACCGGTTACCAGGCCGAATACAGCTACCGCCCGCTGATGAACCTCTACTTCACGCGCGACCAGAGCGTCAACACGCCGCGCGGACTGCTGATCTGCCGGATGAATTCCGACCAGAGAGCCCCGGAAATCGACATTATCCTGCTCTGCTACGAACAGCTGGGCATCAAACCCATCCTGCAGATTACGGGAGAAGGCCGGCTGGAAGGCGGCGACTACTTCCCGGCAGGCGAAGTTTCGTTCATCGGCTGCGGCATGCGCACCAACGACGAAGGCATCCGCCAGATTATGGAAGCCGATGCGTTCGGCCACGACACGGTAATCGTGGTCCGCGACCACAAGTTCTGGCAGAAGCAGATGCACCTGGACACCTGGTTCAACATCATCGACAAGGATCTCTGCACGATGGTCGCCAGCCGCTTGAATGCGCATCCGGGCGAGCCGGAATACGGCACCTGCGACATCTGGCGCCGCACTTCCGCTGCCGAGCCTTACCAGCTGATCGAAAAAGACAAACCCTTCGTGGATTATCTCCGCGAAGCCGGTTACAAGATCATCCCCATCAACCACGACGACGAAGAGCACTACGCCAACAACTTCCTGACCGTGGGTCCGCGCCGCATCATGGCGGTCGGCGGGCAGTCCAAAGAGTTGCAGAAAGCTTTCTGCAATGCCGGCGTCAAGGTAAACTGGGTTCCCCTGGAAAACAGCATCAAGGGCTACGGCGCCGCACACTGCATGACCCAGGTGCTGAAGCGCCGGGTGTAAGCCGCATGTCCTGGCACTCCTTTACAGAGACACTCCTGCAGTGGTACGAACGCCACGGCCGGGACCTCCCCTGGCGCCGCGGCCGGAATCCGTACGCCATCTGGCTGAGCGAAATTATCCTTCAGCAGACCCGGATTGCACAGGGAACCGCGTATTGGGAACGCTTCATGAAACGGTTTCCGACCGTTGAAACGCTCGCGGCAGCTTCCCAGGATGGGGTTTTGCGACTCTGGGAAGGACTGGGATACTACAGCCGCGCCCGCAACCTGCACGCCGCTGCGCAACAGATCGCAGCGGCCGGCGGCTTTCCGGAAACGCTGGAGGGCATCCGCGCGCTGAAAGGCGTAGGCGACTATACGGCCGCCGCGATCGGCTCCATCGCATTCGGCATCCCTGCCGCCGTGGTGGACGGCAACGTATACCGCGTATTGGCGCGCTACTTTGGAATTGAGACGCCGGTCGGAACGGCCGCGGCCAAAAAGGAATTCACCGCGCTGGCCCAGTCGCTGCTGCCGGAATCTGCTCCGGGCGACTTCAACCAGGCCATGATGGACTTCGGGGCGATGCAATGCACGCCAAAGAACCCGGATTGCCTGACCTGTCCCCTCGCCGGCTCCTGCCATGCACTGGCAACCGGGCGCGTGGCCCAACTGCCCGTAAAAACCCCGAAAACGGCCGTTAAGGAGCGATACCTGAGCTATATCTATCTGCGATGCAACGGGATGACCGCCATCCGTCAGCGCGGGGCGGGAGATATCTGGCAAGGCCTGTGGGAACCATTCGTCATTGAGCATACTGACGCTGCGCGCCGCGACGGCTGGCCGCAATGGCTCGATTCACAACGTCTGCATCCCCTGCGCAAAGGTTTCCGGCACCAGCTAACCCACCGCTCCCTCCTCACCGATTTCTACGTGTACGAGGCTCCGGAGCGCCCTTCCCTGAGCGATGGGTACCGCTGGATAAAAGAACGCGACCTGGCGAAGGTCGCCAAGCCGCGTCTCTTTGAGCTCCTGCTGGAGCAACTGCCGTAATTACTGACGGATACGGACGTCCATCTGCGGGAAGGCAAAGCCGAATCCCGCCTTGGGCAGTTCTGCGTAGAAGCGGTCGTTCATATCGAAGAAAGTTCCCCAATAATCTGCGGCATTCACCCAGCCGCGGACCGTCAGGACCACTTTACTCTCAGAGAACTCCATCACGGCTGCAAACGGGTCACCGGCACCGGCCGTCTTGGAGTCGAGAACACGCGCGTCGGAACGGAGGATTTCCACCAGTTTGGCGCGGCATGCCTCCAGGTCGGTACCCGGCGCGATAGCCACGCTCCAGTCCACACGGCGGATGGGGTGCTTGGAGAAGTTGTTGATGTTGCCGCTGGAGAGCGGACCGTTGGGAATGATGACGGCGCGGTTGTCCGGCGTGGTGAGGTGGGTACTGACGATGGTCAGGTCGGTCACCGTACCCATATAACCCTGTGCTTCAATAAAATCGCCCACCTTAAAAGGCTTGAACGCAAGCAGCATGATGCCGCCCGCGAAGTTCTGCAGCGCACCGCTCATGGCCATGCCGATCGCCACGCCGCCGGCTGCCAGTACGGCCGCCAGCGAACTGGTATTGACGCCCAGCGTGCCTACCGTAATCACGATCAGCAGGATGGTCAGGACCACCGTGGTAAGGCTCTGGACGAAGCCGGCCAGCGCCCTGTCGGTCTTTCTCTTTTCGAAAATCTTCTTGAGAAGTTTCTTGACGCGGCGGATGAGCCAGGAGCCCACGATGTAGATGGCCAGCGCAGCCAGGACCTTGAGGCCAAAACTGATGGCACTCTGGCCGAGCTGATGGAGCATTCCGCCGGGATCCTGTACGGCCTCATGGGCCAATTCGACGACCGCTGTCTTGATGGAATCCGGATTGACCACCGCTTCGGTGCCTTCCGGAAGAGCTTGTAAGAATGATAGCATAGTATGGGGTTTGGATTTGTACCGTTATTCTTTATTTTCCTTCGATAATATGAATATCCCGCTGCGGGAACGGAATCGTTATGCCGCTGCGGTTCAGTGCGTCGTAGATAATCTCTTTGGCGCGGGCGGTGTAACCGAAGCGTTCGGAGACCAGCACATACTGCTTGACGGCGATATCCACTGAGCTCTCGCCGAAGTTCTCGAAGGTCACGTTGATTCCACGCTTGGGATCTACGATCTCGCGGTTGAAGGCATCGCGGGTGCAGAGCGTCTTCATCGCCTCCGTGAGCACCTCGCGAACCTTTTCGACATCAGTACCGTAGCTTACCCCCACGATAATCTTCAGGAACTCGTAGGCGTTGTTGCGCGTCAGGTTCTTGAAGTTCTTGTTGAAGAGTGCGGTATTGAGGAACGACATCACGGCGCCCTCGATCGTCTCAATCTGGGTGCTCTGGTAGCTGATGGAGGTCACCTTGCCGCGGACGCCGTCGCATTCCACCCAGTCACCCACGCGCAGGCGGCCGGACATCAGCTGGATACCGTAGATGAAGTTGTTCAGGATATCCTTCATGGCGAGACCGAGACCGGTAGCCAGACCGGCTGCGATAATCGACACGGCGCCCATCGGAATGCGCAGCAGCAGGATGGTGAGGATCACGTAGGAACCCCAGACCAGGATGCTGATGACGCTCTCGGAGAGGCTGAGGTTGATCTCGTTGGCCTCCACGTGATCCTTTCCGCTGGTACGGCGGATATGATTGAACATCAAATCTTTATAGATGAATCGCAACGCGTAGTTCAGGTAACGGAACACGAAGAACAGCGAGGATGCCAGCACGATCATATAGAACGAGAGCTTGAAGATTTCGTTGCCGTCGGCGTTCTTGAAGTCGAAGAAGGTCGTATAGAAGATCTGGTGACTGATTTCGGTGAGGTCGAATACATCGAGCGCCATATAGACGCAGAGCGGAATCGAGCAGATGGCGGCCACCGGCACCAGTACCTGCGAAATCAGGTCGTACCACCAGGTGACGCGGATCGTGTCGCCGCGACGTTCCTTGGCTTCCGTGGTAGGGTGTGCCTTGCGATACTCGGCCACCTTGCGGTCCAGATAGCGTACTTTAAAGTGGTCAAGCAATACGATGACAGCCATAATGGCCTCCGTCATCGCCATTTGGAAGAGCCACCAGATGGCGATCTGGATGCCCAGCAAGACGTAACCGCACCACGACAGGATGGCAACACCAATCAGGATGGCCAGCGTAATCCATCCGATGATAATATCGGAATCCGCCTTGAATCTGCGGTTGTGCAGGCAGAGAATCAACTGCCAGATGGCTGCAATGATGATCATCGGCGGGAAGATGATATTCATCATCCGGTTGGGCATGAAGACCACGCGGAAGATGATGATCAGGAATCCCAGCAGGATGGTGGGCTGATAGAGTTTCAGACGGGGCGAGGTCTCCTCCCCGCTGTGGCGCAGCAGGACGCTGCCCAGGATGGCGACCATAATCCAGGCGAGCACGATCAGCAACGAGGATGCCACCTGGAAGAAGTTGTTGTCGACGACCTTGGGAATAATGTACTGGCACAGGCCGAAAATGATGGTTCCGCACAGCAGCGTGATGCACGGCAGCCGGTGCTTGAAGACGTCGGACAGCATGGCCTTGATCTTCGGACGCAGGATGGCGGCCAGCAGGAGACTGAGCAGCGTGGCCAGCAGCAGAATCCCGAACTGGGTGCCCAGGAAACCGAAAACCATGGGACCGCGCCATTCGCTGGCCGCCAGCGTCTGGTCGAACGATTTGGTGCGGCTGTATTTGTTGACGCAGTCGGCATAGGCCCGTTTCCAGCTGCTGGAGAAACGTTTGATAATCCGGTCGTAGTGACCGGTACCTTTGATGAACATCCGCCGCTGGATCACCTTGTAGCGGTCCTGCGCGTAGTCGTACGACTCCTTGAGCCGCTGGCTGGCATCCTGGTAGTGTTCGTTGTCCTTGATGATGCGATTCTTGGACTCCTGGTACATCTTGAGCAGCGTCGCTGCGTAGTGGATGCAGGAATCGCGGTCGGCCTGCCCTTGTTCGTCCAGGAAGAACGCCGACAGGTTGCCGTTCGCGTTCAGGCTGTCCAGCAGCATCCGGCGGCCGTTGACCATCCGGTCGCGTGTGCCGCGGCGCGGAGTGGCGGGCATGGCATAGCTGCGAATGCTGTCATTCTTATATTTCAAGCTGTCTGGAATTTCCTTGACGTCCCGCAACTCCGGCGGGAGACGGCGCAACGATTCGATCAGGCGGGAGTAGCGGTCGATCTCCAGGTCGAGCGACGTGACGATTTCGTCGTAAGGCATTTTTCGCTCGTTGAAGGCTTCATACTGCTTGGTGACCTCCTTGAGCGCATAAGTCATGTCGAAGGTGTAATCCTGGTTCTGGGAATAGAGCATCAGCGCCAGCTCGTTGCATTTCTTGAGCGTCTTGACCATCACGCCGTGCTGCGAACGGTTGCGGCTGTCGATCCGGTTCTGGCGCGTCGCGCGCTTCTCTGCCTCCTGGCTCAGTTCGTAACGGAGCACGGAGAGTGTCTTTCCCAGGTCTTTTTCGTTGAATACGGCCCCTGCGGGAAGGGAAACGAGCAGGGCGGCCGCTACGAGGAGAATTCTGCGGAATTTATTCATAAAGGATGGATTGATCAGTAGATTCTGTGCTGCATGCCGGCATATTCGTCGAAGAGGGCCAGGCAGGCATCACGATCGAGCGGGACCAGTAAATTCGCAAGTTTCTCACGTCCGGAGAGGATACCGTCGAACTTGTCGTCGCGGAAACCGATCCGGCCGTTGTCGGCAATCGTACAGCCGTAATAGATTTTGCTGATATTCGCCCAGAGGCAGGCACAGAGGCACATCGGGCAGGGTTCGCCCGTGGTGTACAGTTCACAGCCGGAGAGGTTGTGGGTGCCCAGCCGGCGGCCCGCATCACGCATGGCGGAGATTTCACCGTGACAGGAAGGGTCGTGGTCGATCAACACGCGGTTGTGTCCGCGCCCCACCACCACGCCGTCTTTGACGATTACCGTACCGAAGGGTCCGCCGTGCTGCTGCGTGATGCCCGCACGGGCCTCTTCGATGGCCATTTGCATATATTTATCGGTCGCTTTCATCGCTTTACAATTTACTACAAAGATAGGAAAACTTTTTTCGTATTTTTGTACGGTTAAATCACGAAAATGAAAGTCGTCCTGCTTCAACATGACATTGTCTGGGCCGATCCTGCGGAAAACTTGAGGCTCAACCGGATACGCATGAAAGCGGTGCCGGATGCAGACCTCTATCTGCTGCCGGAAATGTTTGCTACGGGATTCGTTACCAACCCGGTCGGCGTGGCGGAGGAACTCGTCGGCGGGACCTGTCCTTCGCTGGAACTGATGAAGGAGTGGGCCGTCCTCAAAGATGCGGCTGTCTGCGGCAGTATCGCGGTGCACGACGGCGACCTCTACCGCAACCGGTTCTACTTCGTGAAGCCGGACGGCACTTTTTTCAGTTACGACAAGCATCACCTTTTCGCCCCCGGCGGCGAACCGGCCTTCATTACGCCCGGCAGCGAGCGCGTGGTGGTCGAATGGCGCGGCATCCGCTTCCTGCTGATTGTCTGCTACGACCTGCGTTTCCCCGCGTGGTGCCGCAACCGGGGCGACTTCGATGCGATTCTCCTGACCGCGAACTGGCCGGGAATCCGCCGCGGTGCCTGGGATATCCTCACGCAGGCGCGCGCCGTTGAGAATCAGTGCTACGTACTGGCCGTCAACCGGATCGGGAACGACCCGAAGGATGGCTACAACGGCGGTACGCGCGCCATCAACCCCTACGGTGAAGTGATGGCACAGGCCGAAGACGGCCGCGAAGCGGTGGTCGAAGCCAAGCTCAGCCCGGAATTCGTCCGCCTCTACCTGGAACGGTTCCCCGTGATAGACAACGCCGACGACACCATTCCCCCTTATACGGAGGCGCGCCGATGAAACCCATCCGCGAGACCCTGCAACGCTTTGTCCGCGAGGAGATTCTCCCTCGCTACGACGCCTTCGATCCCGGACACCAGAGAGACCACGCGGAAGCGGTGATCGCCCAGGCGCTGGAATTGGCGGAGCATTATGATGTTGATCCCGAAATCCTCTTTGTAGCAGCAGCTTATCATGACCTGGGGATCGCGGAAGGCCGCGAGACGCACCACCTGGTCTCCGGGCGCATCATCCGCAGTGATTATCGATTGCTGCAGTGGCTTACGCCCGAAACAGTCGAACTGGCCGCACAGGCTGCGGAAGACCATCGGGCCTCGTCCGACCGCGCACCGCGCACCCTCTACGGACGCATCATTGCGGAAGCGGACCGGCTGATCGAACCTGAAACCGTGATCCGCCGCACCGTGGAATACGGTTTTTCCCACTATCCCGAACTGGACCGTGAAGGCCATTGGCAGCGCACGCTGGACCATCTGCACGAAAAATATGCTGAAGGCGGATATCTGAAACTCTGGATTCCCGAATCAAACAACGCGCAGCGGCTGGCCGAACTGCGCGCCATGATTGCCGACGAGGCGGCCCTTCGCACCCGATTTGAAAAATACTACGACTTATGCCTTACATCATCCGCAACGAATCGCTCTGGAAAGAGGGCGCACTGAAAATAGACTGGGTCCGCCACCACATGCCGCTGCTGCGCGGCCTGGAGGCAGAATTTTCGCAAGAAAAACCCTTCGCCGACCTGCGAATCGCACTTTCCGTGCACCTTGAGGCCAAGACGGCTTATCTCTGCAAAGTGCTCGCCGCCGGCGGCGCCGAGATGTATGTCACGGGCAGCAATCCCCTCTCCACACAAGACGACGTAGCGGCCGCCCTGGTTCACGACGGACTGAACGTCTTTGCCTGGTATGGAGCGACTTCTGAAGAATATGAAGCCCACATCCGTCGCGTGCTGGAGGTGGGACCGGGCATCATCATCGACGACGGCGGCGACCTGGTTTCGCTGCTGCACGCCGAATACCCGCAGCTGATTCCGGGTGTGCTGGGCGGCTGCGAGGAGACCACCACGGGCATCCTGCGCCTGCAGGCGATGGACCGCGAAGGAAAGCTCCGCTTCCCGATGATGCTGGTCAACAATGCCGATTGCAAGCACCTGTTCGACAACCGCTACGGCACCGGTCAGTCGGTCTGGGACGGCATCAACCGCACCACGAACCTGATCGTGGCGGGCAAGACGGTGGTCGTGGCCGGTTACGGCTGGTGCGGCAAGGGCGTTGCCATGCGCGCCAAAGGACTGGGTGCCAAGGTGATTGTCACCGAAGTCAATCCGGTCAAAGCCATGGAGGCGGTGATGGACGGTTTCCGCGTGATGACGATGGACGAGGCCGCCCCGCTGGGCGATCTTTTCGTGACCGTCACGGGCTGCCGCGACGTGGTGACCCCCGCACACTTTGCCGTGATGAAAGACGGCGCCATCTGCTGCAATGCCGGTCATTTTGACGTGGAGGTCGATGTCGCCGGACTGCAGAAAATGGCCGTAGAAGCCCGCGAAGCCCGCAAAAACATCATGGGTTACCGCCTGGAAGACGGCCGCCGGATCTATGTATTGGCCGAAGGCCGCCTGGTCAACCTGGCAGCAGGAGACGGCCATCCGGCGGAGATTATGGACATGTCGTTTGCCATCCAGGCGCTCAGCGCGCGTTACCTGGTGGCGCATCCCAATCTCAAAGAGGCCCCGGGCAGCAAACTGCACGACGTCCCCGCCGAGATCGACGAAGAGGTGGCCCGCCGCAAAATAAAAGACTGGGGCCTGCGCATCGACGCGCTGACCCCGGCCCAGAAGAAGTATCTTTTCGGGTAACCCAGCCCTGCAGCCGGCAAGTTTTAAGCCTTGGCACTTAACTCGCTGGGGGAACAGCCAGTTAGGTGCCAAGGCAAAAACGCCCGCGGACTATTTGATTTTCGCCATATCGAAGCCGAGCTTCATGCCGCTGTAGTTCTTGATCAGAGAATTGATGGTGGCAATGGTCTGGTTGGATCCGGCGGTGGCTGCGGTGAGTTTCTTGAGGAACTTCAGCAGGGAGTTGGCTTTGAAGAGAATCTTCATGCCGTCGTTGGTGACGGAAGCCGTTCCGGAAATCTTCGGGAGTTTCACCCCCTTGGCAAAGGTCATGGTGATGTCGCTGCCGTTGATGGTATAGGTGCCGGAATAGATCTTATCTCCGTAAGCTACCGCGAAGGAACTGTCGGCGGCAAATGCCATCTTGAAAGCGCCGGCCTTGATGCCGATTTTCTCCAGATACGGGTCGATCTGTGCTGCCAGGGTATTGGAAGCTGCTGCAGCTGCAACGTTGGCGGTAACGTCTTCACTGGTGAGGGCGATGGCGGAACCTTTGAAATCCCAGTTACCGATAATGCTGGCGTTCAATGAAATACCGGTTACGTTTTCAAGTACGTTCTTGACGGTTTCATTGCCGGTGATGTTCTTCAGCAGGCTGCCGAGTCCGGATTGCGCAGAGAGGGGAGCGGTTGCAAACAGTGCAAGTGCTGCAATGGCGATAAGATGCTTTTTCATGTTTTTGAGATTGAATTTTGTTCCAAAGTTAAACAATTATCGGCCCACCGCGCAAGAAAAAACGTATTTTTGCGTAAAGAAACGTTTGTAAACGACTGTAGAGATGACTCCGTCCAAAGAGATTCCCGTTCTGCTGCTGACCGGTTACCTGGGCAGCGGAAAAACCACCCTGCTCAACAGAATCCTGAACAACCGTCGCGGTATCCGTTTTGCCGTGATTGTCAACGATATCGGCGAGGTGAACATAGACGCCGACCTGATCCAGCAGGGCGGGGTCGTAGGACAGGGTGACGACAGTCTCGTAGCGCTCCAGAACGGTTGCATCTGCTGCACGTTGAAGATGGATCTGGTCAAGCAGTTGAGCGACCTGATCGCCCTTCAGCGGTTCGATTATGTGGTGATCGAGGCCAGCGGTATCTGCGAGCCGGGCCCGATTGCCCAGACCATCTGCTCGATTCCCTCCCTGGGCGGCAGTTTCGTCAAAAACGGCACTCCCAGGTTGGACTGTATCGTCACGGTTGTGGACGCGCTGCGCATGCTGGACGAATTTGAGTGCGGCGATAAGTTGATGAACCAGAAGCTCGACGAAGACGATATCGAGAACCTGGTCATCCAGCAGATTGAATTCTGCAACCTGATTCTGCTCAACAAGGCCTCCGAGCTAACGGAAGCGCAGTTGGGAAAGGTCCGCGCCATTGTCCGGGCCCTGCAGCCCAAGGCGGAAATCATAGCCTGCGACTATTGCGACGTGGAATTGGACCGCCTGCTGAATACCGGCCTCTTCGATTTCGACAGCGTTGCGGCGTCTGCGAGCTGGATTCAGGAGGTTGAAGGACACCATGATGAAGACGACGATGATGACGAGGAAGAGGAGCATCACCACGGACACGAACATCATCACCACCATCATCACGATGAGGGTGAGGCGCTGGAGTACGGCATCGAAACGTTCGTATATTTCCGACGCAGGCCGTTCGATATCAATAAGTTCGACTTTTTTGTGGGAAAGAACTGGCCCAAGAACGTCATCCGCGCCAAGGGGATATGCTACTTTGAAGACGAGTTCGATTCGTGCTATATCTTCGAGCAGGCGGGACGCCAGATGTCGCTGCGCAACGCGGGCGACTGGTTCGCCACGATGCCGCCCGAGGAGCTGCGCGGCATGATGGAACGCGACGCCAACCTGCGCCGCGACTGGGACCCGACCTACGGGGACCGCATGCAAAAGCTGGTCTTCATAGGTCAGCATCTGGACCGCGAGGCCATCACCCGCGGCCTGGATTTCTGTCTGGTATAATACTGTAAAACGATATGGTAAAGCACATCATTCTCTGGACGCTCAATCCGGAACTCTCCGAAGATGAAAAACAAAACGTGAAGGATGGCATCAAAGCCGGCCTGGAAGGCCTTGTGGGCAAGGTTCCGGGACTCATTGACGTGAAGGTGCAGACGGCCGGCCGCCTGGATTCTTCAAATGCGGACCTGATGCTGGACTGCACACTGGAAAACGCGGAGGCGCTGAAAGTCTACGCCACCCATCCGGAACACCTGGCAGTGGCCAACGGCAAGGTGCGACCTTACACCGTGCAGCGCGCCTGCCTGGACTACGAGTTTTAGCGCTAAAGACTATTTCAAAATTGCGTCGGCCAGGGATTCCAGGGCCGGCAGATCGGTGGTCTTCATTCGGCTTCGGATGGAGACCATCGGTTCTATCAGGGCAATCCCGTTCATCTCCGCAAGCATCTTCTTCATCTCGCGGCCCGCGGTCGGAGCCCAGGAACCGTTCTCGATCAGCGCCACGCGGCGGTTGCAGTACCCTTTGATCTGCAGGCGGTGCAGGAACTCGTACATGGGCGTGAAGAGGCCGGCATCATAAGAAGATGCGGCCAGAACCAGCGTGGAGTGGCGGAACGCATCTTCCACATTCTCAGCGAAATCGCTGCGGCAGAGATCGCTCACCTCCAGCCGGCCGGCGCCTTTCGAGCGCAGGATCTCAGCCAGCTTTTCAGCGGCAGCCAGCGTACCGCCGTGAATGGAGGCGCAGGCAATAAAGATGCCTTCGGTCTCCACGGCATAGCTGCTCCAGGTATTGTAAAGGGAGACATAATCGCCCAGATTATCTTCCAGGATGGGCCCGTGCAGCGGACGGATGGTCCGGACGGGCAGCGCAGCCACCTTGCCCAGCAGCGTCTGAACCTGGGCACCGTATTTGCCCACAATATTGAAGTAGTATCGGCGGGCCTCGCAGCTCCAGTCGTCATCATCCCTGCCGTAGAATCCGCAGGTATCCAGCGCACCGAATTTGCCGAATGCATCGGCGCTGTAGAGGGCGCCGTCTGTCTCGTCGAAGGTCATCATCACCTCCGGCCAGTGAACCATGGGCGCAGCAATGAAACGCAGCTTGTGAGCGCCCAGCTCCAGGGTATCCCCCTCGCCCACCGTCACGGTGCGGCCGGTAACGTCGATTCCCTCGAAGAACTGCGAGAGCATCTTGAGGGCCATCGCGCTGCAGACCAGTTTCAGGGCTGGATATTCGGCCAGCGTCCAGGCAATCAAGGCGGAGTGGTCCGGTTCCATGTGGTGCACCACCAGATAGTCCGGCATGCGGCCGCCGAGCGCTTCGCGCAGATTGGCCTTCCAGGCGTCAGCCGTCACACTGTCCGTCGTATCGAGAATGGCAACTTTCTCATCCAGAATCAGATAAGAGTTGTAAGCCATTCCTTCAGGCAGGATATACTGGCTTTCGAATAGGGTGCTGGTGTGGTCGTCGGTACCGATATAACGGACCTGGTCGTTGAGCGTGCGGATCATACTGTTTCTGTTTTTTCGGATTTGACAAAGATACGAAAAGGTTTGACAAATTGCCGCCGCCGAACTACCTTTGTGGCCGTGAAACCCATCCGGACTCTCATTTTCGATTTTGACGGCACGCTGGCCGATACGGCCGACGGGATTGTGGCTACGGCCACCGAAACGCTGCGGCGCATGGGCGTGATCGGCGTGACGCCGGAGCAGATTCGCGCCACGATCGGGTTGCCGCTGGGCGCGTCGCTTCGCATAGCCGGAAACCTGCCGGAGTCGCGCGAAGCGGAGTCAGTGGCCATCTACCGGGAGCTCTTCTCGCAACTGGAACTGGGCCGGCTCCGCCTCTACCCGGGCGTGGTGGAAACCATCAAAGAGTTTGCTGCACGGGGCATTCCCATGGCCATCGCCACCTCGCGCGGATGCAATTCGCTGGAACAGATTCTCTCCGGCTGGGGCCTGAGCGGCTATTTCCCCATCCGGGCCACAAGCGCGGACGGTTTCCCCTCCAAACCGGCTCCGGATATGGTTCTGGCGCTGCTGGAGCGTCTCGGGGCAAAGGCGGACGAAACCCTCGTGGTGGGCGACACCACCTTCGACATCGAGATGGGCAACCGCGCGCACTGCCGCACCTGCGCCGTTACATACGGAAACCACGTGCGCGAACGGCTGTTGACCGCATCGCCCACGTGGCTGATCGATGAGTTTGCCGCGTTGAAGCGGCTTCTATAGTTTTTCGCCGCCGGTAGCCGTGTTATCGCGCATGACCCGCGTCACGAGCGGACGGAACATCCTCATGAACGGAATCATCAGGTAGTTGTGCCATCCCGGTACGATATACCGGCGTCCGCGCAGGGCAGCGCGTACGATAATCCGTCCGCAACGTGCCGGACTCATCATGAAACCGGTAAGGCGCGCCAGGCGGGCCTTTCTCCGCGACAGGTTCAGCAGCCCGGTGTCGACCCCGCTGGGGGCAACCGTAGTAACCCTGACGCCCTTTTTGCGCACTTCACGCGAAAGGGAGACTGAGAAGTTTCGAATATAGGCTTTCGTAGCGCCATAGAGCGAGAGTCCGGCAAAACGCATGTAAACAGCATAGGAGGAGATGTTTACGATGTTTCCCCTGCCCCGCTCTGCCATCTCGCGCGCAAAGAGCAGCGAGAGGGTAGTCACGGCATGGACATTCAGGGAGAGGATGGCCTCCACACGCCCGCGGGGTACGTTCAGCGCATCTTCGCAGATGTACATGCCGGCATCGTTGACCAGCATCTCCACCACGAATTTGCGCGACTGGACCCAGGCATAGAGTTCGTCTGCAGCGGCGGGTTCGGCCAGGTCTGCGGTATGGACCGTAATCTGCCGTTCGTCGGACTTCTGGAGCTCGCGTGAGAGCTCATATTTCGCGTTTTTGAGCTTCTGCGGAGAGCGGCTGACCAGAATCAGCGAGTACCCCTTGCGAAGAAGACAGCGGGATACTTCCAGCCCGATTCCGGCGCTGCCGCCGGTCACCAACGCCCAACCTCTGTGCTTCATCGTCTTCCGTGTTTGCGGGACTTTTTGCCGCGTGCGCGGGTTACGAAGAAGATCACCAGCAGAACGGCTGCCAGAATCACGACCACGTAGGTCGAAGTGCCGGCGTTGTCGCCCTTGACGCGCGACCACATGGCGAGCAGCTTGTCGGTATCAGCACCCCAGTCGTGTTCGAGGGCGCAGCGTGCAATCACGGATGCGTCCGGATAGAGCACCGGGTCCACGCGGATGCCGAGCGCCTCGGGGCCGAAGAAATAGGTCAGATCCAGCGGCTCGCACTCGTCGTCGATCTGCGACTCAAGAACCTCCATGGCGCCGTTGGCGGCCACGTAACCGGTCTCTTCCATGTTGCGGATCGCGATATCCGGGCGGCACATGAAGTCGATGAACCACGTAGCGGCCTTGATGTTCTTGGCATATTTGGGGATGACCCAGCCGTCGAACCAGACGGTACTTCCCTCTTCGGGAACCACGTAGTCCAGGTTGACGCCCACGGTTGCAGCCTCTTCGATTGCCCAGACGGCGTCACCGCTCCAGTTGAGCGAAACCACGCCGCGATTCTTGGTCATCTGGTCCTTGCCGAAGTCGGCTTCCCAGCCCAGCACGCCGTCCTTGACCTGCTTCAGATAGGCCTCTACAGCCGCGATGGATTCGTCGGAAGAGTCGCTCATCAGTTCCTGGAGCGTCACGGTACCCTCCTGCAGTTCTTTCTGCTTGAGGTAGATCAGCACCGGACCGTAGACGTCGCGCGGAGCGTCCTTGATGAGGATGCGGCCGGCGAACTTCGGGTTGCGGATGACGTCCCAGGTGCAGGCCTCTTCGTAGGTCACCTCGTCGGTATTGTAGAGAATACCGGTGGTTCCCCACATATACGGCACGGAGTAGTCGTTGGCGTCGATTTCTGGATTGAACTCCCGGAAAACGCGCTGCATGTACGGCGACTTGTTGTTGGAGATATAGTTGACTTCGTCCGGAATGGAAGCGAAATCCAGCGGCAGGAGCAACTGATTGTTGAGCATGCGCTCGATGATGTAGTCGGAGGGGCAGACCACGTCGTAGTCTTCGTGTCCCTTCTCAATCTTCGAGAGCATCGTCTCGTTGACGTCGAACGTCTGGTAGACGACCTTGATATCCTCGCCGGTCTGGGCCTTGTACCAGGCTTCGAATTCCGGGAGGACCGACTCGTCGATATAGTCGGACCAGTTGTACACCTTGAGAACCTGCGAGCGGTCATTTTCGCAGGAAGCTGCAAGCAGCGCAACAGCTGCCAGAAGCAGAAATCTGAATTTCATTTTCATTTCTTTGCTGAATTCTTGGATTGACGGATGTTGATTACGAGGAGGACCACCAGGATCACAAGGAACAGAATGGTCATCAGCGGTTTCAGTTCAGGGGTCAGGCCGCCCTTGCGCGCATCGGCATAGATGTACGTAGAAAGGGTATCCAGGCCGATCGTACCCCGAGTAAAGAAGGTCACGGCGAAATCGTCGAGACTCATGGTAAACGAAAGGATGAAGCCGGAAATCATACCGGGCCTCAATGCAGGAACCATCACCTTGCGGAGGGCCTGCATCGGGGTTGCGCCCAGGTCAAGCGCAGCTTCATAGATATTGGGGTTCATCTGTGAGAGCTTCGGAAGCACGTTCAGCACCACGTACGGGGTACAGAAAGTGATATGAGCCAGGATAACCGTGGCGTAGCCCTGCGAGATGTGCAGGAAGACGAACAGCAGGAACAGAGACACACCGGTGATGATGTCCGGGTTGATCATCGGGATGTTGTTCAAGAAGTTCATCACGTTCTTCTTGCGGCCCTTCAGGTGATAGATGCCGATCGCAGCGATCGTACCGAGCAGCGTAGCCACGAGCGATGCGGCCAGCGCGATCAGCAGGGTATTCTTGACGGCAGACATCAGTCCGGAGGAGTTCTGCATGGCTCCGGTGAAGAGGTTGCGGTAGAGTTCCGTGGAGAATCCGGTCCAGTTGCCGAGACTCTTGGCTTCAGTGAAGGAGAAGATGGCGATAAAGACGATCGGCGCATAGAGCACGATCAGGATCAGCCAGATGTAGGCCTTCGCGGCAATTCGCTTGACGTTCATCAGATGGCCCCTCCTACCGTTTCGGCATCCGAATCACCGCGCTGGATCACGGTCGTGATGGCGATGATTACGAGCATGATGAGCGAGAGTGCGGCGCCGTAGTTCCACATCGAGTTGTTGATATTCTCCTGGATGATCGTACCGAAGAGTTTGATCTTGTTGTTGGTCAGGAATTCGGAGATGGCGAAGGTCGATACCGTAGGCATGAAGACCATCAGCACGCCGCTCCAGACGCCGGGCATCGAGAGCGGAAGGGTCACCTTGCGGAACACCTCGCCCGGGGTGGCTCCCAGATCCTGCGCCGCCTCCGCATAGGAGTTGTCCATCTTATTCAGCACATTGTAAATAGGATAGATCATGAAGGGCAGGTAATCGTAGCACATACCGAAGAGCAGGGTCCCCTTGCCGAGCGGCACGCCGGCCATCGTAAAGAGTTCGGCGGTGGCCAGCGTACGCATCAGCGCGTTGATCCACATCGGAAGGATGAAGAGCACCACGGTGACCGCACTGCGGTTGAGCGACTTGTTGGCCAGGATCCAGGCGGCCGGATAGCCGATCAGGATACAGAGCAGGGTATTCTCCAGCGCCACCTCGATCGAGAGGGCGAAGGTACCCAGGGCGTCCTTGTCCGTAAAGAACTTCGTGATATTGGAGAGCGTAAAGTGCCCCGACGCATCCTGCAGCGAATAGATCACAATCAGCAGGAGCGGCAGTACCACAAAGAGTACCAGGAAGATGAAGTAGGGCAACGCCCAACTGGAGCGCTTATTCATCTCTCTTTTCAGCCGGTTTTTCGAGACTGATATCCTTGGGTTGGATCCGGATACCTACCAAGTCGTTTTTGTCCCAGATATCGTTGGTGTCCACCCAGATCTTCTCGCCGTTATCGGTCTTGATGGTCAGGTGGTAATGGTCGCCCATATAGAGGATAAAGTCCACGTTGCCTTCGACGGTCGCCTCTTCCGCATGGTCCAGCAGGTCGACCTTGTGGAAAGGTACGGTGACCTTCACGGTGTCGCCCTCTTCGAATTCGTGCGGCTGGCATTCGAAACTTGCTCCCAGGAATTCAACGTGGGTTTCGTCCACGATCTTGCCTTCGAAGGTGTTGGTATAGCGCTCCTTCTTCATGACCTGGATGTCGTCCGGGTCAATGTAGAGCATCACCTCCGTGCCCACTTCGTAGGGGTCGTAGTCCTGGATCATCAGCTCATAGCCGGTATCCGTATCCACCCACATTTCGTAGTGAACGCCCTTGAAGGTGCAGGAGTTGACGGTGGCCTTGAACTGGCACTTGGCAGGATCCGTCGTGAAGTAGATATCTTCCGGACGGACCACCACGTCCACGCGCTCGTATTCGCCGAAACCTTCGTCCACGCAGTCGAATTCGTGCTTGATGAAAGCCACGCGGCGGTCGTGCATCATTCTGCCTTTCAAGATGTTGCTCTCGCCGATAAAGTCTGCCACAAAGGCGTTTACCGGCTCGTTGTAGATGTCGGCCGGCGTACCGATCTGCTGGATGTGGCCCTCGTTCATCACCACGATCGTGTCGGAGAGGGTCAGCGCCTCCTCCTGGTCGTGAGTCACATAGATGAAGGTGATGCCCAGCTTGCGGTGCATCTCCTTGAGCTCGATCTGCATGTCCTTGCGCATCTTCAAATCGAGCGCGGCGAGCGGCTCGTCCAACAGCAGCACTTTGGGCTGGTTGACGATTGCGCGCGCGATAGCGATACGCTGCTGCTGACCGCCGGAGAGGGTATCCACGTTGCGGTCTTCGTAGTCGGACATGGCCACAAGCTTGAGTACCTTGCGGACACGCTTGTCGATCTCCGCCTGGGGAACCTTTTTCAGCTTGAGGCCGAATGCAATATTGTCATAGACATCAAGGTGCGGGAAGAGCGCGTAGCGCTGGAACACCGTGTTGAGCGGACGCAGGTGCGGCGGGGTGCCGGCAATGTCGCGTCCTTCAAGCTCCACGACGCCTGCATCGGCGGTTTCGAAGCCTGCCAGAATACGGAGAAGCGTGGTCTTGCCGCAGCCCGAAGGGCCCAGCAGGGTCACGAATTCTCCCTTGCGGATATAGAGGCTGATGTCATCAAGCACCGTTTTTCCGCGAAAAGCTTTGCTGAGGTGCTTGATATCGATAATTCGTTCGGATCCGGCCATCTCTACAGCGAGAATGAGAAGTTATACGTTGCGCCGACACTGAAAGCGGCCATCGCATCTCCCCCCGGCTGGTAGCCGGCCATCGCGTGCAGTCTCAACCCTTCGAGCGGGGTATATTCGCAGACGACACCCATATGGTAATCGGCACTGGGATCCGGAATCAACTGGTAATAATCGATAATGAAATGACCGGAGAAGTTCCACTGGTCATTGTGGCGGTAAGAGATACTCATTCCGTCGGAGAGGATATCCATAAAGCCGTTATCCCAGGCCTGGCTGTAGAAGTCATTGACAAGGGTGAACTTACCGACTTCTGCCTTCAGACCGCAGGAGATGACGGGAATCCAGTTACCCGTACCATCCGGAATGGCAGCTGCACCCACCAGTGCGCCCAGGCCCTTCATTTCACAGGAAACGATACCCGAGAAGCCGAACAGGCCGCTCTTGAAGATGTAATCGCCATACGGAGAGGTGAAGGCGTTGGCGGAAACGCCGAAGCTCTCGGAAGGAGTCCAGGAGAGGCCTGCGCCCCACTGGTAAATCGGGAAGTTGTTCCAGACGGAGGTGCTCAGGAACGAATGACGGTCATAGTCGTAATCGTCCTCTTCAAAAGTAGCGCAGTACCAATAGGATTTGCCGGCGGTCACCGAGAAATCGCCGAAACTGTAGGTAAGGCTGGCCCAGTTGAGCCAGTTGAAATCATCACTGCGGAAAGTGTTGTTGTAGAGAGCGGCGGGGTCCGTGTTGAGCGGATTGATCAGGAAACTGAAAGAAAGGTTTTCCGTAATCTGGCCGTCGCCCAGGAAGTAGAGAGAGGAAGAGCCCATATCAATCCCTGTTTGGGTGGGACTTCCGCTAAAATCGATCCAAGGGTTGGCTTCTATTCTTGAAACAACTGAGAAATCGGCAGTAAAACCGTCTTTTTCAGAACCTTGCGCGATAGCAAGGGAACTTAGCGAGAGGTACGCTAAAACAAGGATGAGTCTCTTCATTTTCACTTCATAAAATTAAGGTTATGGTTAATGGGCGCAAATATAAGAATAAATGGAGAAAGTGTACTATTTTTTAATGGTTCGCACGCCTGCGCTCGTGTGCGCGAAGTTGGAAGGTGTTGTAGAGGTTGTGCCAGATGCTGTAAAAACCGCCCACCGCCGAGACCACGGGATTCAGGAAACTGAGCCCCACCCACATGCCGAAAGAGGTATTTTTCTGTCCGAGCGACTGTCCGGCGGTAATCCTTCGGCCGTAGCGCTTGCCGATCCGGTGGCCGTAGGCGAACTGGAAGATGCAGCACAGCAGCGAGACGGCAACCAGTTCCAGCAGAACCTGCGGACCGTTCGTGAAGAGCACGACCACACGCGTAGCCAGCGCGATCGAGAGCGAAAGCAGGATACTCCAAAGGTAGAACGGCAGATCCGGATGACGCAGCACCCAGGCCAAAAGACGCGGCATCCAGGCGCGAACCGCCATGGCCAGCAGCATCGGCCCGATCAGCAGCGGGAATACCTTCATCAGGATCCGCAGCACGGCTGCGCCAAGCGTCAGTCCTTCAACCGGGTAGGCCAGCGGCAGAAAGACCGGAATCAGCACGCTGCAGGCCAGATTGATCAGGATCGTATAGGTAACGGTTTCCGACACCTCGCCGCCCAGTTTCCCGACCACCACCACGCTCGAGTTGGCCGTGGGCGTGATAAAGCACAGAAGAGCGGCCTGCACAATCAGTTCATGGGCGGAAATCCAGCGCCAGAAGGCGCCCGAGCAGTGACGCGCCGCAATCAGCAGCAGGCAGAGCGCGATAAAGACGCCGCACTGCAGCAAGAGCGGCCGGATCTGCCAGCGGTGCGGCCGGATGTCACGGGGCGAAACGCGGCACAGGCTCAGGAAGAGCATCACGGAGAGCAGCAGCGGCTGCACCCATGCGGCCAGAACCTTCAGAACAGGACCCGCGGGATGCAGGGCCGGCCATGCGTGATACAAAAGATAGACGCCGACCCCGGCCGCAATGGCCAGGGCCAGCATCCATTCTTTGAGCCAGGCTATGATTCGTCCGTTGCGGGGCACGGCCTGCGGTTAGTCCTTCCAGGGATAAACCTTTCCGGGTTGTTCAAAGGCAATCTTCGCCCCTTCCTCGCGGACGTCATCTTCTGCATACGTGATGGTCCAGACGGGCATCGTGATCAGTTCCCAGAGACGCTGTTCCGTCATCGGGGCCGCATAGCGGATGCGGATGCACGGCAGCAGGTCGTCGTTCAGGCAGAGATAGGTGCCGATCACGCCTTCTTCCTTGGAGACATGGTTGCTCAGGTACGGAAGCATGCGCTTGATGATGGGCTTCTCATAATTCTGATTCACAATCTCATAGAAGAACTGCGGCTTGCCGGCGTAGACCTCTGCGCGGGGGCGGATCACCGTTTCGCCGTTTTCCGTGTATTTGCCTTTGTATTCAGCCTTGAGGCCGTCGAACATCATGTGCAGATATTCGTCGATTGCGATGGTGCTCTCCCCTTTCTCAAGACGCACGAAATCGATATCGAGCGGCGTGGTCTTGATCTGGCCGCCGTGAACCGGCATATCCAGGGTTTTCTTCTCCACCGTTTCGCGGAAGAACGCTTCGTCGAGACCCTCTTCTTCAGGGTCCACATAGACGCGGACAATCAGCGGGCAGTCGTACTGCGAGTCGATACCGTAGATCTTCTTGCCGGTCAGGCGGAACTGCAGGCCCAGCATATTGAGGTCGGAACGGTCATACATCTTCTCCGTGCGGATGGTCAGCACTTTCAGATACTTATATGCCTTGGGATCCGGGCTGTTCACGCGGAAGTTCGAAGGAACGAACACCTCTTCCTGAATCTGTTCAGCGGTGGTTTTCCGGGGATCGTATTTGATGACTACGGAGTGGCTGCCCACATAGGTCTTCACGCCGTGCACGCCGCGGACGCCTTCCAGACGGGCCTTGAAGGCCATGGAGCTGCCGTAACACTTGACTGACTTGAGGTTCTCGATCTTGACGGTCTCGAGCTTCATGCCCTCTTCGATTCCCCAGTTCTCGTCGATGGTCGGCAGTTCGAACTTACCGCCGATAATGATGGCCGCAGCCAACAGAACGACAGTCAGGATGGCCGGAACGTACTTCATGAAACCGCAGCGGGAAGAACGGGAAAGACCTATCGAAAGCGCCTTGCTCGGGCAGGCTGCCACACACTCGCCGCAGAGCACGCAGTCCACATTGCGGACGACTGAGCCCTCGAGCGGAATGTCGATATGGTACGGGCAATTCTTCTGGCAGGAGTAGCACTGACGGCCGCAGCGCGTCTGGTCTACGATCACGTGGACCAGCTGGCCGCGCGGACGGATACGGAAAATCTCCAGCAGGTAGCCCAGCAGGCAGATGAACGCAAATACCCAGACCCAGGGAATATGGACGTCCAGCAGGCCCAGGACCACGATAACAAGGGCCACGACCACGAGCCACATCCAGAACTTCAGGGTGTTGGAAGCGGCGCCGAGCGGGCAGATATACTTACACCAGAAACGTTTCACGAAGAGGCCCATGAGGATCACGATGGAAACCGTGATGATGGACATCCAGAGAGTGATTTCACCCTTGAAGCCGGTTGCCACCGCATAGTACGGATCCAACTTCTTGCAGAAGAGCTCGCTGGCCGTTACGGTCATATAGAAGATCCAGAAGAGCAGCGCGTACTTGACGATGCGGAGCAATTTGTCTGCAGCAGAGCCCGAAGTGATTTCAAAGCCCTTTATTTTCAGCGCCTTGCGAAGTTTCGTCAAGAGGTCTTCCACCGTACCGACCGGGCAGAGATAACCGCAGAACAGCTTGCTGAAAAGGATGACGGCCGCCGCAAGGGCGAGGCCCATCAGGATCTGCACGGAGGACATGCTGCAGGGCAGCGAACCGCGCACCAGATAGGTTACGAAAGCCTGGATCCCGCCGAAGGGGCAGAAACGCTCGGGATCTGCCGGATCGCTGGTGAACAGCCCGGTGCAGATACCGGTCAGGCAAAGAACCAGAACAGCCAGCACACCCCACTGCAGGAGGTACTTGGGCCAGTTCTTACAAATTTGTGAAGGTTTCTTGGACATAGGTTATGGTTAATTTAAGTAGATCGTTCTCGAAATTACCTTTATATAAAATACAAATTTAACCATTCCGGCGGGATTCGGAAAAAATCCGGGCATATTTTGCAGATATTATTTTTTTCTCTATCTTCGCGGCTCCAAACCGGTCCTTTAGCTCAGCTGGTTTAGAGCGCCTGCTTGACAGGCAGGAGGTCAGCAGTTCAAATCTGCTAAGGGCCACAAAAAAAGGAAACAGTCGTCTGTTTCCTTTTTTTGTGGCCCGGGGGCCAGGCCTGCGGCCTCTATATCTACTGGGGACAACCCCAGACCCCGCACGCTCCGCGTGGTTCGCATCTATTTTGATGGCAGCATGCCGGGCTTTCGGTCTCGGACGTCTTGCTCCGCTCGGAAGCAAAATCCTCGCTTCGCAAGCATCCTCGCCTGCAGCCTTCTACTAGTGATTCGCTACAGAGAGGCCTACGCTGAACATTAAATGAACGTGCGCGAGGGTGCCGGCAAAGTCCCAGTCTTCCAGATATTCGTCGGAGGGTTTGTGATACCAGTCGCTGCGCGGGTATTTGTTCGGACGCGAGGGATCCACCAGGTCCGTGCCGAATTCAATCACGACGGCGGGAACGCCTTTCTTGACGAAGTTGAAATGGTCCGAACGGAAGAACCATCCGTCGGAGTTGTCGTCATTCCATTTAATATAGCGGCCCTGAGCACCTGCAGCGGCAATCAGGTAGGGATCCAGCGGGCTGTTGCCGCCCCCGAGCACCATCACGTCGTGCGTCAGCGGTTCCGGTGCGATGCAGTCGAAGTTGATGCAGGCCGCCGTCTTTTCCATCGGGAAAACCGGGTGCGCGCAGTAGTACTCGGAACCGAACAGGCCGCTCTCCTCGAGCGTGGGGATCAGGAAAAGCATAGACCTGCGCGGAGCCACCGGCATCTCGGCGAACCGCTTGGCCAGCAGCAGCACCGCCGCCATGCCGGAGCCGTTGTCGGATGCACCGTTATAAATCGGGTCGCCCGTCTCGTCCGGTTCCCCGAATCCGAAGTGGTCCCAGTGTGCGCTGAATACCACCGCCTCGTCTTTCAGGTCGCGACCGGGCAGAATGCCGCCCACGTTGCAGGTTTCGTTGATTTCACAGGTGACGTCCATTACCAGGCTGGTCTTGGCCTTTAGCGGGAAGGCCTTGAATCCCGGGCGTTTGGCCGCAGCCAGGGCAGCCTCGAAGTCGGCGCCGGCCGCCGCGAAAAGTTTGCGGC
>DBXZ01000046.1:57232-113601 GCA_002309795.1 Bacteroidales bacterium UBA1199
GTCCAGCGGCCGTAGTAGGTCATATTGCGTCCCTGGAAGAGCCCGGCGTCGTAAAAACCGGGATCGTTGACCATGGCGATAATGATCTTTCCCTTGACGTCGACTCCTTCGAAGTCGTTCCACCCGAACTCGGGCGCGTCAATGCCGAACCCGCAGAAAACGAACTCGGCGGAAGGCAGTTTCACCTGCGCCGTAGCGCGGGAAGTCCAGACCACCAGGTCGTCGGGCTGTCGGAGATCCACGCGCCGCTTCGCCCCCTTGATCCGCAGGCGGTCCTTGGCCAGCCGGCAGGTCGCTCCTACGGTTTTGACCTTCTGGAACCAACTGCCGTCGAAGGCGGGCTGAAGCCCGATCGCACGCATCTCATCTGCCAGATACGCAATGGTTTTGGTCTCATACTCGGTCATCGGCATCCGGCCGCCGAATTCATCGGAACCCAGCGTTTTGATCCAGCCTCGCATCAGCGCTTCGTCGTCGGCCGGCGTGGTGCGCGGCTGGGCGGCAAGCGCATGGGAAACGAATAACAGGGAGGTTAGGGCAATCAGGGAAAGGAATCGGGTTTTCATGCGGATCTGTTCTGTGTGGTTCGGGCAAAGATAACGAATTAATGCACCTCCAGCAACTCTTGCCAGTCGGTGGAGTACCGGGGGGAAATATGGTCGTGACGGATGCCCTCCGAATAGGGTCCGGCATGCTGGGAAGCCAGCCGCAGCAGCGGAGAAGCCGGCGTGTTGAGCGCATCCATCAGTTCGGATATCTTGTTCTCGCGCTTGCGCCGGAGCGCCGCGGAGGCAATCTTTTCAGGGTCTTCAAACAGGGAATGTTCCACCGCCAGCCCCTCGGCCGGGACAATGTCGTCCACGAGCACGCCGGCGCGCTTGTAGGCGTAACCGGGACGGTAGATGCGCTCCGCCGCCTCCAGAGCCGCCCCTACAATCTGATGCGTGCTGTTCGCGGGCACCTTGAGCCGGACGCTGAAGAAGGGACAGTATTGCGGCAATTCCGGACGGAACCGGTTGGTGTGCATGAAGACCCCCACCTCGTGCGCCACCGTGCCGTCGCGCCGCAGCTTCTGGGCGCAGATGGCGGCAAAATCGGCCACGCGGAGCCGCAGATCGTCGAACGATTCGATCATTTCGGCAAACGAGCGCGAAGTGCAGATGCTCTTGCGGCTCTCCGGCCGCTCCGCGTTGAGCGCCACCTTCCCCTGCAGTTCCCGCCAGGTCCGCAAGCCCCCCACACCCAGATGTTTTTTGACCCAGCTTTCGGGCATTTCCACCAGCGCGGCGGCTGTGGTGATGCCGAGTGAAATCAGTTTTGGCGCGCCCCGCCACCCGACTCCCCAGACATCTCCGATCTCCGTCAGCGAGAGCGCCTTGCGGCGTTTTTCGTCGCTGTCTATCACGCAGACGCCCCGATACCCGGGATAGCGTTTTGCGAACCGCGCCGCCACCTTGGCGAGCGTCTTGGTGGGTGCAATCCCGATACTCACGGGAATGCCGGTCCAGCGGCGGATTTTACGCACCAGCGAAAGTGCCAGTTCCCGCCGCCCGGAAGGATCGATTTCATCCAGGTGCAGAAAGGCTTCGTCTATGGAATAGACTTCCAGATTCGGATCGGTTTCGCGCAGGATGCTCATCACGCGGGCGGACATGTCGCCGTAGAGGGTATAGTTGGACGAGCGCACCTCCAGACGCCCGGACGCGACCAGTTTCTGCAGCTGGAAGAAAGGAGTTCCCATCTTGATTCCCAGCGCTTTGGCCTCGTTGGAACGGGCCACCGCGCAGCCGTCGTTGTTGGAGAGCACGACCACCGGCCGTCCCTCCAGCTGCGGCTGGAAAGCCCGCTCGCAGGAGACAAAGAAATTGTTGCAGTCAATCAGCGCGAAACAGGCCATCCTAACGCATCCGTTTGATGATGTAGGTCACCACGCCCCAGATGAGAAAGTCGTTCCCCTCCTCCACCCGGATGGGTTTATATTTCCGGTTCGCAGGCAGCAGCCAGACGCCCTTTTCGCCGTTGCCGGAAGGGTCGGTCAGCGAGAGGCGTTTCAGGGCGAACTCCCCGTCCACATAGGAGACGCAGAGGTCGCCTTCAGCCGGTTCCAGCGCCTTGTCAATGATCAGTACGTCACCCTCCTGCACTCCGGCGTCCACCATGGAATCACCCACCACGCGGCCGTAGAAAGTGGCGGCCGGATGGTGCACCAATTCTTTGTTCAGGTCAATCACCCCTTTCATGTAATCCTGTGAGGGTGAGGGGAATCCCGCGTGAATTTCCGGAAGATCCTCCAAAATCTCCAGTTCGTCCATATCTGTTTTCCTGCGAAAAATTTCCTCAAATTTAAGGAATAATCGTGATGTTTTTATATATTTGCCAAACCGAAACGACCAACCTACTGTTAACTAATATGAAGAAACTCTTTACCCTTGCAGCTGCACTGCTTCTCGGTGCAAGCGCATTCGCCCAGAACCAGGGCGACATGGCTGTCAAAGCCACCACTTTTTTCAGTTACTACAACAGCCACAACAAAGCCCTGGACATTTCGATGGATGGCACCAACTTCGCCATCGGTGCCGGTTTCACCTACTTCGTGATCGATAACCTCGGCGTCAGTCTGGATGCAACCTATGCTACCGGCAATACCGTAGCACTCACTCCGAGCGTCTCTTATTTCATTCCGATCGCAAGCAACTTCTACTACACCCCGACCCTCGGTTTGAACTTTGTCATCCAGGATCCTTTCACATTCGGTATTGACCTGAGCTACATCGCTTTCGAGTACCGCCTGAATGACCTGCTCGCCTTTGACTTCACGTTGGGCAACCTGACGTTTGACACCAACGAGGACTCCAACGATTTCTCGATCGGCGTGAACACCGGCGGCAACATCGGCATCCGTTTCTATCTGTAAACCATTACCTTTACGATACTTTAAGGCGACTGCTCCGGCAGCCGCCTTTTTTTGTACCTTTGCCGTATGAAACGCCTCTGTCTTCTCCTTGCGCTGGCGGCCGTAACGGCCTGCGGCGGAAAATATGACAGCGACCCTGTCGCCCAAGCTCTTACCGCTCACATCCTGGCTTCGGCCCCGGAGGGTTGCAAGTTGATGATCACCGACCTCCGGAAGGTCGATTCCACCACCTACGCCACGGAATTCGACCGCCGTGAAGAAGTCTTCAACCGCCAGATTGCCAAGAACGAAGAACTCTACAGCCGCTACGTCACCGGCGGACAGATGAAGAACGCCGCCGCCAAACAGCAGGCCATGCAGAACGGCAGTCGCATCCGTGCCGGACTGGACAGCCTTCGCAAGGTCATGGAAGCGGACCTTTCACAGACCGCCTATTACGACTACCGCTTCAGCGGACACCTTACCCGCGGAAGACAGTCTGTGGACTACAATGACTGGTGGTTCATCCTCACGCCGGAAGGCGAAGTGCTGGCGGTGGTAGCGGATCGAAAAGACCTGCACAAATCGGGCGGGCTGGCCATCCCCGGCTACCGGGAACTCCTGAAGGGAGATCTCCCCGAGTAAACTGTTTACTTTCTGTTGATAAGAGTTTTCCCCTCGCAGGGAATAATGTGCGCAAAACTCCGTACATTTGTGCGATTGTGCGCATAGCGCGCGCACGCACACTTGGGAAATAATAAGCAAAAACATACAAGCATGAAACTCAAACATCTGAATTTCTGTATTTTAGCACTCATTTCGCTCTTGCTGGGCACCACCGCTTGCGAGACGCAGCCCATCTGGAGGAGTCCCTTCATCTCGCTCAGCCGCCAGGTAAGCAGCGACACGCTTCACTTCGACGCGACCGGCGGCGAGGCCAAGCTCCTGCTCGAAACCTCCCGCGACTGGAAGATCGACGAGATTCCCGCATGGGCGCTGGTAGACCCCGAATCCGGCACTGCATCCGACGGACCGGTCAGCATTTCCATCACCGTTCCGGAGAACCTGGGCTACGACCGCACGGCGGAACTGCTCTTTATCGCAGGCCCCTCCATGGAGAGCATCTATCTCCACCAGACGGGTCCCGAAGGCATCGATGACGGTATTATCGACGTCACCTGCGCCGAATTCGCCGCCCTCCCCGACGACGACGGCAATACCTATCGCCTGAAAGGCTCCATCAGCGGCAGCATCAACACCACCTACGGCAACTTCGACGTCACGGACGAAACCGGATCGGTCTATGTATTCGGCGCAACCAACGTGGCGGAATTCAAGGACAAGCTCAAGAAGGGCTGGCAAATCTCCGTAGTCGGTCCCAAGACCACCTACAACGGCAAGGTGGAGATGAAGAACGCCACCATCGAATCCATCACCGAGGGCAGCGCCGTCCGTCCGACCAATATCACCGACATCACCTGCGCGGCCTTCAGCCAGCTCACCGATACGGAAGGCTGGTACCGGCTCACCGGTGTGGTGGGTGACGGCAACGTCAACACCACCTACGGCAACTTCGACGTCAAAGATGCGACGGGTTCCGTCTACGTCTATGGCGTGGACAACATTTCCGAGCACAGCGGCATCGCCAAGGGCGACTCGATCGCCGTGGTGGGCCACTATTACCTCTACACCAACAACAATACCGGCGCCACCAAGGTAGAGATGACCGGCGGTTATATCGAGTGGCGCAAAGCCGGCGGCGGTACTGTCCGTCCGACCGATATCACCGACATCACCTGCAGCGCCTTCGCGCAGCTGACCGACACCCAGGGCTGGTACCGGCTCACCGGCGTGGTGGGCGACGGCAGCGTAAATACCACTTACGGTAACTTCGACGTCAAGGACGAGACGGGTTCCGTCTACGTCTACGGCGTGGACAATATTTCCGAGCACAGCGGCATCGCCAAGGGCGACTCGATCGCCGTGGTGGGCCACTACTTCCTCTACACCAATCCGAACACCCAGGCCACCAAAGTCGAGATGACCGGCGGTTACATCGAGTGGCGCAAGGGCAGCGGCGACGGGCCTGTGACGCCTTCCGGCGGTCCCGATCCCGCTTCCGTGGTGAAGAGTACGATTGCCGATTTCCGCGCTGCCGCGACCGGTACGGGTACCTGGTATGAGCTGACCGGCGTGGTCACGGAACTCATGAACGCCACCTACGGCAACCTGATGCTGAAAGACGACACCGACACGGTCTACGTCTACGGCGTGGTGAAAGCCTATGCCACCAGCAACGACAAGTCATTCAATACTCTGGGTGTCAACCAGACGGATACGCTGACCATCTGGTCGCTCCGCGACGAATACAACGGCCGCGTGGAAGCCGGCGGTACGATTCCGGCCGTCTATGTCTCGCACAAGGCCGGTGCCGGCGTGGCTCCCGTCACGCTCACCCACCCGCTGACCAGCAATCTCACCTGGACGCCTGGCAACAAGGCCTCTGCTGCCAAAATCAACTTCCAGGGGGCTCAGTACGACGCACTCAAGCTCGGCACCGCTTCGATTGCCGGCACAGCTACCGTTACCGTGCCGGCCGGAAAGAGCAAGATCGGTTTCTACGCCCTGGGTTGGAACGGAGTCGACGGCAAACTGAAGGTCAGCGGCGGATCATTCTCGCAGGAGTATACCGCCAAACAGAATTCCGGCTGCGCACAGAACTCGCCCTTCACCATCACCACGCTCTCCGACAACGACTGGTATTCGCTCGACTTCGGCAGCGCACTCGCGGAAAACCTGACGCTTACCTTTGAAACCCAGACCGGCGGCCTGCGTGCCATCGTGTTCGGTGTAAATGCAGAATAGCGGAGCCATGAACGTCTTCGGAAAAATCCTTCGCAGAACCCTCCTGGTTGCAGCGGCGGTCCTTTCGGCCGTCGCCTGCGGGGACAGTTATTCGGCCATCGGGCTGGAACTGCGGCAGAATAACGCGGAACCTTCCCCATCCAACCAGTGGATTACCGTAACGGCCACCGGAGACTGGACACTGACTCTCGAATTCCCGGACCGCACGGAAACGGACTTCACGCCATGGGCCTACTTCAACGGCGACGACACCCTCACCGTCATCTCCGGCAGCGGTACGCGCAAGGATATTACCTTCAACTGGATTGCCAACGCCAGCTCCGAGCAGCGCAGCGTGACACTCGTCGCGGCCTCCGGCTCCCGGAAAGCGACGGCCGTTTTCAGACAGTCCGGCGCAACGCCCTCCGCCTCCATCCTGCCCTCAACGCTCAAATCCGATGAGTTGGGCGCATGGATGGAACTTCCCGCTACCAATACGCCGGGACTCTACTATTTCTCCCACAACATGGAGATCGGCGGAAAGACCACCCGCAATTACGCCTTCGGCTGGCATCCCACGGCCCTCGTGGCCCTCTGGGTGGCCTATCCGCTCAACGCCTGGAATATTGGCAGCGGCGGCCGGAGCAACGTCTGGGGGCTCGATCCCAAGCTTCCCCGCAAGTATCAGCCCGTGCTTTTCAGCGCCTTCTCTTCCGGCAATGCCGGCAGGTTGGACCGCGGGCACCAGATACCTTCCGCCGACCGGCTTTACTACGACGCCAACGTGGCCACTTTCTACGGCACCAACATGACCCCGCAGTTGAACAATCTCAATGCGGCGGCCTGGGGCACGCTGGAAGGAATGGTCCGCAACTGGGCGCGGCAGTTCGACACCCTCTACGTCACCACCGGCTGCGTGATTGACGGCAGCACGGAATACTGCTACGACAACGACCGCAAGAAGGTGACCGTACCCACCGGCTACTACAAGGCGCTGCTGGGCTACAAGAGGAGCGGCACGCTGGGACAGACCGGAGCCAACGGCGGCTACACCGCCATCGGATTCTGGTTCGACCACAAAGCATACAGCGCCAGCGAATCGGTGGTAATGTCCCAGAAAATGACCATCGACGACCTCGAGACGCGCACCGGCCACGACTTTTTCGTAAACCTGCCTTCGGCCATCGGCGCTGAACTCGCCGCGAAGGTAGAATCAACCATAGACCCCTGGTGGAATTAAACGCAAACAAAGAACAACCCGCATATGAAACGCATCCTGACTCTGCTTACCCTGCTGGTTCTCCTCCCCTTCGCATCCGGCGCCATGAAACCGGAGAAAGGGCAGACCGCCGCAACCCGTCACTATGTCATCGGATTCTACAATCTCGAGAACCTGTTCGACATTTACAACGATCCGGCCAAGAACGACGAGGAATACCTCCCCGAAGGCAAGAACCAGTGGACGGAGGTCAAGTACAAAAAGAAACTCCACAACATGGCAACCGTCATCCGGGCCATGCACGACGACAATGGCCGCTGGCATACCATTCTGGGTATCAGCGAAATTGAGAACCGTCTCGTGATCGAAGACCTGATTTCTCAACCGGAAATCGAAGCCGCGAACTACCAGATCATCCATTACGACGGTCCGGACCGCCGCGGCGTGGATGTGGCGCTGCTCTACAAACCCGAGCAGTTCAACTACATCACCAGCGAGAGCATTCCCTTCAACTTCGTGGACACCAAGGTGGAAATCACCCTCACGCCGGAGGAGCAGGACTATTTCCGCACCCGTGACATCCTGATGGTCCGCGGCACGATCGACGGCGAGATGTTCGCCTTCTTCGTGACCCACACCCCTTCGCGCGTGGGCGGCAAGGGCGGCGATCTGCGTTCCCGCTGTGCGGAGATCATCTATAACCGTTCCCGCGAGCTGGAAGAGGAGTTCCCGGGCATCAAGATCGTGGTGATGGGCGATATGAACGACGACCCCTTCGACGACAGTATGGCCGTCTGGCTCCATGGCCGCGAAACCATCGAGGAGATGAAACCGGAAGATTTCTTCAACCCCTACCTGCGGATGCTCAAGGACGGCTACGGCACCCTCTGCTACCAGGGCGTCTGGAGCATCTTCGACCAGGAACTCGTCAACTACAACCTGGCCGTCGCCCCTGAAGGCGGACTCAGGATCATCCCCATCGTCAAGGGCAAATACTACGGCCGCGTTTTCAAGAAACCCTTCATGACCACCCAGAAGGGACAGTATAAGGGCTATCCGTTCCGCACCTTCAGCAACGGCGCCTTCATCAACGGATATTCCGACCACTACCCCACTTACATCGTCATCAGCAAATAAGTACAAGACATTATATTCCAATGAAAAAGACTTTGCTCTTCATCGCAGCCCTGCTGCTCTCGGCCACCGCTTTCGCCCAGCTGCCCACCGGCGGCGTCAAGGGCTGTGTGGTGGACCGTCAGGGACGGGCTCCTATCGGCGGCGCGCATATCGTGCTGTCGCAGAAAGGAGTCACCGTGGCTGAATGCAGCTCGGATGCAAACGGTATTTTCCAGATCGACGCCCTGGCGAACGGGATGTACGATATGCATGTAACCGCTGAGGATTTCAGCCCCATCGTCGTCAACGTGACGGTGGACGGCGGATTCATCAAGGACATGCATTTCGTGACGATGACGGCAGCGCGGCGCATCAATGAGGTGGACGATTCCAGCTTCACGGAATTCGACATGGACGATTCGGGATACAGCGACACCCCGACCATCCTCTTCACCTCCAACGACATCTACAACAACATCGCAGGCTACGGATTCAGCTCCGTCCGCTTCAAGAACCGCGGTTACAACAGCGAATCGCAGGATGTCTACCTGAGCGGCGTCAAACTGAACGACGCCATCACGGGGTACTCGCCCTACTCCCTCTGGTCCGGCCTGAATGAGGCGACCCGCAGCAAGGAGACCACGATCGGTTCCGAGGCGTCGGATGTGGGCCTGGGCGGCTACAACGGCTCCACCAACATCTATGCGACTCCGTCGAGCGTGCGCAAGGGCTGGCGCTACAGCATCCTGACCAACAGTGCGATGTACCGCCTCCGCCTGATGGGCACCTACGCATCGGGCGAGATGGACAACGGCATCTCCTATGCGGTCAACGCGTCGGTCCGTGCCGGCGGCAACGACTGGATCGAGGGTGTCTACTACCGCAACTTCGCCCTCTATGCCGGTATCGAGAAGAACTTCGACGACATCCGGCGCATCAGCCTGGTCTGGTTCGCGACGCCCGGACAGCGCGGTGCCCAGAACGCCTCCACGCAGGAGGTCTACAACCTGATGGGCGACAACATGTACAACTCCAACTGGGGTTACCAGAACGGCAAAGTGCGCAACGCGCGCGTCCGCAAGACCTTCGAGCCGGTGACGGTGCTGCACTACAGCTTCACCCCCAGCGACCGCTTCGAGGCGAACGTCACGGGACTCTGGCGCACGGGCCGCAACGGCTACACCGCACTCGACTGGTATGACGCAGCCGACCCGCGTCCGGACTACTACCGCAACCTGCCGAGCTACTCCTATATGGAAGACGAGGACTACAACCGTACCAACGAAGAGAAGTACCGCTGGGCGGTCGAAATGTGGAGCCAACACGTGCCGGAGTACGCCAACTACCAGCACCTCAACTGGGACAGGATGTACAACGTGAACTACAACAGCGCGGACGGCCGCAGCAAGTATGCGCTTGAGGAGCGCCACGTTGACCAGAACGACCTCCATCTGGCCACCAGCTTCAAATGGAGCAACGGCCGGGGCCGCACCCTGACGGGCGGTGTCAACGGCCGCTGGAACAAGACGGAGAACTACAAGCTCATGAACGACCTGCTGGGCGGCAAGTATTACCTGAACATCGACTCCTTCGCAGAGCGCGACTTCTCCTCGTCCAACGCGATGATCCAGAACGACCTGGATTACTACTTCGCCCACGGCGAGGCCGAGAAGATCCTCCAGGGCGGCAAGTACGGCTACGACTACTACGCCCAGGTGCGCCGCGCCGAAGCCTGGCTCAACGCCCAGCTTACCGCCGGTCCGCTGGTGGGCAGCATCGGCGGCAGCATCGGCTATACCTCCTTCTGGCGTGAAGGTCTCCTCCGCAAGGGCCTCTTCGCCGGTCTGGACGAAAACGGCAATGAAATCTACGACAACGGCGTGAAACTCACCGGCTACGACAAGGACGGCCGGGTCATTACCTCAAAGGGCCCTTCCGATACCTGCCGGTTCCTCACCTGGTCGGCCAAGGCGAGCCTCGCCTATGTGTCCAGGGCCAGCCGGCTCTCGGTGAACGCCGGTTATTTCCAGGAGGCGCCCACCTTCAACCAGGCTTTCGTGTCGCCGCGTACGCGCAACACCATCGTGCCGAACCTGACGCCCATCCGCACCTTTACGGCCGACGTCAACTACCAGTACAGCAACGAGGGTATCGACATGCGCCTCACCGCGTTCTACACCAAGATCAAGGACCAGACGGACGTGATGAGCTTCTACGACGACTCGCAGAACTCCTTCACCAACTTCGCGATGTCAGGAATCGACCAGCGCCACATGGGTATCGAGTTCGGTGCCCGCGTCCCGCTGCCGCTGGAGGGTCTCACCCTCTCCGCCGTCATCAGCGCGGGTGAATACGTCTATACCTCCACCCCGATGATGACGCAGACCATCGACAACAGCGTGGAGGTCGTGGTGGACAACCAGCCGGTAACCTACTGGATGAGCCATCCGATCTACAAGAAGAATTACATCAAGGGCGGCGGCGGAGCCTTCACCTACGCCACCGACGACGACGGTAACTATATCGTCGCCGGCGAGAGAAAGCACTACGTGCCCAGCACCCCGCAGACGGCCAGCGAGGTGGCGCTCAACTACCGGCTCAAATCCTACTGGTTCTTCGAACTCAACGCCCAGTCGTTCTCGCGCGCTTACCTCGACATGAACCCGCTCTACCGCACCCAGATGGCCTGCGGCGGCGCGGACGGCGTGGTCACCCCCGCCGAAGTCGAGTACATGGCGGCCCAGGAAGAATTCCCCACCGCATTCCTTGTAAACGGAAGCATCGGCAAGTCCTGGTACATCCAGCGCAAGTACAACATCGGCTTCAGCCTCGAGCTCAAGAACATGCTCAACAACACGAATGTCCGCACCGGCGGCTACGAACAGACCCGTCTGATCAGCAGCGTCGGCAAGGACCGCTACTACCGCTTCGATCCCAAGTATTTCTATATGTCGGGAGCCAGCTACATGTTGAACATTTATTTCAGATTCTAAGGCTATGAAAAAGATATTGATCCTCATCTTGGCCCTGCTGGCCTTCAGTTCCTGCCAGTCCCTGATTGAAGAGTGGCAGCCCGTCTTCACCGGCAAATACGCCGACGTCCCCCCGCAGGCGACAGCCGCCATCAAGGCCAATACCACCATCGCCCAGCTCTGTGCGATGTACAGCGGAAAGCCTGTGGAAATTCACAAGAACGTCATCATCTCCGGCGTCGTGGTCACCGACGACCAGCCCGGCAACTTCTACAAGAGCCTCTACATCCAGGATTCGACGGCCGGTATCGAGCTTAAGATCGGCAAGAACGGCCTCTACAACGACTACCGTCCCGGCCAGACGCTCTATGTGCGCTGCAACGGCCTCACCCTGGGCCAGTACGGCTACAAGAGCGGCAACTACGGCGGCAACGGCATGATCAGCCTGGGCTACAGCGACCCTTCGGGCACCTACGAAACCTCCTACATCGAGAACAGCCTGATCATCGACCAGCACATCATCAAAGGAGCGATCGGAGAGATGCCGGAACCGGTGGAGATGACCGAAGCGCAGCTCCCCTCCAAGACCGACAGCCAGAAGAACAACAAGTATCTGGGCCGCCTGGTCACCCTCAAGGGGCTCAAATACGGCAACGAGATTTTCTGCCTGCTCTACCTGAACTCCAACCTCGACAAGAAGTCCTACACCAACCGTGTGTTCCTCTCGCCGACCAACATCACGACCAACCCGACCTGCGGCGTCACCACCTGGGCCATGTCCAAGAACAAGATGAAAGAGTACCTGCTTTCCGGCATCTGGGACGCAGCCAAGGTGGGCAGCGGCGCCAACTTCACGGGCGAGACGCTCGCCGATTTCAGGGGCGAAAACGGCCAGTATGACGGCGTGGAGAAGGCGGCCTACTCCGTGAGCCAGTACTTCAAGATGGGCAGTACCACCATCCAGATCCGTACCAGCGGCTTCTGCAAATTCTCCGATGTGGAGATTCCCGCCTCGCTGCTCGCCGGCACGGCCACGCTCGACGTCACGGGCATCCTGACCCTCTACGAAGGCAGTATCCAGTTCACGGTCAACAGTCTGGACGATTTTGTCATTAACGAATAAGACCTGCCTGTCCCGATGAGACGTCCCCTTCTGCTGGCCCTGATCGCTCTTGCGGCGGCATCCTGCTCCACCACGCGGATGCTGCCCGAGGGAGCTACGCGCCTTGCAGAAAACAGGATCGTCTTCACGGAAGGGGCTGAGGCGCCCGAAGCGGCCAACCTGACCCCTTACCTACGCCAGAAGGCCAACGCCAAGTTCGATCCCTGGCTCTACGTCTACAACTGGAGCTCCGGCAACGGAACCGCCTGGGACCGGATCGTAGAGAGTATCGGCAATGCGCCGGTGGTCTACGACTCCACCGTGGTGCTGGAAAGCGCCGCGCGGATGGTGGGCCACATGGAGTATCTGGGCTTCTACGACGCCTCGGCCGACGTCCGCACGGAAGAGAAAGACCGGAAGACCACCGTCACCTACCGCATCAATCCCGGCCACAGTTACCGGCTCTCCAAGATCAACTATATCATCCGGGAGCCGGAAATGAACCGCATCCTGACCGGGCAGGCCGACGACCTCGGCCTTAAAGTGGGCGACCGCCTCTCCCAGAAGGCGCTGGAGGCCGAATCCGAACGGCTGGCCAGCCTATTCCGCGAGCAGGGGTATTACGGACTCTCCAAGAACCATTTCTTCTTCTTTGCGGATACCTCCGCGCACGACGGCACGGCCGAACTGACCGTCCGGCTCGAGGATTACACCCGCAACGAAGCCCCCTCCGCCGCCCGGCCGCACCGCAAATATACCTTCGGCGAAGTGGATATCGTGCCGGTCGGAGGCTTCCGGGTCAAGCCCTCTTTCCTCTTCAATCTCAACAAGATAGAAAGCGGGAAGACCTACAACGAAACCGATATCCGCACCACCTACGCCCGCTTCTCGAGCATCCCGCTCTTCAACAGCGTGAACATCGGCCTGCAGGAACGCGATTCGAACCTGGTGGACTGCACCATCGAGCTGAAGAAATCGCATCTGCAAAGCATTAAAACCGGTTTCGAAGGTTCGTTCAACTCCACCGGCCTGCTGGGCCTGACGCCGTCGATCTCCTATTCGCACAAGAATATCTTCGGCGGCGGGGAGCAGCTATCGCTCGGTTTCCGCGGCAACTTCCAGTTCCGCCTGGATGACGACACCCACTCCAACGAGTACGCGGCCTCCGCGTCGCTGCTTTTCCCGCGATTCCTGGGCCTTCCGCGCGACTGGTTTGAGATTTCAATCCCCAATACGGAAATCTCCGGCGCCTTCAACTGGCAGAACCGTCCGGAGTACACGCGCAACATCACCTCCCTCTCGTTCGGTTACAACTGGAACGACGGCGGACACTTCTTCTATCAGCTCTATCCGCTGAAACTCAACTTTGTCAAGATCTACGACATATCCTCCGACTTCTACGCCAACCTGAAGGACCCGTACCTGATCAACGCCTACCAGGACCACATGGACTTCGGTTCGGAGGCATCCATCTACTTTACAACCGATGCCTCGGTGAATCCCCGGAAGAGCCACTTCTACGTGCGGGCCAGCGTCGGCGGTGCCGGCAACGTCCTGAGCCTGCTGGACGGGGTTCTGCCCACGACGGACGACGGCAGCGCGCATACCATCTTCGGCGTACCTTATTCGCAATATGTGCGCGGTGAAATCTCGGTGGTACCGACCCTGCACTTCGGCAAGCGGAACCAGTTCTCCGTGGCTGCACGCGCCCTGGCCGGGGTCGGATACGCCTACGGCAACGCCACCTCCCTGCCGTTCGAGAAGTTCTTCTACGGCGGCGGCGCCAACTCGCTGCGCGGCTGGCAGGCCCGTTCGGTAGGACCGGGCGGCGCTGCGCTCGATGGCTCCTTCACCATCCCCAACCAGTCCGGCGACCTGCACCTCGAAGCGAACCTCGAGTTCCGCTTCCCGCTCTTCTGGAAATTCCAGGGCGGCCTGTTCGCGGATGCGGGCAACATCTGGAACCTGGAAACCAACGCGATGCGTGACCCGATCACGGTCTTCCACAAGGAGGACTTCCTTCAAACCTGCGCCCTCGACTGGGGATTCGGCCTGCGGCTCGACATTGACATGCTGCTGGTCCGCGTGGACCTCGGCCTCAAGTTATACGACCCGGTCACCCAGGCGTGGCGCGGGCCGGACCAATGGTTTACCAAGAACGGCTATGCGCTTCACTTCGGTATCGGATATCCTTTCTAGACTTTTAGTTTTCAAAATATCATGAATTTGAAAAACTCCATTCTCATTCTCGCCGGAGGCGGTCCCGCCCCCGGTATCAACACGGTGATCGGCACGGTCGGTAAGTGCTTCCTGAGCTACGGCTACCGCGTGATCGGCCTGCACGGCGGCTACAAGGGCCTCTTCTCCCCCGATCCCAAGATCACGGACCTGGATTTCAGCACCGTCGACATGATTTTCGACAGCGGCGGATCCTACCTCCGGATGAGCCGTTACAAACCCACCGATGAAGATTTCCAGGAGCGTTTCAACCTGCAGCTGTTCAAGGACAATAACATCAAGCTGCTCGTGACGATCGGTGGCGACGACACCGCCAGTACGGCCAATCGAATTTCCAACTTCCTGAGAACCAGAAATTACCAGATCAGCAATATCCACGTTCCCAAGACCATCGACAACGACCTTCCGCTGCCGATGCGCACCCCGACCTTCGGTTTCCATTCCGCCATGGCCGAAGGCGCCCATATCGCCTCCACCATCTACGAAGATGCGCGCACCACGGGCAACTGGTTCCTGGTCTCCTCGATGGGCCGATCCTCCGGCTCGCTGGCCATCCATATCGGCGCCTCCTGCCACTATCCGATGATCATCATCCCGGAGATGTTCGACAAGACGGAAATCACGCTGGACAAGATCATCCGGCTGACCATCTCCTCCATCATCAAACGCCGCATCATGGGCGTGGATTACGGTGCCGTACTGATATCGGAAGGCGTTTTCCACACGCTTGACACCGAGGAAATCGAGAAGAGCGGCGTCCATTTCACCAAGGACGAGCACGGCCATATAGAACTGGGCAAGGTCTCTAAGGGACAGCTGTTCAACAACATCCTCGAGACCTACAAGGAAAAGCTCGGACTGAAGGTCAGTACGCGCCCGATCGACGTAGGCTACGAGATTCGCTGCCAGACGCCGGTGGCCTACGACCTCTTCTACTGCACGCAGCTGGGCTGCGGCGTCTACGAGCTCTACAAGCAGGGATGCACGGGCTGTATCGTCTATGTAGACCCGGTGGGACAGACCAAACCGCTCTACCTCCATCAGCTGCAGAATCCCCGCACCGGAAGGATCGAACCGCGCCTGGTGGACATCAACTCCGCCTACGCGCAGAACATCTTCCGCCGGATGCTCAACTTCATCACGGAAGACGACTACGAAGCCGCCTCCAAGTGGCTCGAGAACCCGGAGGAATTCGACTTCTACAAGATTTTGAACTGGAAGCGTAAATAGATGATCAGCAAGCGGGAAATCAAGGAAATCCGGGCGCTCGCGCAGAAGAAATTCCGCGACGAATCGGGCCTCTTTGTGGTGGAAGGAGAGAAACTGGTGGCCGAAGCGCTCCAGTCCGGATACGAAGTGGTCAAGCTCTTCCGCACCGAAGAGATCGGCGAGGAGGAGATGGCCCGCATCTCGTTGCTCACCCACCCCTCGCCTGCGCTGGCTGTGGTCCGCAAACCCGCTGAAACAGCGTTCGTTCCACCGACCGGCGAACTGATGCTGGCGCTCGATTCGCTGCGCGATCCGGGCAACGTGGGAACCATTCTGCGCATCGCGGACTGGTTCGGAATCCGCACCGTCCTGGCCAGCCCGGACACCGTGGAGATCTACAACCCCAAGGTGGTCCAGGCCACGATGGGCGCTATTTTCCGCGTGCGCGTCCACATCTGTCCGCTGCCAGAAACCCTGGCCGGACTCCGCCGGGCGGGCATGCCCGTCTACGGCACGTTCCTGCAGGGAAATCCGCTCTACGGAGCGCCGCTTGCCCAAACGGGCGTGATTGTCCTGGGCTCCGAGCGCGACGGCATCTCCCCAGCGGTGGAAGCCGTGGTTTCCGAGCGCCTCTATATTCCTCCTTTCCCGCCCGGAGAAGCCCCGGGACCGGAATCCCTCAATGTTGCAACCGCCGCGGCCATCGTATGCGGCGAGTTCAGAAGAAGATTCATAACCCCATAAGTATATGCGTCATTTCACCCTGCCGCAGGATGGCGGCCTGATTGAAGACGGAACTGCCGTCAATGCGTTTGAGAAGATTCAAACCCATATTTACGAGAATCCGCTGGTCGCCAGCGAGAAGGTTGCCGACATCCTGATCGGAGCCGTCAACGCCACTCCGAAAGGGAAGCGTTTCCGGCTGGGTCTCACCACCGGCAACACCCCCATCCAGCTCTACAATATCCTGAGCGAACGCTACCGTCAGGGCAAGGTCTCTTTCAAGAACGTGGAGGTCTATTCCATCGACGAGTACTACCCGGTGGGCAGCCAGGAGATGCAGAGCCGCAACTATCGTATACACAGCGAGTTGTTGAATCATATCGACATCCCCCGGAAGAATATCCACATCCCGGACGGAACGGTCCCGCCGGAGCGCATCGCCGCCTATTGCGCGGAGTATGACGCCGCTGCCCGCAACCTGGACCTGCTCATCTGCGGTATCGGCAACGAAGGCCAGGTGGGATTCAACGAAGTGGGCTCCAACCTGCTGAGCCGCACGCGAATGGTGACGCTTCCCTACCCGAGCCGCAAGGCACAGTCCCGGAATTTTAACGGCGATGTGAGCGTCACGCCCAAAAACGCGCTGACGATCGGTCTCTCCACGATGATGAGCGCCGGAAGGGTGATCCTGATGGCCTGGGGTGAATCCAAATCGGGAGCCGTGCGCCAGATCGTGGAAGGAGCGCCCGACAGCGCCTGCCCGGCATCGGTTTTCCTGAACCACGCACACGTCGAAATCTTTATCGACACCCCGGCCGGAAGCCAGTTGACGCGTTACCAGGCGCCCTGGGTGATAGGCCCCTGCAAATGGACCCGCAAGTTCCGCCGCAAGGCGGTGCTCTGGCTCTGCGAAAGGGTTCACAAACCCATCCTGAAGCTCACCAACCAGGATTATCTTGAAAATTCACTGGATGAACTCATCGAAAAATACGGTCCTTTCAATGAACTGAACGTGCAGGTTTTCCGCGATCTCCAGGACACCATCACCGGCTTCCCGGGCGGACGCGAAGGCAAGAAACGGATCGTGGTCTTTTCGCCGCACCCGGACGACGACATCATCTCGATGGGCGGCACCCTGATCCGGATGGCCCATCACGGGCACAACGTGCATGTAGCCTACCAGACTTCAGGCGACGCCGCCGTGCTGGACGATGTTGTAATCCAGCACTTTGACGCTGCCGCCGAGATGGGGTTCGCCGACCGTCGCGACGACGTGAAATACCTGATTTCTTCTAAGGAACCGGGCGCCCCGGAGCCGCGCGAACTGCTCGACATCAAGGCCGGTATCCGCCGTTCGGAAGCCCGCGGCGCATGCCGTTCATTCGGGCTGGATCCGTCGCACATCCACTTCCTGAATCTCCCCTTCTACGAGACGGGCGAAGCGGCCAAAAAGCCTTGTTCCCAGGAAGATGTGGACATCATCAAGCAGCTGCTCTGCGAGGTCGCACCCGAGCAGATCTATATGGCCGGTGACCTGGCCGACCCGCACGGAACGCACCGTATATGTACGGAAGCGGCGCTCGAAGCCATGGAGCAGATCCGGGCCGATCACGAAAAGACGGCCAACCACGCCTGGATCGATACCTGCGAGGTCTATCTCTACCGCGGAGCCTGGATGGAGTGGGAGATCGACCGCGTGGATATGGCGGTTCCCCTCAGTCCCGACGAAGTGGTCGAGAAGCGCCACGCCATTTTCCACCATCTTTCGCAGAAAGACAACGTGCCGTTCCCGGGCGAGGATACCCGTGAGTTCTGGCAGCGGGCAGAAGAGCGCACGCACAACACGGCCGTTCTCTACGACCGACTTGGAATGGCTGAGTATCAGGCTATTGAGGTATTCGTGAAACTTTAGTATTCTTCCCTTCGGCTACGTGGTAATAGCTGGGCTCGGACAAAAAAATCCTCGCTTCGCTATTACGCACTCCACCTTCGGGCAGTAGTCCGCGCTTCGCTATTACGCACTCCGCCTTCGGGCTCTATTCAAACCGAATCGGGATGAAATACTCCGGGCGATGGAAGTCCGGGGCCGGTGTGGCGATGGGCGCCAGGGAGATGTAGTGGGGCCGGGAGAGGTTGTCGCCGCATTTGTAGCAGTTAAAGCGGGCTTCGAGGCCGGAGAACGACGCGATTTTGTCGGCAAAAAGGGCCTCGGCGGGGACAGCCAGCGTCAGGCGCCAGCGGTTGTCGCCGCAGCGTTCCTCAAACAGTTCAGAACCCAGAGAAGGATATCGTAAGACTTTGTCCAACAGATCTTTCTGCGCATGGACGGCGCCTTCGCGGCCGGGACGCCATCCGATCAGGACGCGGCCGATACAGGTGGCTTCGATGTTGTAATAGTTGCCTTCGCCGCGGGGCTGCAGGAAGAATTCGCAGCAGGAATCGGTCCAGACTTCGCCCAGGTCTTCGCTCACGCGGGCGGCCGTGCAGGCCTCGCGCACGGTGTAGTCCAGCACCAGGTGAGACCCTGTGTGGAAAAGGCGCAGTTCCGTCTCCGGAGCGTACGGGAAGGCATCCGGCCAGTTGCAGCAGGCAACGGAATGCGGGGTTAAAGTATCTGCAATTGCGCGGAGAGAGTCAGCGCTGTAGAGATCGGCCTGGCCGAAGAAGGGTACCTGGATCATAGCGTGCGAACGGGAACTGACCCGCAGTACAAATGTACAAAAACTCACAAAATCGCCCTGTTTTTTGCTAAATTTTGTAACAAAAAAACGGGCGCCAAAGGCCCATTTCTTGCATTTTGCCAAACTTTTCTCTATATTTGTGGTTGCGCGCAGCGCGCACGCGTACACGTCACAGGAATAATAATCACCCATAGAAGCGGCTCCAGGCCATATTTTTAAAAACATGAAAAAGATCTGGCTCCTTATACTCACGACGCTCTTTCTCGCGTGCGCGTGTAATCGCGCGCAATTGACCTGCAATTTTTCTGTTGCAGATATCTCCGCTTTGGAAGACGAACATCTCGTGCTGGCGGGATTCGCAGCCCGCACCGGACTTTCCGACGGCATCCACATTCCGCTCAAGTCGAGCTGCCTCGTGGTCAGCGACGGCACGCAGAAGGTCTGCCTGGTCTCCAACGACCTGATGGAGATCTCCCCCGCCCTCGCCGGCGAACTGCGCGATTCCATCAGCGCCCGCTCCGGCCTGGCCCGGGAGAACATCCTGCTGCACAGCATCCATACCCACAGCGCTCCGCGCATGGGCGGCGTCTCCACAGCTCCGGGCGGACCGAACGTGGCCTACCGCGAGCGTACCTTCAACGCCATTGTGGCGAATGCCGTGAAGACCATTCTTGACGACGCCGCCTACGCACCGTTCCGTATGGAGATTGCCAAGGGCACGGCAGCCGTCAACTTCAACCGCTGCGAGCCGGAGACCGGTCCGGTGGATCCGGATCTCTATGCCGCCCGCTTCCTCGTGAACGGCAAACCGCTCTGCGCCCTCTTCAATATCGCCTGCCACCCGGTGGCGATGGGCCACAAGAGCCTGCTGCTCTCCTCCGACTATTCCGGCGTTGCCCGCAGGGCCGTGGAGCCCGTCTGGGGCTGTCCCGTTTTCCAGCTGACCGGCGCTGCCGGCAACATGGACCCGAAGGGCGGCTGCCAGATGGTGGACCATGCCGAGGAGATCGGCGCCGAACTCGCTGATGCGCTCAAGAGTCTGAAATTCAAACGTGTAAAGGAGCAAAACCTGCTCAAAATCGCGACGGGCAAGGCCGAACTGCCCTACCTGATCGACGAAATCACGCCCGAGGCCGTCAAGGCGCACGCAGACGCGTTGGTAAGAGAGTCGACCAACTTCCCGCGCTTTGCGAGCGACGTCCGCGGCTGGGAGGCCGAGATCCTGGAGCGCTTCAAGACGGGTGAGGTCAAGAACCGGCTGGATTTCAACATGACCGCCCTGAACCTGGACGGCGTGCTCTTCTTCTTCACGCAGGGCGAGCCCTTCTGCGAATACCAGACGGCCACCCGCGCCGCATTCCCGGACCGCACCGTCTTCTTCGCCGGCTACACCAACGGCCAGAACTCCTACCTCCCCTCCACGCACGCTTACGAGTACCGCAAGGGATATGAATACGAAATCGAACAGATGCACGTCTACATCAAGGCTCCCTATCCGCTTTCACATGAGATGCCGGAGGCCTACCAGACTGCCATTCTCAACACCCTTAATTCCGTCAAATAGATGAAGTTCCTGCTTTCGCTCCTGCTCGCCGTCTCTATCATTCCGCAGCCGAAGGCAGTGGAAGAGAAGAAAGGCGTCTTCACGCTCGACGAGCGGACGGCCGTCGTGGCCCGCTGTGCCGATTTCGCCGAAACCGCGGCCGACTTCCGCGCCGATCTGGCCCTTTCCACCGGATTCAACCTGCCGGCAAAACGTGCTTTCTTCGGCAAGGCCGTCATCTTGAAGAAGCGTTCGCGCATCCCCGCAGAGGGTTACGAGCTTCGCGTACGCAGGAACAAGGTGATCATCAAGGCTTCCGACGCCGCTGGCGCCTACTACGGCCTGCAGACGCTCCGCCAGCTGATGCCGGGTGCCGTCTACGCCAAATCGCCGGTGGGCGGAATCGCGTGGGAAGCCCCCTGCTGCCGGATTGTCGACGCCCCGCGCGTGGCCTGGCGCGGCATGCACCTGGACTGCTGCCGGTACTTCTACCCCAAGCAGGCGGTGCTGGACTACCTGGACATGATGGCCATGCACAAGCAGAATTACCTGCACTGGCACCTGACGGAAGACCAGGGATGGCGCATCGAAATCAAGAAATACCCCCTCCTCACGGAGGTCGGCGCGTGGCGGGACGAAACCTGCGGCTATGACGGCCCGGGCGACGGAATCCGCCACGGCGGCTATTATACGCAGGACGACATCCGCGAAGTGGTGGAATACGCCCGCCGCCGCCACATCACCGTAGTGCCGGAAATCGAGCTCCCGGGCCACTCCAGCGCCGCGATCGCCGCTTATCCGTTCCTCTCCTGCACCCCGAACGAGCCCAAGAAGGTCAATACCCGCTGGGGCGTGAAAGACGACGTCTACTGCCCTTCGCCGGAGACTTTCAAGTTTCTGGAAGAGGTGTTCGACGAAGTGCTGGAACTCTTCCCTTCGCCTTACTACCATATCGGCGGTGACGAATGTCCCAAGACTGCGTGGCGCAAGAGCGACTACTGCCATCACCTTGCAGATTCGCTGGGGCTGGAGAGCGTTGATGACCTGCAGTACTATTTCGTCAAGCACTTCGACGCCTACCTGCGCGAACGCGGCAAGACCGTGATCGGCTGGGATGAAATCCTGGACGGCAGCGCCGTGCCCAGTACGGTGGTGATGTCGTACCGCGGCCACAATCCCGCCATGCGGGCCATGGAGCGCGACATGAAGGTGATTCTCTGCCCCAACCGGTTCTGCTATTACGATTATCACCAGAACGAAATTGCGGACAATTTCAAGAACCACCACCTCTTCATCACGCTCCGCAAGGCTTACAACTACAACCCGGCCGGATTCATCGGCGACTCGCTGATGCAGGCCAAGGGCCACCTGATCCTGGGCTACGAGGCCTGCCTCTGGGGCGAATTCATTCCCGACGTTCCCCAGCTGGAACATCAGGCCTATCCCCGCGCCGCCGCCATCGCTGAATTCTGCTGGAGCGCGGACGAGCGCCGCAACTTCGATGATTTCCGCCTCCGCATGCTCAAGGAGTTCGAGCGGCTGGACGCGCGCCATATCAATTACAGCCGCGCCTACTGGAACGTCATCGTCAACATGAACCTGGAAACTGACTATCCCCGCGAGGTGGAACTCACGCTGGATTACCCCTTCGCAGAGATTCATTATACCGCTGACGGGACTGAGCCTACGGCCGATTCGCCCGTTGCTCCCGCCCTCCTCACCGTGAACGAGGGCGACTGCATCCGGGCGCAGGGCTTTACGGCCGACGGCACCCCCGTAGGCGAACCCATGAAACGCATTTTCAAAAAACAACCTTATAGCAAGCATTAATACAATGGCTCTCAGACTCACAGAACAGCCGTCCCTGTACGACCATCTGGAAAAGAAATCGGTCGCGGAACTGATTCGCGACATCAATAACGAAGACAAGAAAGTACCCCTCGCCATCGAAAAGGTACTTCCGGACATCGAACGCATGATCAGCGCCATCGAGGCGAAGATCCGCGCCGGAGGCCGGATGTTTTACCTGGGCTGCGGCACGGGCGGCAAACTGGCGGTTCTCGATATCCTCGAAGTGCCCAACACCTACGGCGTAGATCCTGAAATGATCCAGTGCGTGCTGGCCGGCGGCGTCGAGAACCTCGTTCTGGACCTCGAAGAGGCGGAAGACGATATCGAAGAGGGCTGGCGCACGCTGCGAGACAAACACCACGTCACCCCCAAGGACATCGTGGTGGGCATCTCCGCCAGCGGCTGCACCCCCTACGTGATGGCTTCGCTCAAAGCCTGCCGCGAAAACGGCATCCCCACCGCCTCCATCTGCAACAATCCCGGCTCCCCCATTTCCGCTTTTGCGGACTATCCCATCGAGGTCGTCACCGGCCCCGAATTCATCACCGGCAGTACCCGCATGAAATCCGGCACCACCCAGAAACTGCTCTGCGACATGATCAGCACCACGCTGATGTGCCGTCTGGGCCGCGTGGAAGGCAACCGGATGGTGAACGCAAACCTGATCAACAACAAGGTGATCGACCGCCTCACCCGCACGATGGTGGAACGTCACCCGGACATGACCTACGAGCAGTGCGAGGCGCTCATCAAGCAGTACGGCGGACTCAAGAAAGCTGAAGAGCATCTTCCCAAGTAATCACAACCTAAATCAATATCTATGAAAAAACTAACCAAACTGTTTGCTGTTTCGACTGTCCTGCTGCTGATTGCAGCGTTCAGCACCTCGGCACAGTCCCGCAAGATTACGGGTACCGTCACCGACTCCCAGGGAGATCCCATGGTCGGCGCCGGCGTGCTCGTGAAAGGGACCAAGACCGGAGCCGCGACGGACATGAACGGAGGCTACTCCCTGACCGTCCCCGGCCCGAAGACCACCCTGGTCTTTTCCAGCATCGGTTACAAGACCGTGGAGATTGTCGTCGGTGACAAGAGCGTGATCGACGTCGTTCTGGTCGAAGACGCCGAGCTCATCGACGAAGTCGTCGTCGTGGGTTACGGTGTCCAGAGCAAACTGACGCTCACGGGCTCCGTCACATCGACCGCCGGTACAGAACTCACCAAGAGCTCCAGTATGAACCTTTCCCAGGGTCTTGCCGGACGTCTCTCCGGTGTGATTGTCAACAACCGTTCCGGTGAGCCGGGCAAGGACGACGCGGTGATGTTCATCCGCGGACGTTCCACCCTCAACAACAACTCCCCGCTCATCATCATCGACGGCGTGCAGGGACGTGACGAAGAGTTCTCCCGCCTGACCGGTGACGAGATCGAGAGCATCAACGTCCTGAAAGACGCTTCGGCCGCCATCTACGGTGCACGAAGCGCGAACGGCGTTATTCTCGTGACCACCAAGCGAGGCAAGAAGAACGAGGCCCCGAAGATTACCTTCACCTATGACCTCGGTCTCCAGCAGCCTACCCGCCTGGTGGAAATGGCGGATGCCGTGCTCTACACCCACGCCTACAACGACGAGTTGGCCATCTCCGGCGGCGCGCCCAAGTACAATGCCCGCGAGCTCGCCCTATACGAATCGGGTGAAGACCCCATCTCCTACCCGAACACCAACTGGTTCAAAGAGATCATCAAGCCGCTCAGTGCCCAGCACAAATACGGCGTGAGCATGCACGGCGGCGGTGACCGCGTCACCTACTTCGTGCAGATGAACGGCCAGTACCAGGACGGTATCTACATCAAGTCGGCTACCAACTACAACCAGTTCGCCGTCCGTTCCAACATCGACATCCAGGTCACGAAGGACCTCAAGATCGGATTCGACCTCAACTTCCGCCAGCAGCACAAGAACTACTCGGCGTTCCCGTCAGACGACTACGGTATCTTCTATATCGCCACCCGTATGAAACCTACCGGCAAGGCTTACTTCCCGGAAGATGCGGGTATCGACCAGGGCCTTCCCGGAAGGCTGATGTGCGGCGGCACCAACCCTGCCGTCCTGGTTCAGGACCTGACGGGTTACGACCGTACCACCATCAATACCAACAACACCACCTTCAACCTGGACTGGGACCTGAGCGACCTGATTACCGAGGGCCTCTCCGTCAATGCAAAGATTGCTTACGACAACCTGAACCGCTTCCGCAAGAACTGGCAGAAGAACTGGAACTACTACAGCTATGACGAGATCACCGGCCTCTTCACCGAGCGCACCGTCTCCTACTGGTCCAGCCCCGTACTGCACGAATACCATACCGGCACCCACTCGCTGTCCGTCAATGCCAACATCAACTACGACCGCGACTTTGACGGCCACCACGTGAGCGCACTGGCCGGCTTCGAGCAGAACTCCTACCGCCTGGACACTTTCAACGCCGGCATCAACTCCTACGATTCCGACATTCTGGACGAGTTCTTCGCCGGCACCAAGGACGCCAGCTGGTACAAGATCAACGGTTACGCCAAGGAAACGGCTACCCGAAGCTTCTTCAGCCGTCTCGGCTACGACTTCCAGAGCAAGTATATGGTTCAGTTCATCATGCGTTTCGACGGATCGGAGAACTTCCCCAAGGAAAACCGCTGGGGCTTCTTCCCCGGAGTTTCCGCCGGCTGGCGCCTGAGCGAAGAACCGTTCATCAAAGACAACTATCCCTGGATCAAGAACTTGAAGATCCGTGCATCCTTCGGACAGCAGGGTAACGACAAGATCGATCCCTTCCAGTACATGACCACCTACGAGTATGCATCCGGCGTCTCCTACCGCATGCGTATCGACGACAAGGACGTGGGTGTCATCATTCCGGGTACCATTCCCAACCCGCACGTCACCTGGGAGGTGGCCACCACCACCAACCTCGGTATCGACGGTAATCTGTGGAACGGTCTCCTCGGCTGGGAATTCGAACTCTTCAACACCCGCCGTTCCAACATTCTGATCCCGCGCAACGCTTCCATTCCGTACTACACCGGTCTGACCAACAACCTGCCGGACGAGAACATCGGTATCGTTTCCAACCGCGGTATAGAACTGCAGCTCTCGCATGAGAACAAGCTGCTCAACAATGAGATGCTACTCCACCTGACCGCCAACTTCCTCTACGCGAAGAATAACGTTGAATTTATGGACGAAACGCCCTGGGGCCCTGGCCACGAGTACATGAACGCCACCGGCCATCCGATGGGCGCACGTCTCTACTACCATGTGATCGGCATCAACAAGACGGCTGATGACCTGGCCAAGTATCCGCAGATGGCCGGTGCCGGCCTGGGTGACTTCATCTATGAAGACCTTGACGGTGACGAAAAGATAACCTCGCTCGACCGCAAGCGTTGCGACTACACGGTCGTCCCTGAAATCGTATTCGGCCTGAACGCCCAGATGACCTGGAAGAACATCGACTTTACGATGCTGCTTCAGGGCCAGGCACTTGCACGTTTCTACTATGCTCCTCTGACCGACCCGGTTTCCGGCAACGTGGAGAAACAGGCCGCCGAACGCGCATGGTCGCTCAACAATCCGGACAGCAACTATCCCCGTATCGGTTCGAACATCGTCAACGGCGGTGTGACGGCCAGCGACTACTACTACCGTGACGCTTCCTTCCTTCGTCTGAAAAACATTGAAATCGGCTACACGATTCCCGGTAATATTTTCGGCGACAAGATCGGCATCAAGAACCTCCGCGTCTATGCGGCGGGTTACAACCTGCTGACCCTCTCCGGCCTGAAGAACGTCGACCCGGAAACGAGCGACGAATCCTACCAGACCTATCCGCAGATGCGCATCTTCAACTTCGGTGCTAAACTTAACTTCTAAGGAGGACCTGTTATGAAAAAGATATTTGCACTACTCGCAACCATCGCCCTCTTCGCATCCTGCGACGACGGCTTCCTCGACAAGACTCCGCTCGACAAGCTGTCCGAAGATGCTGTGTTCAACAGCGATCCGCTGGCAGAGAACTACGTGAACGGTCTCTACGTGGTCCTTCCCGACCCGTTCCAGGAGGGCAACATCAGTTGCATCACGGATGAAGGCTTCTTCCGCTACGGTGGCACCTCCACCCGATACATCCTCTCGGGTACGATGACGGCCGACAACATCCTGCCGATCGCGCAGGGCGGACAGGCACACGATACCCGTACCACCACGCTCAACATCTGGAACCGCACCTACGAATGGATCCGGAACATGAATATCTTCATCGACAAGGTGGAGAACGGAGATACCAAGCTAAGCGCCGCCGTCAAGCAGCGGCTGCTCGGCGAGGTCTATTTTCTCCGTGCCTGGTCGTACTACAACCTGATCCAGCGCTACGCCGGCGTTCCCATCATCACCAAGGTCTATGATTTGAACGATACCTACGGCGTGACCCGCGAGAAGTTCGACGACTGCGTAGACTTCATCCTGGGCGACATTCACAAAGCGCTCGACCTTCTCCCTACCAAGGAGAAAGGCGCGCTGGGCCGCATCAACAAGGATGTTGCGCTCTGCCTCAAGTGCCGCGTCTGGATGCTTTCCGCCTCCAAATTCTTCAACGATCCGGAGAATCCCGAAAGCACCATCCTCCACGGCGCTTACTCCGCTGCGAAATGGGACAGCGCCTATGTGGCTGCCAAAGCCATCGTAGACCGCGCCGACGTGGACAAGGCATACGAACTGACTCCCACCTACGACGGTTTCTGGAGCAGCATCAACAACAAGGAGGTCATCTGGGGCAAATTCTTCATGGCCAACGCAGATGCCACCACCAACTACGCCAAGAAGGCGCAGCTGCTCTACTCCAACGTCTACTTCAACGGCTGGACCTCGCTGAACCCCACGCAGGCCGTGATGCTCGACTATGAAATGACGAACGGCAAGAAGTTCTTCGAGGAAGGCTCCGGCTACGATCCGAACCACCCGTTCAACAACCGCGACCCGCGTTTCTACTACAGCATCGCCTGCCCGTTCAGCTACTACCAGAACACCGACAAGGGCGTCTATCATGCTGAACTGCCGCAGGGCAAACTGGTCGACCCGCACGACGCCGAATCGATTGCCCAAATCACCAATTGGACCAACTGGACCTATACCGACGGTACCAAGAGCCAGTTCGGCGACAACGTCCTGCAGCTCTATCTGCTTTACGAAGGCGTCCAGAAGAGTGACTTCCTCCTGACCAACAACGCAAAAGAGCCCGAGTACACCAAGAAGGCCGCACACATGTGGGATGCGACCAACCTGACCGGTGTGGAACTCAACAAGTGGTATATCCCTACCAAGCCGATCACCGAATCGGAGGTGGGAACGCTGCTCTATCCCTGGTTCCGCCTGGGCGAGATGTACCTGAACCTGGCCGAGTGCGCCTACATGACCAACCGCGAAGAGGAGTGCCGCACCTATCTCAACAAGGTTCGCCAGCGTCCGGACGTGATGATGCCCGCTATCACCGATACCGGTACGGACCTCTGGGACCGCGTGGTCAACGAGCGCCGTGTAGAGCTCGCCTTCGAGTTCATCCGCTACTTCGACGTCCGCCGCTGGAAGGTGGCAGAGTTCTATGAGAATGTCCCGATCTGCGGTCTCCGCACCATGATTCTCAAGAACGGCAGCACCTTCGACACCCTCTACCGCGTGGCACGTCTCTACGACGAATCCAAGAACAACACCAACTACTACTGGCCCAACACCGCCGCTTACAACACCTATGTGTATGCCGGTGAAGGCGACCGCAAGGGTGACAAGATCGATTACATCGTCACCTACCGCTGGCTGGGCAAGGATTACAAGATCGACTACGGCGACTGCTGTATGAACATCTCCCCGACCCCGAAGTATTTCCCGAAACGTGACGGCGTCTATCCCAACTACCTGATGCCGATTCCGAGCCAGGAGATTGTCAAGTCGGAGGGTTCCATCATCCAGAATCCCGGTTACTAACAGACTGTCATTCACCGGATGAAGAGATTCTTCAGCATAGTGATTCTATTGACGGCACTCGTCTCCTGCTCCGTTCCCGCGGAGCGGGAGGCGGTGAGCGTCATTCCGCTGCCGCATCACATGGAGCTGGCGGACGGATGCTTCCGCATCGCCTCCGGCACGCCCGTCTTTCTGGATGAAAACACGTCCGAATTCCAACGGATTGCCGGATTCCTGAACGAAAGGCTTTCCACCGCTGCCGGTTTTACCCTACAGACGGAACAGGCCGATCTGCGCAACCCGCAGCTCGGCATCTGGTTCCTGAATGCAGGCCTCCCTTCCGAAGCCTACTCACTGAAAGTGCAGCCGGAGAGGATTGTAATCGAATACGGTGACGGAGCCGGCGCCTTCTATGCCATCCAGACACTGCTGCAGCTACTTCCTACGGAGGTTTTTGCAGACCACCGTGTCCGCGGCGTCCGCTGGGAGGTTCCCTGCTGCGATATCGAAGACGCCCCGCGTTTCGCCTACCGCGGCATGCACCTGGACTGCTGTCTCCACTTCTTTGAAATGGACTTCCTGAAGCGCTATATCGACATCATGGCGCTCCACAAGGTCAACCGCTTCCACTGGCACCTCACCGAGGACCAGGGCTGGCGGCTCGAGATCAAGAAGTACCCGTTGCTGACCGAAAAGGGCCAGTGGCGCAAGGAGACGGTGATCGGTTCGCTCAAGAGCGGCGTCTACGACGGAACTCCGCACGGGGGCTACTACAGCCAGGATGAGGTACGCGAATTGGTGCAATATGCGGCGGAACGCTACGTAACCATCATTCCGGAGATCGAGATGCCCGGCCACGCGCTGGCCGCCATCTCCTGCTATCCGGAGCTCTCCTGCGGACTGGAAGACCACTATGAGACCGCCACCAGGTGGGGCGTCTTCAAACAGGTCTTCTGTCCCAAAGACGAGACCTTCAAGTTCCTGGAGGATGTGATGGACGAAGTGTTCGAACTCTTCCCCTCCACGCTGGTCCACATCGGTGGCGACGAATGTCCCAAGGCCAGCTGGAAACAGTGTCCGCACTGCCAGGCGCTGATCCGCAAGCTCGGACTCAAGGATGAGTTCGAACTGCAGAGCTGGTTCATCACCCGGATGGAAAAATACATCAACGGCAAGGGTCACGAGATCATCGGCTGGGACGAGATCCTGCAAGGCGGTCTCGCACCGAACGCCAAGGTGATGAGCTGGCTGGGCGAAGAGGGCGGCATCAAGGCCGCCCAGCAGCACCATGAAGTGGTGATGGCGCCCTACCCCAAGTATTACCTGGATTACTGGCAGGCCGACCCCGACAGCGAACCGCTGGCGATGGGCGGTCCCACCCTCCTGCGCACCATGTACGAATACGAGCCGGTTCCCGCGGTGCTCACCCCGGAAGAGGCGCGCTATATTATTGGTGTGGAAGGTTGTGTCTGGACCGAGTATATGCCCACGCCCGCACGTGTGGAGTATATGGCCTGGCCGCGCATGTGTGCAATTGCCGAATCGGGCTGGAGCCGAGGCGACAAGGATTACGAGGCCTTCACCCGGCGGCTGGAGCATCATCTGCAGCGGCTGGATAACCTGCACGTAGGGTACTGCAAGGCCTTCTGGAATCCTTTCATCGAACTTCGGCCGGACACCGAGTACGACAAGGTGGCCATCCTTTCCGTGGATGCACCGGATACCGAAATCCGCTACACCCTGGACGGCAGCGAGCCTACGATGGATTCTCCCCGCTATGAGATGCCCTTCGTCATCAACCGCCAGCAGACCGTCACGGCCCGCGCATTCCGCAACGGCCGCCCGGTCGGTGAAACCCGGCATAAATCGTTTAACTAGAAATCTATATCCAACAATTCACTCATTTATTCACTAAACTTTTTTCACTAACCAAAATCATTTATTATGAGAAAGTTTGCTTTTTTGTTTGCGATGATTCTCGGCGTTTTGACAGTGACGGGCTGCCCCAACGAACCCGAAATTGAAAACGGCGTAGCAATCACCAAGATCGTCGCAGCCACCGCTGACGTTTACGCAGCGTGGGAAGAAAACCGCACGATCCCCGCAACCGTCACCGTTGACGGCCAGAATCTCCAGGTAGCGGATTACCTCTATCTGGGCGCTTCCGCGCTGGTTTCCATCAGCAAGGGCGAGACGGCCGACATCCCTGTCAAGAGCGTCAGGGCAGCGGCCAACCCCGACCGCGACAGCTATGACAAAGATGAAATCGCTGTCGTGAACGGCCCGAAAGACGGCAAGGGCGTGAATGAGGACATCGTCACGATCGCAGCCAGCCTCGTAAAGGCAGCTGACGAGAAGGGCCAGTTCCCCAACCAGACCCTGGTCTACAGAGGCAACGACCCTCTGGCATTCTCCACCAACCGTGCGATGGTGACCATCGCCCGCACGTTGGCAGAGTATTCCGCCAAGGGACAGCTCCCCGCAACGGTTTCCACCGAGTATCTGGGCGGCGGCGCCACCCTCAAGGCTTGGGCTACGGAATTCGTCAAGTATCTCGAAGTCTGGGAGAACACCATTGCTGAATCCCTCAGCGCAGACGGTTCCGCTTGCGAGGATAACAACAGCGCATGGGAAAGAGTCCACTTCATCCCGATTCCCCAGGACACCAAGAACGACTGGGTCAAGCAGGGCGGCCAGTGGGATCCCAAGTACCAGCCTTACAAGACGGTAGAAATCGAAGGTACCACCTACACCGCTGCACAGTGCTGGGAAATCGCTATCCGCGGTCTCATGAACATGTGTACCACCGAAGGTGAAGCATTCCTCAACACCCACTCCCGCAACGGTGAGATTCCTTACGGCAACGGCAAGTCCTTCTCGGGTGCGCCTATCAGCACGCCTTCCGCAGCTTGCGTCTGGGGCAAATACCCCTGGTATGAGTCCAAGAACGACGGCGGTCCCGTCAAGTACAACGGACAGGAGCTGACCGAAGTCGGTCTCGAGTTCATCATGAAATGCGGCTCCTGGCATGTTGTCCGCAGTTTCATCACGAACGACCACAACAGCCCGCTGGGCATGATCGGTAACTTCCAGCAGTTCGGCACCGGTTCCTCCACGCTGAATCTCGAAGGCTACGACGGCCTCATCTGCCCGATGCGTGAGTTCCTCATCCTTGCCCGCTTCTACAAGTACATGCTCGACAACAACATCGACAAGAACGTGTACGATGCCCTCAAGAACGTGAAGGTCGACTTCGAGCTTTACAACCAGGAGCTTCCGGTTGTTCTCAAGACCGATAAACTGACCTTCGAAGCCGCTCCGGAAGCAGCCCAGAACATTGAGTTCACCGCTACCGGCGCGTGGACGGCGACTACCGAGAACGACTGGATCCATCTTGGAACCGCCAGCGGCGCTGCCGGCGATGCTACCGTAAGCGTGACCGTCGACAACTATACGGTTGAAGAGGCCCGCACCGGTGAAGTCGTCATCACCTCCGAAAACTATTCCAAGAGCGTTGCCATCACGCAGAATGCGTATGTCAAACCCGTGACCGGTACCATCGAGGACTTCGCAAAGGCATTTGTGACCCTCCTGCCCGTCTGGGAAGCAACCGTCGGTACCGTTGACGCCGACTACAGCCACAACGGCGCAACCGCATGGAAGAACGTCCATTTCCTTCCTATCAACGTCGCATCCCCGGGTTATACCAACGAAGGCAACCAGTACGACGCCAAGTGGCAGCCTTACTGGAAGGCAGTCGTAGGAGACGAGGAGTATACTTCCAACCAGTGCTGGGAGATCGCTATCCGCGGCCTGATGCAGCTTTGCACCACCGAAGGTGAAGCGCATCTTGCCAACATGGCCTCCCGCAACAACCACATGTACACGTTGGGCAACGGTGTCGGACTCGACAGCCCGATGCCGACCTATTCGTCCAACAACAAGTGGGGCGCCAATGCCTGGTATGAAGGTGACGGCCTTGTGAAGTACAACGGCGAAGATATCGAAGAAGTCGATGTAGAATTCATCCTCAAGTGCGGTTCCTGGCATGTTGTCCGCGGTCTTGTCAGGAATGACGGCAACCCGAACCCTCTCGGCCAGATCGGTAACTATCAGGTATTCGGTACCGACGCAAGCTCCGAGCTCGTCTTGACGGGTTACTCCGGCCAGATTTCCGCAATGCGCGAACTCATCGTGCTCGCCCGCATCTACAAGTACATCCTTGACAACAACATCAAGACCAACGTCTGGGATGCCATCAAGGATGTCAAGTTCGACTTCGATATGTACCATCAGGTTCCTTCCATCAAGGATTTCGCAAAGGCCTTCGTGACCTGCCTCGATGTATGGGAGAGTACGATCGGTAAGGTCGATGCTGACGGTACGCACAATGGCCCTACGGCTTGGACCGACGTCCACCTGCTTCCTATCATCAACCCCAACAACATTTACGGCGCCGACGGCAATCAGTATGACCAGAAGTATGCACCGTTCTGGACGGCTAAGGTAGGCAAGACGGAATACAGCTCGAATCAGTGCTGGGAAATCGCTATCCGCGGCCTGATGGATCTCTGCACCACGGAAGGTGATGAGTTCCTGGCAGGCATGACCGACCGCAACAAACCTTACACCCTTGCCAACGGTGTAGGTCTTGACGCTCCCGTACCGACTTATTCTGCCAATAATGTCTGGGGCAAAACTCCGTGGTACGAATACGACAATACGGTCAAGTACAACGGGGCTGATATTACCGAGGTCGGTATCGACTTCCTGCTGAAGTGCGGCTCCTGGCATGTTGTCCGCGGCTTGGTTTCCAATGCCGGCAACAGCCCGCTGGGTATGATCGGTAACTTCCAGGAATTCGGTACGACCAGCGGCACCCTCAATCTGGACGGCTATGTCGGTCTGGTTTCTCCTATGCGTGAACTCCTGATCGCAGCCCGTATCTACAAATACATCCTTGACAACAACATCGAGACCAATGTCTACGATGCCATCAAGGACGCGAAGGTCGCATTCGACCTCTACTAACACTTATTTCCCATGGGGCGGTGAAACGCCCTATGGGAGCCAATTATACTAAAACAAACTGCCATGAAACGCTTTTTCGCTTTGCTTTGCCTGGCGGTTCTCGTCTGCGGCTGCGAGGAGAAACCGGAACCCGGTCCTGAGACCGGCTGGGAGGAAACCTATAACGGGCAACTGGTCGTAACGCTTGCTAAGGCCTACGACGACTGGGTTGCGAACAACAAGATTTCGAACGCCATCAAGTGGGAAGGCGTACAGGTCCACGTTTCCGAGTATGTCCGCGCAGGTATCGTCCTGACGCTGAAGATGGTGGACGAGCCCGAGACCTGGATGGACGAGGATATCTCCTACCCTTCCGCCACCTTCGGACTGACCAGCGACAATCCGTTCCTCCCGGATGAAGTTCCCTTCACCGCATTCGTCCAGTTGCTGCGCAACCAATACACGAACATGACGCAGAACAAGGCGGTGATGCTCAACATGACGATCCCTGGCTATGATTCGAACCTCTCCACAACGGGACTCGTCGTGATGCTCTACCGCGCGATGGCCGCTTATGCCAAGGACAATGCGTTCCCGCAGACCATCGGCACCTGGGAGGCCTCCTACACCCACGCCACCAACAACTGCGACAAGAATGCGCCGGAGGTGAAAGCCGCACGCGACGCAGCCTGGGCGAAAGCCGGCGTGACCGAATCGTCCACCGTCCGCCAGAAGGCCACCGCCATCTTCAACTATGCGCGCGACGAATACGACTACCAGTACTACAGCAATACCAGCAAGGGCGCCGTCGGCACCATCAAGGCCAAAGCCGGCAACTGCTGCGACCTTTCGCACTCCGTGCTGGCCATGGCGCGGCTGAGCGGCATCCCGGGCCGGTATTTCCATGCTCAGTGCCAATATTCCGACGGAGTCTACGGCCACGTAGTCTCCCAACTGTTCGTTGACGGGGAATGGGTGATGGCCGACGCTTCCAACAACGGCAATTCATTCGGCACGGTGACCTTCACCAGCTATACGGGACTCCACTATTACGAAGAACTTCCTTTCTAAGATCCGATGAAACGTTTATTACTTGCACTTCTCCCTCTTTGCCTTGTCGTACTGACCGGCTGTCCGGGTCCGGAACCCGAAAAGTACGATTCGATGCAGGGAATCATCATCAACGAGATCTCCCCTTCACCGGGTATCGGCAAGGAAGGCTGGATCGAGATTTACAACCGTTCCGACAACCTGATTCATCTCAACGGCATGCAGATCCGTCTGACCAGCAACACGGTGTACGATGAACTGGTGGCTACGTTGACGGAAGGCGAAATCGCGTCGAACAGCTACTTTGTCATTTCCACGGAGGATATCAGCTTCACCGCCCCGATGCTCCGCGCCACCTTTGAAGAGGTCGGTATCGCGGATGCCGAGGGCGTCCTGCTCAACAGCTTTTCGCTCCAGTACGACCTTTACGGCAGCACCCGTCTCAACGACGGCGAAAGTTACGCCCGCATTCCGGACGTGACCGGCAGCTGGGCGGTGACCACCACCCCCACGCGCGGCGAAGCCAATTACAAAATCACTCCCTACAATCTCTCCAACCTGGTTGTCAACGAGGTTTGCCCCGCTGAAGGGTGGATTGAAATCTACAACAACAGCGGCGTGGACCAGCGGCTGGAATACTCCTATATCGAGTCTTCCGACAACACGCGTCTCTTTACCGCGCCGGCCGGCCTCGTGCTGAAAGGAAGGCAACGGCTGGTGGTCGAGAACAAGACGAATGCCGGCAAGTTCAGTGATTTCACCTATTACAGCAACACGGGCAAGAAGGTCGTCTCCTTCTCGGCCGGCAGCCTGGCCACGCCGCCTGCCGGTGGAAGCTGGAGCCGCCTGCCCGATCTGACCGGCGACTTCCGCGTGACGGAAACCGCCACCAAGGGCGTAGAGAACATAAGCAACACGACCGACCTGACGGGCCTGGTCATCAACGAAGTATCGCTCGCAGGATGGATCGAGGTCTGCAATCCCACCGTCTCGACGATGACCGCAAGCAGCCTGACGCTCAAATCCGGCGGCACCACGCTCGCGACCAAGAGTTCGCTCACGATTCCCGCGGGCGGCAAGGTCATCTTCGACGCAGATGTGGCGGCAAACGACTCCTTCACCCTCTGCGGGCCGGACGGCGCAACGCTGGACAGCTTTGCCAAGAGCGATGTGCGAAACGACGGCCGGGCTGCCACCACATCCACCAGCTGGAGCCGCCTGCCCGACGGTACCGGCCGCTGGTTCACCGTACTCACCCCTTCCAAGGGCGCGAAGAATTACGGAATCGAGGTGGGCAACACCATCGCCCTCTGGGTGCGCCAGTCCTCCACCAATACGATTGACCTGGATTCGCTCTGCCGTCTGGGAATCGGCAATGTCCTGCTCCACGAATATGCTTTCAAGAACTACGGGGCAGCCAAGGTCACCAGCCTGGCCAACAAGGCACACGAGCTGGGCATGACGCTCCATATCTGGATGCAGTGCTTCTGGTGGAACGACGACATCAAGTGGCGCTCCCCGGTGATTGACCGCGTGGGCGACACCCCGGCCCGCTATGACCAGGATCTGTTCGACGACATCCTGAACCGCGGCAAGAACTATATCGATTCCGCCCCGATCGACGGTATCCACTTCGACTATATCCGCTTCGGAGGGACCTCCTACAAGCATGATTTCCCGGACGACGGTATCACCGGAATCGGCGCAATCACCGAATTCTGCCGCCAGGCATACGTGACGCTGAAGGGCAAGAAACCGGCCCTGATTCTCTCCGCGGCCCTGATGGGCGAACGCAACGCGCAGCAGTACTACGGACAGGAGCCGCAGCAGATGACGCAGTATATCGACATCCTGATGCCGATGGCCTACATCTCGTCGTACAATTACTCGGCTTCGACCAACGTGGCGGTGGCCAACTGGTTTGCGGACCGCGCCGGCGACAAGCAGGTCTGGCACGGCATCTCCACCTACAACTCCAATACGCAGGGGTTGAGCGCAGAGGAGATTTACCGCGACTGCTACAATATCAAATCGTCGCGCGCACAAGGTATCGCGCTGTTCCGCGACGGAATCGGCACCCTTCCCGACTTCAACGGAATGTTCGCCCAATAATCGTATGAAAAGATGAAAAGAATTCTCCTTTTCGCCGCCGCAGTGCTGATGCTGGCCTCCTGCGGCCGCCCTTTTACGCTCGACAGCCACAACGGCCGCTTCCTGCAGGCCATATCGGACGCTTACGAATCGTTTGAAACCGACGGTGCGCTGCCCGCCGAAGTCACGGTAGACGGGATCACGTACGACAAGGGCAATTACACGCTTGCCGCCTGCCTGCTGCTCGAGAAGATCGTTTCCGAGCCCGAGACCTGGCAGAAAGAGGATCTCGCGCTTTCCCCCGTCGAATGCGAGGACGAATACCGCTGGAACACCTTCGATCCGGATGTGATCGATTTTGCGCACATCCGCTATATGGCCGGCCGTATCGCACAATACGCCCGCGAAAACGGCCGCCTGCCCAACTATATCACCTTCCCTTCCGACGATCCTGAGAATCCCGGATACATACCGCAACTGACCATGGTCGTCACGCAGCACGACAACCGGATGAACCTGCGCGCCGCGATGGTGGTGATGGCCCGCGTCGTCAACCGATTCGTGGAGAACCGGGGCAAGTGGCCGGAAGAGGTATCGTCCTGGCCGTCAAGCTATTTGGAATCCTCGTCCAACAGCCCGGCAGACGATGAACTCGTCCGAAGCACGCTGGCTGCCGCACTGAAGGATCTCCCCGCCGATGCAACCGACCGCCAGAAGGCGGAGGCCATCTTCACCTACGCCCGTGACGAATGGGAATGGGAGAACTACATGAACACCCGCAAGGGCGCCGTGGGGACCATCAACGACAAGGGCGGCAACTGCTGCGATTTGACCCACACCACGCTGGCCATGTGCCACGCAGCCGGCATTCCGGCCCGCTACCTGCACGGACAGTGCTATTTCAAATCCGGCGTGATCGGCCACGTAATTCCGGAAATCTACGTGGACGGACAGTGGTGGATCTGCGACCCGTCCAACAACAACGCCACGTGGGGCACCCCTACCTGGAAGGGTATGGAAACCTTCAACGGCCGCTACTACAAACTTGAATTCTAATTGTTTGTCATGAAACGCATACTTCTTCTCGCCGCTGCGGCGCTGATGCTGGCATCCTGCTGCCAGAAACCCAATACCAACGCCATCTGGCTCTGGTCCAAGTTCATGCCCGAAGTGGACCTGGATGAACTCGTCCAGAAAGACATCCGCAATGTCATCCTTCACGAAAAGGCTTTCACGGCCCACGGCGTGGATTCTACGCTGGATTTCGTAAAGGCTGCCCAGAGGAAGGGCATCCAGATACACATCTGGTTCCAGTGCTTCTACAAAGAGGGCAAATGGGTAAATCCCGTGGACGACGAGAACAACCGCTACAAGCAGGACTATTTTGACGAAGTGATCGCACGCGCCGTGCAGTACGTGGACTGGGGCGTGGACGGCATCCACCTGGACTACATCCGGTTCGGCGGAACGGCCCACAAGCACAATCCTTCCGAGGAGATTACCGCCACGGGCTGCGTCACCGAATTCTGCCGCCAGATCAGCGAGGCATGCCGTGCGCACAATCCCAGGATTGTCCTCTCCGCGGCGCTGATGCCCGAACCGGACAGCGAGTATTACTACGGCCAGGATCCCGCACAGATGGGCCAGTATCTGGACATCCTCATGCCGATGATCTACCGTCACAGCGGCGGCTACAAGAAGAACGACGAGGGCTGGGCGGTCCGCGTGGCCAACCATTTTGCGGAGAAGGGCGCTCCGGCCGTGGTCTGGGCCGGCACCACCACCTACCGCGACAAGGATCCGATGGACTTCGGATCCGAGGATGAGAATCCCGTTCCGATGACGGCAGAAGAGACCCTCGCGGACTGCCGCGACCTGACCACCTCCAAGGCGGTGGGTATCGTCCTCTTCCGCTACGGCCTGGGCGAGATCCCCGATATGCACGGACTCTGGAAATAACTGATATTTAATATGATACTGATTGCAGACAGCGGGGCTTCCAAAACCGACTGGGCTTGCGTTTCCCGCGAAACCAAGGCCGTCATCCGTTTTGGCAGCCAGGGCTACAACCCCAACTATATCACGGGGCCGCAGATCGTGGAGGATATCCGCAAGAACCTCCCGGAAGGTTTCCCTGTGGATCAAGTCACGGAAATCTATTTTTACGGAGCGGGCGTCACCGAACTCCAGTATCCCTTCATGACGGAGACGCTCAAGAAGGTCTTCACCAAGGCCACGAAGGTCTTCATCGCCATGGATACGCTTGCTTCCTGCCGCGCCCTGTTGCAGGCCGAACCGGGCTTTGCGGCCATCATGGGCACGGGTTCCAACTCCTGCCTCTACGACGGCTGCAACGAAGGGCTCAACGTGGACTCCTGCGGCTTTATCCTGGGCGACGAGGGCTCCGGCGCCAACCTGGGCAAGCGGATGATCACCGACTTCATTCGCCGCAACATGCCGGAAAAGGTCTACAAAGAGGTGGGCAAGGCGCTCGGCAAGAACAACGACGAACTGCTGGACCAGATCTACACCAAACCCTTCCCCAACCGCTTCTGCGCGCAGTATGCCCGCTTCATCGCGGACCATCTGGACTTCGATCCCTACTTCCCGAACCTGGTGACCGACGCCTTCCGGCAGTTCTTCCTGCTGATCGTTACCCACTATCCTAACTATCAGCAGTATACGTTCAATGCTGTAGGCAGCGTGGCCTACTATTTCAAACCGCTGCTGCAGAAGGTGGTGGAAGAGTTCGGCATGAAGATGGGCGTAATCCTGCAGGCCCCGATGGAAGGACTCATCAAGTATCATCTCAACAACTAGACCGTTATGGGCAAGAACAAGTATATCGTCCCCCTCGCCTTCATAGGCATGATGTTCTTCACGGTGGGATTCGCCGTGGGCATCAACGGCTATTTCGTGCCGTTCCTCGAGAACAACCTGCACCTGAGTTCCGCACAGAGCTACCTGGTAATTGCGGCCACCTTCCTGGCCTTCCTGATCTTCAGCTTCCCGGCTGCGGCCATCATCGCCCGGATCGGCTACAAGCGGACCATGTCCGTGTCGTTCTTCCTCTTTGCGGCGGCCTTTGCGCTCTTTATCCCCGCAGCGCATCTGGAAAGTTTCGCGCTCTACCTGCTGGCCTGCTTTCTGAGCGGAACGGCCAACACGGTGCTGCAGGCGGCCATCAACCCCTATGTGACCATCCTCGGCCCGATTGACAGCGCCGCGCGGCGCATCAGCATCATGGGCATCTGCAACTCGATTGCACTGGCACTGCCGTCGGTCTTCATCGCGGCCGTGACGCGCAAACCCATCGAGTTGGTCGGTCTGACGGACCTCAATACCCCGCTGCTGATTATCGTGGGCGTGATGGTCGCATTCGGCATCGCCACCATCTTCGCACCGCTCGAGGAGATCAAGGCACAAGGTGAAGAGAATGAGGAGGATTGCCCCTACGCTGCCGGCAAAAAGAGCATCTGGCAGTTCCCGCACCTGATTCTGGGCGCGCTCTCCATCTTCGTCTACGTAGGCGTGGAGAACCTCGCGCTGCTCACCGTGCTGGACTACGCGCAGGACCTGGGGCTTCCCAACCCGGAACGCTACACCATCTTCCCGGGACTGGGCATGGCCATCGGCTATATCGTGGGCATCGTCTGCATCCCAAAATACCTTTCGCAGGTCAAGGCGCTGCGCATCTGCACCTGGACGGCGGTCGTCATGTCGCTGGCCATCGTGCTGACGCCCGGGGCGGTTTCCGTCTGGTTCGTGGCGCTGCTCAGCCTCGCCTGCTCGCTGATGTATCCGGCCATCTGGCCGCTCGCCATCACCGATCTGGGCAAGTTCACCAAGAAGGGTTCCTCCCTGCTGGTGGCAGCCATCGGCGGCGGTGCGCTGATTCCGGTACTCTTCGGTTTCCTGAAAGACGGCCTGGGCAGCCAGAACGCTTACTGGATCTGTCTGCCGCTCTACCTGATTATCATGTTCTACGCCTACAAGGGCTATAAAATCCGCCGGTAATGAAACTGCCTGAACTCGCTTCCCGATTCTCGCTGCGCGGCACCGTGACCGATGTCCGGCCGCTGGGCGAAGGCTTTATCAACGATACTTTCATGGTCTTTGTCGAGGGCTCCGACCAGCCCGCCTACATCCTGCAACGCAAGAACCACGCAGTCTTTCCTGACGTGCCGGCGATGATGGAGAACATCGTGGCCGTGACGCGGCACATCAAAGGCAAGGTGGCCGATCCGGATTGCGGCACGCTGACCGTGGTGCCGGCATTGGACGGCAAATGGTACGTGCAGGACGCCGACGGAAACTTCTGGGCCGTCTGCACCTTCATTTCCGGCAGCAAGAGCTACGACCGGGCCGATACTCCGGACCTTGCGCGCCAGGGCGGCCTGGGACTGGGTCTCTTCCACCGGCAGGTGGCCGATTTCACGCAGCCGCTCACCGAAATCATCAAGGGATTCCACAACATCCGGTTCCGTTTCAGCCAGTGGGACGAATCACTGCGCCGCGACGCCGCCGGACGGGTGGCTTCGCTGAAAGAGGAGATAGGCTGGATCGAGTCGCGCCGCGCGCGGATGCTCGCCTTCTGGGAACGGTTCGAGAAGGGAGAAATCCCCACCCGCGTCACGCATAACGACACAAAAATCAGCAACTTCCTCTTTGATGCAGCTTCGGGCGAAGTGCTTTGCGCGATCGACCTGGACACCCTGATGTCCTCTACCCTGCTCAACGACACCGGCGACGCGCTGCGCTCCTACACCAATTCGGGCGCGGAGGACGATCCGGACCTCTCGCGGGTTTCGATGTCGATGCCCATGTTCACCGCCTGGATGGAGGGTTATCTTTCGCAGATGAAAGGCGCCCTGGCACCCATTGAGATTGAGCATCTGGCTTTCAGCGGGTTGTATATCACCTACGAGCAGGTGCTGCGCTTCCTGATGGACTATATCGACGGCGACACCTACTACAAGATCCGCTATCCGGAACACAACCTGGTGCGCACCCGCGCCCAGTACAAACTACTGACCTCCATGGAGGCGCAGCTGCCGGAAATGAATGCGGTGGTAAAACGGCTGGTGAAGTAGGATGGCGGCGTTCAAACTGGTCATTTTCGATATCGACGGCACCCTGATCGACTCCGAGGAGACCGGGGTGCTGTCGTTGATGCAGACCATCCGCGAACTGACCGGGCGGGAGGTGCCCTACGACGAGGCCTACCGCTGGTTCGGCATCTCCAGCGCCGACGTTTCGCGGGACATCCACTTTGACGACGCCGTCGCCTTCGGCGAACGCTGGGAGGAGAACTATGTGTCGCTGACGCACCTCATCAAACCCTTCCCGGGAGCCCTGGAAATGGTTGCCGCCATCAAGTCGGCCGGCTTCCGCACGGGAATCGTCACGGCCCGCAACCACTTCGAATTCGACAAGGACGAGCACATCAAGCCCTTCTTGCAGTACATTGACCACATCATCTGCGCCGACGACGCGCCCCGCCGCAAACCGGACCCTGCGCCGATGGTCCGCTGCGTGGAACTCGCCTCCGAAGCGGCCGGGACGGCCATTCTTCCTTCCGAGGCCATCTACTTCGGCGACACCATCCACGACTTCCGCTGCGCCGACGGTGCCGGCTGCCGTTTCGCCCTGGCCGACTGGCGTTCCCGCGGCCTCCAGGGCATCCCCGCCCCCTTCCGCTTCACCTCCGCCCCCGAAGCCCTGAAGATTCTCGGCATTTAACGTACAGACTGGCCCGTTTTTTTGTTATCTTTGCTTGTTAAAGCAAAGGTTATGGCCAAGATGGGTAAGTCGGAAGCGAAGGCGCGGATCGGGTTCCTGCGGAAGGAGCTCGAGAAGCATAACCATAACTACTATGTACTCAACGCGCCGACGATCTCCGACTTCGAGTTCGACCTGCTGATGCAGGAGCTCCAGGGGCTGGAGAAACGCTGGCCGGAGTTCGCCGCAGCCGACTCCCCCGCCAGCCGCGTGGGCAGCGACCTTGAAAGCGGACCGGCAGCCCGTTTCGAGCAGGTGGCGCACCGCTATCCGATGCTCTCGCTGGGCAACACCTACAGTATCGAAGAACTGACGGAATTCGACGCCCGGATCGCAAAGGATGTCACCGCGCCGTACAGCTTCTCCTGCGAACTGAAGTTCGACGGCACGGCCATCTGCCTCACCTACCGCAACGGCCGCCTGCTGCGCGCACTGACCCGCGGCGACGGCGCCAAGGGCGACGACGTCACCCGCAACGTGGTGAACATCCCCGCCATCCCGCAGACGCTCCACGGGGCGGACATCCCGCAGGAGTTCGAGATCCGCGGCGAGATCTACATGCCTTTCGAGGCCTTCGAGCGCCTCAACCGCGAACGCGAAGAGATAGGCGAAGCCCCCTTCGCCAACCCGCGCAACGCCGCTTCCGGCAGCCTCAAGCTCCAGAATCCGGAGGAGATGCGCACCCGCGGCCTGGACTGCGTGCTCTACCACATGCTGGGTGAGAATCTCCCCTTCAAGACACATATCGAAGCCATCGGGGCCGCCGCATCGTGGGGCCTGCCCGTTTCCGCCTACTCCCGCAAGGCAACGAGCATCCGCGAAGCCGTGGCCTACATTCAGGAGTGGGACACCCGCCGCAAGAGCCTCCCCTTCGCCACCGACGGCATCGTCATCAAAGTCAACGAACTGGACCTGCAGCGTCAGCTGGGCTTCACCGCCAAATCGCCGCGCTGGGCCACTGCATACAAGTTCAAACCCGAATCGGCCCTCACCCCGCTGCTGAGCGTCGACTACCAGGTGGGCCGCACGGGCGCCGTGACGCCGGTCGCCAACCTGGAACCGGTTCCCCTCTCGGGTACCGTGATCAAGCGCGCGTCGCTCCACAACAAAGACCAGATGGACCTGCTGGACATCCACATCGGCGACTGGGTCTATGTGGAGAAGGGCGGCGAGATCATCCCCAAGATTACGGCCGTGGAACTCACCAAACGGCCCGCGAACGCCCAGCGGCCGCATTTTCCGGAGCGCTGCCCCGACTGCGGCACCCCGCTGGTGCGCGACGAAGACCAGGCCCGCCACTACTGCCCGAACAGCGACAGCTGCCCGGAACAGATCAAGGGCCGTTTCATCCACTTCATCTCGCGCAAGGCCATGGACATCCTGGCGGGCGATGCGACGATCGCGCAGTTCTACGACGCCGGACTGATCCGCGAACTGCCCGACCTCTACGCCCTCACCCCCGCACAGCTGCTGCAGCTCGAAGGGTGGCAGCAAAAGTCGGTGGAGAACTTCCTTGCAAGCATGGAGCGCAGCAAGCAGGTGCCCTTCCCGCGCGTACTGAACGCCCTGGGCATCCGCCACATCGGTGAAACCACCGCCCGGATGCTGGCCGACCACTTCGGAAGCCTGGACGCACTGATGAACGCCACGCGTGAAGAGTTGCTGCAGATCGACGAAGTCGGCGGCATCATGGCCGACGCCATCCTCGACTGGTTCGCCGCCCCGCGCCACCGCGAGATGATTGAAAAGCTCCGCGCGCTGGGCCTGCAGTTTGAAATGAGCGCAGAGCAGACCCGTCGCCTCTCCGACACGCTGGAAGGCGCCACGGTGGTCGTTTCGGGCAACTTCACCGTCTCCCGCGAGGAGATGAAAGCCCTGATCGCAGCCCACGGCGGCAAGAACACCGGCAGCGTAAGCGGCAGCACCACCTACCTGCTCGCCGGCGAAAAGGCCGGCCCCGAAAAGCTCCGCAAGGCGGAGAAGCTGGGCGTGAAGGTAATCTCCGAAGAAGAATTCTACACACTGATCAACCATACTAGTACACCAACGCAAAATACACTCTTCTGATATGAAAGGTCAAGATTTCATCAATGACGCCTACCTCGAATCCCTGGTACGCGATACGAAAGAAGACAAAGCGGCCATCCGCGCCATCTTTGCCAAAAGCAAGAACAAGGAGCCGCTGACCCTCGAGGAGACCGCCAAGTTGCTCGCCATCGAATCTCCCGAAATGGAGAAAGAGCTGTTCGAAACGGCCCACGAACTCAAGAAGTCCATCTACGGCAACCGAATCGTGCTCTTCGCGCCGCTCTATATCGGTAACTACTGCATCAACGACTGCAAGTACTGCGGTTTCCGCAAATCGCTGCGCAGCACCGTCCGCCGCACCCTCACCGACCAGGAACTGGTCCAGGAGGTGGAGAGCCTGGAGAACCTGGGCCACAAGCGCCTGATCCTGGTGTACGGCGAATCGCCGCTCTACTCCCCGGAATTCATCGCCCACACCGTCCGCAAGGTCTACGAGACCAAGGTCGGCCACGGCTCCATCCGCCGCGTGAACATCAACGCCGCTCCGCTCGACGTGGAGGGTTACAAGATTGTCAAGGCCGCCGGAATCGGCACCTTCCAGGTGTTCCAGGAGACCTACCACAAAGAGACCTACAAGATTTACCACCCTGCCGACACCCGCAAGGGCGACTACCTGTGGCGCCTCACAGCCATGGACCGCGCTTTCGAGGGCGGAATCGACGACATGGGCATCGGCGCCCTGTTCGGACTCTACGACTGGCGCTTTGAGGTGCTCGGACTCGTGGCGCACGCCATCCACTTGAAGGAGACCTTCGGCGTAGGCCCGCACACCATCAGCTTCCCGCGCATCCAGCCGGCCAACGGCCTCAACCGCGAGGATCTGCCCTACCTGGTGAGCGACCAGCACTTCAAACGGCTGGTGGCCATCCTGCGTCTCGCCGTCCCCTACACCGGCCTCATCATGACCGCCCGCGAGAACGAAGCGGTCCGCAACGAGGTGATGGAGTTCGGCGTTTCGCAGATCGACTCGGGCACAAAGCTCGAAATCGGCGGCTACCAGGAGAAGAAAGAGGAGCAGGAGCTCAAGCGCGAGCAGTTCCAGATCGGCGACACGCGCGACCTGGACGAAACCATCCGCTGGCTCATGACCCGCGACTTCATCCCGAGCTTCTGCACCGCCTGCTACCGTCTGGGCCGCACCGGCGAGCATTTCATGGAATACGCCATCCCGGGCTTCATAGGCAATTTCTGCACCCCGAACGCCATCCTCACGCTGGCCGAATACCTTGAGGACTACAGTTCGCCGGAAACCAAGGCGGAAGGCTACAAGCTGATCGACCGCGAGCTGGCCAAAATGAAAGACGACGAGCGCAAGGCCAAGGTCATCGAGCGCCTCGGAATCATCCGGGGCAGCGACAAGCGCGACCTCTACTTCTAACCCACCTTCCGACAGCCGATGTTTACCGAAGAAGATTACCAGCTGATAGAACGAGAAGTGGCCCCGCTCCGCGAAGCGGCCCGCAAGCGCTGCGCCGATATGGAGCAGGTCGAGCTCTGCCGCAAGGCCTTCGAGTTCGCCAATGAAGCCCACAAGAATGTCCGGCGCCGCTCCGGGGAGCCCTATATCCTCCACCCGATTGCCGTGGCAAGAATTGTGGTCAGCGAGATCGGACTCGGCTGCAAGTCCATCTGTGCGGCCCTGCTGCACGATGTGGTGGAAGACACCGAATACACCGTAGAAGACATCCAGCGCCTCTTCGGCGACAAGATCGCCTCGCTGGTGGACGGCCTCACCAAGATCAAGATTGCCCTGGACGACAACCAGGATGCGACCAGCCTCCAGGCAGAAAACTTCAAACGGATTCTCCTGACGCTCAACGACGACGTCCGCATCATCCTCATCAAACTGGCCGACCGGCTCCACAACGTCCGGACCATCCAGTTCATGCCGGAATACAAGCGTGACAAGATCCTGAGCGAGACGATGTACATCTTCATCCCGCTGGCCCACAAACTCGGCCTCTACAGCATGAAGACGGAGATGGAGAACATCTGGCTCACCTACCGTGAACCGGAGGCCTACAAGGAGATTTCCCTGCGGCTCCAGGCCTTCGAGCAGGAGCGCAGCGCCGGAATGGAGGAGATTATCGCCCCGATCCGCGGAAAACTGCAGGAACACGGCTATGAAGCGCAGATCATCAAGCGGTTGAAGAGTCCCTACTCCATCTGGCGCAAGATGAATGTCAAAAAGGTCCCCTTCGAGGAGATTTTCGACATCTACGCCATCCGGATCGTCTTCAAGGCCAAGGAAGGGCTCTCCGAACGGGAGCAGTGCTGGCACATCTTCTCGCTCATCACGAGTCTCTACAACTACAAGGCCGACCGCACCCGCGACTGGGTCAAGGAGCCCAAGGCCAACGGCTACGAGGCGCTCCACCTGACCGTGATGTCGCCCAGCGGCAACTGGGTGGAGATCCAGATCCGCAGCGAACGGATGAACTCGATCGCCGAACGGGGCGTCGCGGCGCACTGGCTCTACAAGAAGAACAACCCGAACGTCTCCGAATCCGAGGTGGACATCTGGCTGAAGCGCGTGCGCGAGATTATCGAGAACCCGGATGCCAACGCCATCTCGTTCCTGGACAATGTCCATCAGGAACTGATCACGCCCGACATCTACGTCTTCACCCACAAGGGCGAACCGCGCAACCTGGCCAAGGGGGCCACGGCCCTCGATTTCGCCTACATGATTCACTCGGAGATCGGCAACCAGGCCATCGCGGCCAAGGTCAACCAGAAACTGGTGCCGCTCTCCACGGTGCTCCACAACGGTGACCAGATCGAGATCATCACCTCCGAAACGGGCAAACCCAAGCGCGAATGGCTCGCCTTCCTGAAGACCAACCGGGCCAAGGGCGAGGTGCTCGACTACCTCAAGCGCGATGCCAAGAGTGCCATCCGCGACGGCCAGCAGATGCTGGAAGACGCCCTCAACGCCCGCGGCATCACCGAGCGTATCCGCGTGATGCGCAAGCTGCTCGACTACTACCACATCGAGACCAAGGACGACTTCTACAACCGCGTGGGAATCGGCCTGATCGACCTCTCCGACATCGACAAGGCCCTCAAGGCCAACACCTCTTCCAGCAACAGCGTGCTGATGTGGGGCATCAAACTCTTCCGCCCCACCCGGAAAGCCGCGCAGATCGACCCCAGGAAGGACTATATCCTCTCCGACAACACCGGACAGCCCGACTCCTTCATCATTGCGGACTGCTGCTCGCCCATCCCCGGCGACAACGCCATCGGCTTCATGAACCCCGACGGGACGGTCACGGTCCACAAGAAGACCTGCACCGTGGCCACCGACCTCGCCTCCAAGTATGGCGACAAGGTGCTGGCCGTCAAGTGGAGCAAATCGCTCGTGCGCTCCTTCAGGGCCGGCATCAGCGCCCGCGGAATCGACCGCCAGGGCATGATCAACGACTTTGTCAAGATCATCACCACCGGTCTTGGCATCAACATCCGCAACATGCACTTCGAATCGCACGACGGCGTGTTCGACGCCTATCTCGAGGTCTTCGTCCAGAATACGGAAGTGCTTGACAATCTTCTCCAGCGTCTCGGACACATCCGGGGCGTGACGGCCATCTCACGTACCGACATCAACAAAGCATGAAAACCCGACTGACCCTGACCGCCCTCGCCATCGCCGCCTTTGCCGCCGCCTGCCTGCTGTCGCACTCCTGCGCCAACACCACCACCGCGCCGCAGGGCGGACCGAAGGACACCATACCGCCCGTCATCCTCCGGATGGAGCCGGAAAACGGTGCCACCGGATTCCAGAGAGCAGGCGGAACGGTGGTCCTGACCTTTGACGAATATGCTGTGGTCAAGAACTCGGGAGACATCCTTCTCTCGCCGCCGCTCAAAAAGAAGCTCAAGACCCGCGTCCGCGGCAAGAGCATCGTCGTGACCATCCAGGACACCCTGCGCGAGAACACCACCTACACGATCGATTTCGGCTCCTCGCTCGCCGACAACAACGAGGGCAACATCGCCCCCCGGACGGTCTACACCTTCTCCACCGGCGATGTGATCGATTCGATGTACGTGACCGGCCGCGTGATTGACTGCCAGACGCTTACGCCTGTACCCAAAACGCTGGTGGCGCTTTACCGCGACCACTCCGATTCCGCCTGCTTCAAGGCGCTTCCGGACGCCGCGGCCATCACCGACGCCTGGGGCTTCTTCACCATCCGCAACATCGCGCCCGACGCCTACCGCGTCTATGCCTATTCGGATGGCGACGGCGACTTCAAATACAACCCGGACGGCGACAAGGTGGCCTTTCTCGATTCGGTCTTCACCCCGACTGCGGTGGTCGCTGACTCGGTCTACGAACTGAAGGGATTCGACATGAAAGATACGACCGCCTGCGCGGCCCGCGCCGCGATGCTGGAGCTTCCGCTCTTCACCGGCCTGCAGAGCGTGCAGTATCTCCAGAACTACGGCCGCAAGGCGGAGAAAGCCGGCTTCCTGAAGTTCAGCGCGGGCGACGTGGTGATCAACTCCATGGAGTTCGTCGGCGTGGACAGCTCCGACGTGCTGGTGCAGTACACCCCCACGCGCGACAGCCTCGACTTCTGGATTACCTACAAGTACCATCTGGAAGACAGCCTGATTCTCCGGCTTAACTACATGAAAACCGACTCCACGGGCGCTCTGGTGGCCACGGACGAATCCGTGATTCTGGGCATGCCCACCGACACGGCCCTGATCAGCGCCAACAAAGCGCGCGAAAAAGACACCGTCTTCCTCCTCAAGATCTCTTCCAAGCCCGAAACCGTCGAGCAGGAGGGCATCACGCTGGAGACCGAGTTCCCCGTCGTGAAGATGACGCCGGATTCCATCTCGCTCGTCGAGATCAACCCCAAGAACCAGGAGGAACCGCGCGAAATCACCTTCACGCGTGACACGGCCGATATCCGCCGCTTTATCCTCCAGCCCGAAGGCACGCTGCAGCCGGGCTACACCTACACGGTCACCATCCCCAGGGGGACCTTCACCAACATGTACGGCCTGCCCAACCGCGAGGAGACCTTGAAGCTCTCCCTCCCGACCGGCGAAGAACTCAGTTCGCTGACCATCCCCCTGACTGGCGTGGACAACCGCTATATCGTGGAGCTGACCAGCGAGAAACTCGACCGCGTGCACCGGCGTTTCGTCGTGGAGCGCGATTCGGTGCTCTTCTGCTCTTACCTGAAGGCCGACCGCTACGCCATCCGCATCATGCAGGACCGCAACCGCAACGGCATTTACGATATGGGCAACCTGCTAGAGCGGCGCCAGCCCGAGCGGGTGCTGGTTTTCGAAACCGAACCCGGCAAGCGCGTGCTGGAGATTCCCGAGCGCAGCGAAGTCGAACAACCGATTGATATCCAGGAGTTATTCAAGAAATGAGACGTCGCCTGATCCTTCTGTTGTTGCTGCTCTGCAGCGCTCTTGCGCTCCACGCGCAGAACCCGGAGTTTGCCGTGATCAGCGAGCTGCCCGACGAATTCGCCGACCTCGACACGGTTCCCGCGCCGCAGCGCTACCACAGCCTGCACATGGTCGGGTTCCGCTACTCCTACGACGTCTGCAATATCGCCTCGATGCCGACCGTGGGCGAACACATCCTGCTCTGCCCGGTCAACTTCTCAGTCCTGTTCACCTACTACCACCCGCTCTGGGACCAGTTGAACGTATTCGGCCTGCAGTTCGGCGCCAAGTACGGCACGATGGGCTACAAGTCCGATTATTCCAACTGGGGCGAGGCAGTCAAATACGTGGAAATCCCGCTGGGCAGCCAGATGAAGATCGATTTCAGCCACTATCGCGCGCTGATCAACATCGGCACCTACTACGCCTACAAACTCTCCACCGACAAGGAGGGCGGATTCGATGAATACGACATCCGGCACGACTACGGCGTCTATGCCGGCGGCGGTTTCGCAATTGTGATGGGACGCTTCGAACTGCAGTTCGAGGGGAACTACAAGTTCTCTTTCTGCAGCATGTATCATCCGAACAAATACAGTGATTTATACTGGATTACAGCCTATCCGCGCAACCTCTCCGTCAGTGCGGGGCTCTTTTTCCACCTCTGGTAAACTATGAAACGCATCTCCTTTGAAATCGGACATCCGCAGGAAGGACATCCGGAGGCGGTCGTCGCCCTCGGCGGCGAATCGCCGATCGTGGTCCAGACCATGTGCAATACCTCCACCACCGATATCGAGGCCTCGCTGGCACAGTGCCTGGCGATGACCGCCGCAGGAGCGCAGCTGATCCGCCTCACCACGCAGGGCTTGCGCGAGGTGGAAGCGCTGGGTGAAATCAAGCGACGGCTGCACGCAGAGGGGATTTTCACCCCGCTGGTGGCCGACGTGCATTTCTCCGCGGAGGTTGCGCTGGCCGTGGCCCGCGTGGCCGACAAGGTCCGCATCAACCCGGGCAACTTCGCCCCTGTGCACGAGGATGCCTGCCGCAAGTTTGCCGAACTGATCGGAATCTGCCGCGAAGAGGGCACCGCACTGCGGATCGGCCTGAACCATGGGTCGCTGGGCGATCGGATCACCAACCTCTACGGCAATACCCCGCTGGCCATGAAGGAGGCGGTGATGGAGTGGCTGCGAATGTGCGTGGAGCGCGATTTCTACCACGTCGCGGTCTCGCTCAAGGCGAGCAACACCCGCGTGATGGTAGATGCCTACCGGCTGCTGTTCAGTGCCATGCAGAAGGAGTTCGGGGTCGTTTTCCCGATGCACCTGGGGGTGACCGAGGCGGGCGGCGGCGACGAAGGCCGCATCAAGTCGGCCGTGGGAATCGGCACGCTGCTGCGCGAAGGGATCGGCGATACCATCCGCGTCTCGCTGACCGAGAATCCCGTGGGCGAAATCGAGGCGGGCCGCCAGATCGTAGATGCCTGCGCGGCGCCTGACGAGGGTCCGGTTCACGCCGCTTCGTGGAACGAATTCATTATCCGGGCATCCTGCGCCGCCGGTCCCGCCCTGCTGGACTGCCGGGCGGACGACTGGGATTTCAGCGGATCCACGATTGCCGGCGAACCGGTTTCCGGCGAACGGCTCGACTATTTCAAGGACCTGCTGCTGCAGGCCTGCCGGCGCCGCTTTACGCGGCCGGAGTATATCGCCTGCCCGGGCTGCGGCCGCACGCTGTACGACCTGGAGGGCACTTTTGCGGAGGTCAAGCGCCGCACGTCGCACCTGGCCGGACTCCGTATCGCCGTGATGGGCTGTATCGTGAACGGTCCCGGCGAGATGGCGGACGCCGATTACGGCTATGTGGGCGAAGGACGCGGCCATGTGACGCTGTATCGCGGCAAGACGCCGGTTCTGCGCACCGTTCCGCAGGAAGAGGCGATCGACCGTCTTCTGGAACTTATTGCTGAGGATGGCCTTCGGACTCCGAGGTAACAGCTTCGCTCGGACAGCTCCGTGGTAACAGCTGCGCTCGGATGAAAAAATCCTCGCTTCGCTGTTACGCACTCCGCTGTCCGGCGCGTTGTTAATACTTTGTTCATTGTTTCTACGCGCGCGAGCGTACCCGTATCGGTGTGAATTGCTAACTTGCACCGATATTATTATGCACTAACCCCACGCGTAACTACTCAATAATCCAATACAATGAAAAAGTTATTTAGACTCTTTTGTGCATTCGCGGCTATCGCTTCTTTTGCCGTAGCCTGCGATGAACCGGTTCCGGAAGACACCACGGTAACCCTTACCGCGAGCTTCGCACCGCTTACCCGCACGACCATCGATGACGAACTGACTCCCGCCTGGGAGAAGGGCGATCTGCTCTATGCTTCCGACGGCGCCGTTCTCGTCAGCGCAGCGGTCGCAGATGCTGACAACGGCAAGAAGATGGCATCCTTCGATTTCGAAGGACTCGCCACCAGCCAGGGAGCTGTAAGCGTTTCCTATTATGCGCTCTACGGCGGTAGCGTGTCCCGCACGGATGCCACCCACTTCTCCTTTGGCCTGACCAACGACGGCAGCTGGAAAGCGGCGCACGCCGCTGTGGGAAAGGCGGCCAACGGCAATGTCACGCTGAAATCCATCACCTCCGCCGTCTCTTTCAAGACCTCCGGCAGGAACATCACCTCCGTGACGCTCTCCGGTCTGGCTGAGACCGACAAGTTCCCGACCAAGGTTACTGCCGACGTGACCAGCACGCCGCTCGTTACCGTGGAATCCGCTGCAACCCTGCGGGCTGACGTGAACAAGAAAGCCGGCGTCTACTACTTCGGTTTCTTCCCGGTAGAGAACATCAGCGGCCTCAAGGTGACCGTGAACTATGAAGGCGGCGACGTGAAGGAGATTCTCTTCAGGGAGAGCTACAGTTTCGCAGCCGGCAAGATCGTGGAACTCGGCAATATCGACGAGAAAGAGGACAACAGCAAGGTGGTCCTGACCGCCGGTTTCGGCCCGGCTGCCGGTGGAGTCGAAGCCACCTACTTCGACGAAGTCCGCGGCCTTCTCTGGGCGAAGGGCGACCTTCTCTATGCATCCGACGGTACCACGCTGGCCAGCGCGGCTGTCACCGACGCAGACAACGGCCAGGGTACCGCAACCTTCACCTACCCCACCCTCGACTATGACGCAACCGACTATTACGGCATTTATGCCGGAGCGGGTACCGTGGAGCAGAAAGACGCCACCCACTTTACGATTGCAATGGCATCCGACGGCACCATGGGCAACTCCCATGTCTCTCTTGGAAAGGCTGTTGACAACGACATCAGATTGACGACCATCTCCTCCGCCGTAACGTTCAAGACCGCCGGTGAGAACATCACCACCGTGACGCTCTCCGGCCTGGCTGAGACCGACAACTTCCCGACCAAGGTTACCGTCGGCGTGGGCGACACGGCGCCCGTTACCGAGGAATCCGCTGAAACCCTGACGGTTGCCGTGAACAAGAAAGCCGGCCTCTACTTCTTCGGCTTCTTCCCGGTAGAGAACATCAGCGGCATTAAGGTGACCGTGAACTATGAAGGCGGCGACGTGAAGGAAATCCTCCTCAAGGATGTCCACAGCTTCGCAGCCGGCAGTATCCTGGAACTCGGCAATATCGACGAGCAACCGGACAACAGCAAGGTTGTCCTGACCGCAGGCTTCGGTGCCAACGGTGCAATCGGTGCCGAAGGCACTTTCTACACGGAAGACCTTACACTTGCCTGGGCGACTGGCGACCTCCTCTATGCATCCGACGGTACCACGCTGGCCAGCGCGGCTGTCGAAGATGCCGACAACGGCAAGAGCACTGCTACTTTCACCTACACCGGCCTCGACTATGACGCAACCGATTATTACGGCATCTATGCCGGTGCAGGTACCGTGGAGCAGAAAGACGCCACCCACTTTACGATTGCAGTGGCACCCGACGGCACCTGGGGCAACGCCCAGGTCGCTTTCGGCAAGGCTGCTGAAAATGACATCCGGTTGAGCACCCTCTCCACCGGCGTCGCATTCACCATCGCCGGCACCGACATCGCTTCCGTCACCCTTTCCGGTCTGATTGAAGACGACGAATTCCCGACGAAGGCCACCCTGAACACAGCCGACAAGACGTTTGTCAACGAAGACGCTGTGACCTCCCTGACCGCCAACGTGGGTGGCAAGGCCGGTACCTACTACCTGGGCTTCTTCCCGGTTGAAGGCATCAGCGGCCTCAAACTGACCGCAAACTACGGCGCAGGCGAACCCAAGAGCGTAATCTTCAAGGAGGCCTTCAACTTCAAGACCGGCGACGTTCTGGATCTCGGCAAGCTCGATCCCCTCTTCGGCAAGACCTTCTGCACGGTTGAACAGAAAGACTTCACGGCAGTTTCCGGTACGATCGAGGGCGGATTCAAGTACACCTCCTACAAGGGATACTCGAGTACGAATCCCGCTATCTATAACAATGCGATTCGTCTTTATCAGGCTCCCTCCGGCAACGATACGGGCGGTTACATCGTGATCGAATCCAACGGCGACATGATGACCGAAGTTCATCTCGATATCGCCAACAGCACGACGTACCTCTACTCGGTTGGTGATGCAGAAATAACCGAAGCAGCTGCCAATGTCACGGCTGCAGCCGGCATCACCATCTCCGACATTGAAACCGACAGGGTGGTCGTGTACTGCGCAGATAAGAGTAGCGACAAACGCCTGAACATCAAGGCTATCCGCATCAAGTATCTCGAAGATGGCCGCACAGTCCAGACGCTCTCGTTCCCCGAGGCTTCCTACACCGCCCTCATGGGCACGCCGTTCGAGGCTCCGGTTCTCTCCGGCGCCCACACGGCCCTCACCTACACCAGCTCCAACACGGCAGTCGCAACGGTCGACGCTTCGACCGGTGCCATTACGCTGATGGGAGCCGGCACTACCACCATCTCGGTCAAAGCCGCTGCCGACGACACCTACAAACCGGGCCGGGCAAGCTACGACCTGACGGTCGCGGATCCGGTACAGGGCATTGCAGGCATCAAACGGGCCATCGACAACTCGACCAGCACGCCGTTCGCAGCCACCCTGTCGGGCGCTGTCGTCACGCTGGTTCAGGACGCATATCCTTACACCGTCTACATCCAGCAGGGCAATGATGCGATGTATCTCTACAACGCATTCGGCAATGCTGCCAGCAAGCTGAAAGTCGGCGACCGGATCGACGGTCTCGTAACCGGAGCCGGCATCCGTTTCAATCCCGCCACCCTCGAAGTCACGGCATTTGACTACTCCAACGCGACCATTACGCCCGATCAGGAGGTACCTACTGTCTTTACCACCGTCAAGGCGCTCAAAGAGGCGTTCGCACGCTACGAATACTGCCGTGTCAAAGTAGAAGACGTGCTCGTCACCGATGAGCTTACCACTTCCGACCAGGACGGTGCCATTGCGCAGGGCGAGGATACCGTTATCCTCCGCGCCCAGGTCAAGAATGCCATCGCCATCGAAAAAGGTACTACCATCGACCTGGTTGCATGGCCCACCTATTACTACAACAAGAACACATCCACTACGACCAACCAGTTGGGTGTCTGGGCTCAGTCTGACATTACCGCCAAAGGTGGCGAGGGCCGCATTGAAATGCAGTCCACAAAGGTCATGACCGTCGGCGAGCACTGGACGATTGGCGCTACCTGCAACTCTGGGGCAACCGTCTCCTACGCTTCCGATGATTCGGGCGTCGCCTCTGTTGATCCCGCCACGGGCGAAGTGACGGCTATCGCTGCCGGTAAAGCTACCATCACCGCCTCCGCTCCCGCTGCCAACAACTTCACGGCAGCCGAAGCTACCTGCGTGATTACGGTCAACGCCGCAGGCCAGGTCAGTTACTTCAAGAAGGTTACTTCGAATGAAGGACTAAAGGCCGGTACCTACCTGATTGTTTATGAAAAGGGACCTTATGCATTCGACGGTTCACTTGCAAAACTTGATGCAGTGAATGACTATGTTTCCGTCACAATTAACGATAGCAAGATTGAAGCTACCGACGCTATGAGACAGGCTTCCTTTACGTTCACTGTTTCTGATGGGGTCTGGGCTATCCAGTCCAAGAGCGGTTACTACATCGGCCAGACCTCTGATGCCAATGGTTTGCAGAGCAGCACGTCTACACAGTACAAGAATACTGTCTCGATTGACGGCTCGGGTAATGCTGACATCATCAGCAGTAGCGCCCATCTGCGTTTCAATTCCGCATCGAATCAATTGCGTTTCCGCTATTACAAGGCCGCTTCTTACTCGGCACAGCAGGTAATTGCCCTCTATCTGCTTGACGAATAGTCGTTGAACCGGAATTCCTGCGGGGCGGCGGAACGGCCGCCCCGTTTTTTTTGTTACCTTTGCGCGGTATGATTTGGGACATCCTCCTCTTTATCGTGGGTTCTGCGCTGGTCGTACTCGGCGCTGACTGGCTGGTAGACGGCGCATCGGCCGTGGCCCGCC
>DBXZ01000062.1:0-16716 GCA_002309795.1 Bacteroidales bacterium UBA1199
TCCGCATCCAGGGCATCAAGACGCAGACCCACATCACCCTCGAGGAGATCGGCCGCCGAATTGCACTGGGCAACTTCCAGGAACTCAACATCATTGTCAAGGCCGACGTGGACGGTTCCATCGAAGCGCTCTCCGATTCGCTCATCAAACTCTCCACGGAGGAGATCCGCGTGAACGTGATCCACAAGGCGGTGGGTGCCATCTCCGAATCCGACGTCCTGCTGGCCGTGGCTTCCAACGCCATCATCATCGGCTTCCAGGTCCGCCCGATGCCGGGCGCCCGCAAGCTGGCCGAGAAGGAATCCATCGAAATCCGTCTCTATTCGGTCATCTACGACGCAATCGAAGAGGTCAAGAGCGGTATCGAAGGCATGCTGGCTCCCGAACAGAAAGAAGAGGTCACCGCTACGGCCGAGGTCCGCGAAACCTTCAAGATCTCCAAGGTCGGTATCATCGCCGGCTGTATGGTCAAGGAGGGCAAGCTGACCCGGACCGCCAAGGTGCGCGTCATCCGCGACGGTATCGTGATCCACACCGGTTCGCTCGGCTCGCTCAAGCGATTCAAGGACGACGTGAAGGAGGTAGCTGCCGGATTCGACTGCGGCCTGAATATTGAAAGCTACAACGATATCCAGGTGGGCGACGTGATCGAGGCATTCGAGATCGTAGAGATCAAACGCAAACTCTAAACACCTTATGAAGAGCATTTTCAGATATCTGGCAGGCGGTTTCGCCGCACTCGCGCTGGTCTTTTCGACGACCGGCTGCGGGCACGACGAATGGCCCGACCCGGAGTCTTCGTCGGTGCTCTTCTATATGGAGGCGAACAACTCGCTCTCCGGCTGGGCCTACGACTTCATGTACCAGCTGACTGATGGGTATCTGCCCGAACGGAACACCGGAAAGTGCGAAGTGCTGGTCTATTGCCACATGCCGTCGAGCGCCCCCAAGCTGATGAAACTCACCCGCCGGGCCAACGGCACCGGACTGGATACGCTGCTGATCAAGATTTACGATCAGGCCACCAACTCCGCATCGGCCGAAACGCTCCGCCAGGTCATCCTGGACGCGGAGGCGATTGCCCCGGCCGCCCATCACGGACTGGTCCTCTGGTCGCACGCCACCGGGTATCTTCCCACGGGTTATACCGCCAACCCGGTCGAGTCGGACAAGCCATCGCTCCTTTCCTTCGGTTCGGACTACGACTATCCGGAGGAGATGGAAATCACGGATCTGGCTAGTGCCCTCCCCTTCCACTACGACTTCATCCTCTTCGACTGCTGCCTGATGGGCGGCGTGGAGGTGGCCTACGAACTGAAGGACAAGTGCGACTATATCGCCTTCTCGCCCACTGAAATCATGGCAAAGGGTTTCCCCTACTACGTGATGCTGGAGGCCCTCTGGAACGGACAGACCACCGAGCAGGCGCTCAAGGCCATCTGCCAGGAGTACTACAATTATTACGACAATCTCTACCAGCTCTGGAAACAGGGCTATGGCAGCGCCACCGGAGGAACCGTGACCCTGGTCAAGACCGCCAACCTGGAGACGCTGGCCGAGTCGTGCCGGACGGTCTTCACCAACCACCGCGACGCTATCTACACGCTGGATTTCAACGGCGTGCAAAAGTATTACCAATACAACTGGCACTGGTTCTTCGACCTGGGCGATATCGTGGAGCAGGTGGCCACACCGGCCGAATACGCCGATTTCCAGACCGCACTGAACCAGGTCATCGTCTACAAGGCGTCCACGCCGGATTTCATGTACATCCCCATTACAAAGTATTCGGGCCTCAGCAGTTACCTGCCAAGACCCGAATATACGTACTTGAACAATTTCTACACCTCGCTGGCCTGGAACAAGGCCACCGGACTCGTAGAATAACGTCCCTTATTTCTTGAAATAGCGGTTGAAGAGGCCCTGGAATCCCTGGCCGTGGCGCGCTTCGTCCTTTGCCATCTCGTGGACGGTGTCGTGGATGGCGTCGTAGCCGAGTTTCTTTGCCTTGGCAGCGATTTCCATCTTGCCTTCGCAGGCGCCGGCTTCGGCTTCCATTCGCTTCTGCAGGTTGGTCTTGGTGTCCCAAACCACTTCGCCGATCAACTCAGCGATGCGTGCGGCATGGTCAGCCTCTTCGTAAGCGTAACGGCGGAACGCCTCGGATACCTCGGGATAGCCTTCCCGGTCGGCCTGACGGGCCATGGCCAGGTACATACCTACCTCCGTGCACTCGCCCTGGAAGTGTTTCTGGAGTCCTTCCCAAACTTCCGGATCGCAGCCCTTGGCTTCGCCCAGTTTGTGTTCGGTGACAAAATTGAGTCCGCCGCCATTCTCGACGACTTCTTTGAATTTAGCTTTCGGCGCTTTGCAAAGCGGGCACTGCTCGGGTGCCTCGGGTCCTTCGTGGACATAACCGCAAACGGTGCAAATCCATTTCTTATTCATAGTTCAATTGGGTTTTATGGGTTGTTGTTTGATGATTCAAAATCTTCGGCGGATCAGTCCGCAAACGAGTATCAGCAGAGCAAGAAAGGCCGCCACGCAGACCACATAGATGCGGCCGGCCAGGATTCCGGAGGCCATCACGCGGTCCGGATCGTCCTGCAGTTTCTGCAGGAAACGGGGCGCATTGGCGCGGTGGGCCGGCGTCTTGGCAATGATATGGTCGTCGGCCACCAGAACCGCACAGGAGCGCACGTTGCCCCAGGGCAGGAGGGTCACGAGCGGACCTTCCTCCGTGTTCAGCGGCCCCTCTTCCGTCACGAGCGGAGTTTTGCGCAGGTCAGTGCCGACCTTATAGGGCGAAAACTCCACCCGCGGCAGGTTGATCAACGCATCGGCAGGGATGGCCAGCACGAAGAGGGCAAAGATGCCAAGCGCCACCCGGTCGAACCAGGCCGGTGCGCGGCCGTTCCCTTCACGCCAGCTGTAGACCACGTGGAAGATGGCCATGGGCAGCAGGATGAGGCTGAGACCTGCCACGCGGATATGGCCGCTCAGCAGAGAGAACCCCAATGTGAAGATGGTCAGTACCAGGGCGACGATCGACATCGTCTTGCACCGCAGGGCGCAAAGAGTCCCGAGGCCGGTAAGCAGCATCAGTCCGGCAAGCAGGACGCCGGCAACGACGCCCAATCCAATCCATCCGCCGGTCGCCACCGGATCCAGCAGCAACAGCAGACCGCCTATCGAGAAGGTCAGTCCCAGCAACGCGCGCGATAACCGGTCGAGAAACTTCATCGGATAAAGAGCTGGTCGGCCGCAGCCGCAATTTTGGCAAAGATTTCTTTCGCCGGTAGCATCCGGCCTTCCGCATCCCCACAGTCAATACGCAGGAAGTGCGGGTCGCGCGCACACTGGGCCAGATAGACCTTGCGGACGCGTTTCTGGAATTCAATACTGGCTTCGTGGATATCCGCCTTGCCGTTCAGGTAGTCCCGGTCGTCGTCCCCTTCGCGCGAGTGGTGCAGTTTGTCATCCACAAAGGAGATAGGCACGTCCAGGAAGAGGTTCAAATCGGGTTTGGGAATGTCGTAGATATTGTATTCGGTATCGAAAATCCAGTCGCGGAGCCGCTCAGCCGATTCATCGTCGCTCATCTTGGAACACTGGAAGGCGATGTTCGAATAGACGTAGCGGTCCAGGATCACGCAATGGCCGGCGGCGAGTTTCTCGCGGATCAGCGGTGCGGCGTCCCGGCGGTCTTCTGCAAAGAGATAGGCCACGACCTGCGGGTGAACCTGGTCGATGGCGCCGAAATCGCCCCGCAGGAATCCGGCGATCATTCCGCCCACGACCGGCGCATCGTAGCGCGGGAAGTGCAGATAGTCGACCTGGCATCCCTTGGCGGCAAGGTGGTCCGTAAGCATCTTCAGCTGGGTGGATTTACCGGCTCCGTCGAGTCCTTCGAGAACAATCAGCATAGGGCAAAATGTGTATCTTTGCAAGCAGTCCCACAAAGTTAATTTATTTTCTCGATTATGGAAACAGGACAGGTCAAATTGATGGGCGTCGTCAATGTCAACGACGACTCTTTCTTCGCGGAAAGCCGCGCCGCCGGCGAGGAGGCTTTCATCCGCCGCGTAGAGGCGCTGCGGGAGCGGGGCATCCGCCTGATTGACGTAGGTGCCGTTTCATCGCGTCCGGGGGCCGATTATGTGAGCGAAGAGGAGGAGTGGCGGCGGCTGGAGCCGGTGCTGCGCATCTGGGCGCGGGAATTCAGCGACCTGGAACTCTCCGTCGACACCTTCCGCAGCCGGATCGTCAAGCACGCATACGATATTGCCGGCCGCTTCCTGGTCAACGACATCTCCTGCGGCAGCGAAGATCCCAACCTGCTGGGAACGGTCTCGTTCCTGGGACTGCCTTACGTGGCGATGCACCGCCGAGGCACCTTTTCCACGATGCACGATGCGTGGCACTACGACGATGTGACCGCCGAGGTGCTTGCCTTTTTCCGCGTCTTTGCGGCGCAGGCCGATGCGCTTGACATCGACTGGATCCTGGATCCCGGAATCGGCTTCTCCAAGACCTCGGAGGAGAGCCTGACGCTGCTGCGCAACCTTGCCCGTTTCCGTGACGAGTTCCACCGCCCCATCCTGGTGGGCGTGGCCGACAAGCGTATCACAAAACTCGTGTCCCAAGACGAATTGCACCGTCTTGCGGTACAAGGCGGTGCAACCATTCTCAGGGTTCACTGACGCGAAGCTTACTTCACGTAGTAATCGATCATCTTGTTGATGGCCCGTTCACAGACCGGGCAGAAACCGGGTGCGGTGTTGTTCTTCATCCGGCACTCATAATAGGGCCGCCAGACCCCCTTGGCACTGTAGCCGCCGCCCTCGAAGAGGCCGACCACACCAATATAGGAGGAGTCGTTCGGGGTCGGTACCGGGGTGCCCGGCACGATCAGGTCCGCCCATTTGCTTGCGAAATCCGCCTGCGTGGTGATGTTGGGTTCCCACGGCTCCACGCCGGCGGGATACATGTTCTCATACGCCACGTCCGATTCATAATACTCGTCGCCCAGGCCGGCAAAGCTGTGGCCGAACTCATGGACGAAGACGTATTCGGTGCGGGAATTGTCGGCCGTGCTCAGCGCGTAGTAGTTGTAGATGCCGCCGCCACCGTATTTCTCCTCGTTGACCAGCACGTAGATGGCGTCGTTGGGCGCGCCCGAGGCGAGTTTCGCCACCGCCTTGTGGTCGGGCGCCGTCAGGTAGCGGTCAATCCCGAAGGTGTAGAAGTTGGAGCAGGCCGCCGTATTGCGCCAGATGCCCTGGTGCGGGATATCGGTGCCGGCATCCTGCGAAACGGATTCCACCACCCAGACGTTGAAGTCGTTCCTGCGCGACTGGAAAGGCTCGATACGGAAGAGGAAGGTCATCATGCGCTCCACGTCGGCGCGGTATTTCTCCATATCCTCGGCGCGATAGCCCTCGGCCACGATACAGAGGTCCACCTTCTTGTCGGAAGGGCCGTTGACCATCCAGGGAATCACTTTGAAGTCGTTCTCGGCTTCGCGCGAGATGGCCGGGTCGGCGGGATCCACGTCAAAGCGCAGCAGTTCCCTGTGGCCGCCGGTTTCCGGAACGCGGGCGGTCACCACCACCGTCACCTTGCCCTTGGGGAAGGGAATCCACGCGGAATTGGTGAAGGCCTTGCTGACTTTCTCCGCCTCCGCGGTGGTGCGCCACTCCTGGAAGAGCGAGCTGAAGCCGCGGCTGAAGATCAACTTGCCGTCGGCCGAATAGACGTCGGTGGCATACTCGCCGTAATCGAACGGCGGAATGAGATGGGTGCGGGTTCCGCTCCACCCCTTTTCAAATACCAGACCGTCCAGATATGCAAACTGTTCAGCGGCGTTGCCGGCGAAGATCAGGTCGATCCGCAGCCGGTCATCCGTGAAATAGCGGCCGTAGCGCGGCTGGTCTGCCGCCTGGCACGCAGCGAAGGAGAGCACCAGCACTCCCAGCGCAAGGGTAATAAATCTTTTCATCGACTACAAAGATAGTGAAAACACTTTTTGTATCTTTGTAGCACTATGAAAAAGATTCTTGTAATGACATTGATTGCAGGTTTGGGCCTGTCGGGCCTGACAGGCTGCAAAGACGGCGCCGCCCAGGGCGGAAAGGCCGATTTCCAATATTCGATCGACCAGTTTGCGGACATCGAAGTCCTGCGCTACCAGATTCCCGGCTGGGAGGCGCTCTCCCTCCAGCAGAAGGAGTACATCTACCATCTCTGCGAGGCTGCCAAAGCCGGACGCGACATCATCTGGGAACAGAACTTCAAGTACAACCTCCGCATCCGCCACGCACTGGAAGCTATTTTTGATAACTATCAGGGCGAGCGCAGCGGCGAGGAGTGGGACGCATTCCTGGTCTACGCGAAACGCGTCTTCTTCAGCAACGGCATCCACCACCACTACGGCAAGGACAAGATCCTGCCCGAATGCAGCCGTGCTTATCTCTCCGCACTGATGGCCGCTTCCGGCGTGGAAGCACAGGAAGCCGCTGAACTGCTGCCGGTTATCTGCGAGCCCGACCTCTACCCGACCAACAAATACCAGGGCACGGAGAAAGACATCATCGCCGCCTCCAGCTGCGGCTATTACGACGGCAACCTGACGGCCCGCGAAGTCAACCGCTTCTACGACCGGATGGCCGACAAGAACGACCCGCACCCCATCTCCTACGGACTCAACAGCCAGCTGGTCAAGGAGAAAGGCCGCATCTTCGAGAAGGTCTACAAGGCAGACGGCCTCTACGGCCCGGCCATCCGGGTGATTATCTCCCATCTGGAGAAGGCGCAGGCCGTGGCGGAGAACGATCTCCAGAAGAAATACATCGGCGAACTGATCGAGTATTACCGCACCGGTGACCTCCGGATGTGGGACACCTATAATATCACGTGGGTGGGCGACACCGAATCCGACGTGGACTTCGTGAACGGTTTCGTGGAGGATTACGGCGATCCGCTCGGCCGCAAGGCCGCTTATGAGGGCATCGTCAACTTCCGCGACAGCGAGGCTTCGCACCGCACCCAGGTGATCAGCGAAAACGCCCAGTGGTTCGAAGACCACTCCCCCGTGGATTCGCGTTTCAAGAAGGCTGAGGTCAAGGGCGTGAGCGCCAAGGTGATCAACGTGGCCGTGATTGCCGGCGACAACTATCCCGCAACGGCGATTGGCATCAACCTGCCGAACGCAGACTGGATCCGCAAGGAGTATGGTTCCAAGTCGGTGACCATCGCCAACATCACCGACGCTTATTCCCAGGCTACGGCGCAGGCGCCCAAGAGCATCCTGACCGAATTCGCATGGGATGAAGAGGAGATCGCCCTCTGCCGCAAATACGGTTCGCTGACCAGCGACCTCCACACCGACCTGCACGAGTGCCTGGGCCACGGCTCCGGCCAGCTGCTTCCGGGGACCCCGTCCGGCGCCCTCAAGGAGTTCTCCTCCACGCTGGAGGAGGCCCGCGCCGACCTCTTCGCCCTCTACTATTTGGCAGACGAGAAGCTCGTGGATCTGGGCATCCTGCCCGACAAGGAGGCCTACAAGGCTGAGTACTGCAGCTATATCCGCAACGGTATCTTCACCCAGTTCACCCGCATCGAGCTGGGCAAGCAGAATACCGAGGCGCACATGCAGAACCGCAAGCTGATTGCCGACTGGTGCTATGAGAAGGGCCTGGCAGACAACGTAATTGAAAAGAAGGTACGCGACGGCAAGACCTACTTCGTCATCAACGACTTCACCGCACTGCGCGGCCTCTTCGGCGAACTGCTTGGCGAGATCCAGCGCATCAAGTCGGAAGGCGACTACGAGGCCGGCAGGGCACTGGTGCTGAAGTATGCCGTCAATATAGACCCGGATCTCCACAAGGAGGTACTCGAGCGTTACGCTACCCTGGGCCTGAAACCTTACCGCGGCTTCATCAACCCGGACATCGTGCCGGTTACCGGCAAGGACGGCTCCGTGACCGACTACCAGGTGGTCTACGGCGACGACTTCCTGGAGCAGCAGCTCGAATACGGCAGGAAATACAAGACTTTATAATCTATTATGAAACGGATCCTTTGCCTGGTGCTGGCGGCGCTCGTCGCGCTTCCGGCTGCCGGCCGCAAAAAAGAGAATCTGCTGCAGACGGCGGGGTACCGGTACCTGAACGCACCGGAGACCTTCACCACCTATGACGCCCTGCAGAAGACCATTCACGGTTATGCCGAACCGGGCTACCTGGAGTTCAAGAGTTCCAGGACGATAGCCGAACATCTGGCTGCCAACGGCTTCACCATCGAGTGGGGCGTGGCGGGCATTCCCACGGCATTTATCGCAACTTACGGCAGCGGAAAGCCGGTGATCGGGATGCTGGGCGAATACGACGCCCTGCCGGGCATGTCGCAGGATACCTCGACGGTGGATCATCCGCTCGTCCCGGGCGCGGCCGGTCACGCCTGCGGCCATAACCTGATTGCCACCGGTCCTGCCGCCGGGGCGGTAGCCACCGCCAAATGGCTGGCAGAGGGACATCCGGGCACCGTGAAATACTTCGGCTGCCCGGCGGAGGAAGGTGGTGGCGGCAAGGCCTACATGACCCGTGCCGGCTGTTTCGACGGCTGTGACGCCATCCTGGACTGGCATCCCGGCGATTACAACGGCGTAAGCCTGACCTCCGGCCTGGCCAACGTGCGCGTCAGCTTTACCTTCCACGGAACCCCTTCCCATGCGAGCGTTTCGCCGTGGGAAGGCCGTTCCGCACTCGATGCGGTAGAGTCGTTCAACTATATGATGAACATGATGCGCGAGCATGTGCCGACCGAGGCCCGGATCCACTACATCATCTCCAACGGCGGAGAGGCGCCCAACGTGGTTCCCGCCACGGCCCAGGTCGTCTATTACATCCGCCATCCCAGGGCGGAGGTGGTGCTGGACATCTTCAACCGCGCCCTGAAGGCTGCCGAAGGGGCTGCGATGGGCACCGGGACTACGATGACCTACGAGATTGTCAACGGCAATTATGAAAAACTCATCAACAGCGTAATCGCAGAGGTGATGAACAAGAGCCTCCAGATGGTGGGCGGCGTGATGCTCGACGAACGGGAAAAGGCCTATTGCGCCGAGATCATGCGCAACTCCGGCTGGGAGGTGGACCTGAGCAATTTCGAGGCGTACGACCGCACGGTGAGAAGCGGATTCTCCGGCGGATCGAGCGACGTTGGCAACGTCTCCCAGATGGCCCCGCTCGCATCCATGCGGATCTGCACCTGCGTCAAGCACGCCGGCCTCCATTCCTGGCAGCAATGTACGATCGGCGGCACCACCGTCGGCACCAAGGCGCTGCTCAACGTGGGCAAGATTTTCTACCTCACCGCCGTCCAGCTTTTCAACAATCCCAAGACGCTCGAAGCGGCCTGGGAGGAGTACTACTCCGTCCGCGGCCACGATTTCAAGTTCGTGCCGCTGATGGGCGACCGGGAACCGCCGTTCGACTACTGCAAGGGCAAATGACCGTTCAATTTTTTTTTAACAAAAAAAGAGGATGACTCCCAGCGGAATCATCCTCTTTTTCTTTTTTTGTCTAATGCTTATTTGCCAGCAGCAATGGAAGCTTTGCGGAACTCAACCATCAGCTCTTTGAGGTTGAGAGCAGCCTTACGAGCGCGGAGGCCAGCAGCCTTGTTGCCCTTAACTACCTGAGCTTCAGCATTTTTCTGGAACAGTGCGATCTCAGCATTGATCTTGTCGACAAGTTTCTTCATAGGTTTAAGTATTAAAGGTTAAAAAATGATTTTTCGGATATTTCCCCAAATATATGCGATAAATCTTTAAAATACAAATTTTTATAAATATTTTTTTACTCTTCCGTTACGCCGGGAAGCGTGCGTACCAGGTATTGTCCGTAGTGCGGATTCCGTTCCGGTTCGGTAAGAAGACGGGCTCCCGTCCGGGCTCTGCTCATCTGCTGAGGCGCGCCCGGAAGCGGCGGGTACTCCCCGTTGACAATATGATACAGGCATGCCTTGATGTTATCCTCGTTCACGTCGAAGTCGTGGTAAAGGTCGTCGGGCCGGTAATTGTCCGGGACAAAGCCTTGGTCGGGAATGGATTCTCCAAGTCCGTTGTTGTTGAAGAAGGAGATGGGCAGGAAGACCCATTCGAGTCCGGAATAGTCCCCCCTGTTATAGCGGGCACGGTCTGACCGGCCGTAGGGATAGTACAGCACATACATGCCGTTGGGTTTGCCGTACGTGGTATCGCCCACCATCTTGACGTCCATCAGCGGCCGCAGTCCGTTGGTCACCATCTCGCTGGCGGAGGCGGTACCCGGACCCGTGATGACATAGAGCCGCTTCAAATCGAGCGATTTGGCCTCGCCCTCGACCTTGTAGGCACTGTCATAGTAGGAGAGGTTGCTGTTGTGCGTGCGGCGCACATAGACCTGGCCGACGGCCGAGGCGGGGGCCAGGTAGTCGACCATCTTCTGGCTGCACCGGCTGTCACCGCCGCCGTTATAACGCAAGTCGAGAATCAGGTAACGCACGCCCGCATCGTGGAGCGTCTCCATCGCACGGTCTATATCGTCCATGAAGTTGACCTTGAAGGAGAGATAGTTGAGATATCCCACCGGTTCGGTGAGGCCGGGATAATCGGCGGCCGTAAGGACAGTCGTCTTCAGGACGGGGCTGACGGAAAGATCAGCCGCGGTCAGGTTGAAGGTATGCGTCTCTCCCTCCAGGTCGACCAGGGTAAAACTCTGGGGCGAAGTATAGAAAGCCTGGCTGAAACGGCCCTCGCGGATCAGCTGGTCCGTGGTCTCCCCGGCGATATGGGTCAGCGTCCAGCCGCGCGTCACGCCCTGTTCGGCGAAAACCGAACCCGGGTAGACAAGGGCGACCTTCACCGCGTAATCGCCATAATATTCGACGGGCTGGGAGAGGGAAACGCCGTAAGTCCCCGACATCTGCCCCGTTTCACTCGAGGCGAAGGAACGGCCGTCGGTCATCCAGCTCCAGCGGTCCTTGGCATACAGCAGCGCATCAAAGTACTCGTAGATATCCCGGGTAACGTAGGGCTTGAGGGCGTTGGCAACCGGAAGCTGCTCATGGACCCAGTAATAGTACGGGTTGAAGAAATTGTCGCGGTAATAAACCTTCAAATCATACTGCGGATCCTTCCGCCGTCCTTCCCGTGCCTCGGGATCGCAACCGCTGAAAAGCAGCAGCGACAGCATGAAGGTTATTATGCCGGAAAAGATGTGTTTTGACATGGCAGTTGCTTTATTTTACGATGTAAACGTCTTCGCCCGGTTCGTGGAAAAGATACTGTTCGCGGGCGAACTGCTCCAGGGAATCCCGCTGCGAAGAGAGCTGGTCGATCCGGGACTCGGTCCGGCCGATTTCGCCCTCCAGCTGCTCGATGTGTACCCGTTGGTGGCGGAGCGTCCGCTGCGTGCGGAGCCAGACCATCACGTTGTTCTTGTCGATAAAGAGAATCCAGATCAGGAAGATGAGGGTCAGAAGGACGTACTTGTCAAGCAGAATGCGCACCCAGCGGTGATTCTGCTTGGCAGCAGCCACTTTCTCGCGCAGCGACTCGCGCCACGCCCTGATTTTGCCTTTCAGTCCCATCCTGTCTGATTTCTTTCGCAAAAATAATCTTTTTATCGTACTTTTGAACTATGAAACGACTCGATTATTACTATCCATCGTTGGGCGGCAGCTGGCTGCTGTTTGCACTGCTGCTGGCCGGCCAGCTGATATTCGGACTGGGGCTGGCCGTGCTCCAGGCCATCTGGCCGAACCCGCTCTGGACCACCACTACCCTCTCTTACCTGCTTTCGATGGTTTTCCCGCTGCTGTTCATCTTCTATATGGGAAGCGTGCAGCGCAGGCAGGGCGCACCGGCGGTTCCCCTCAACCGACCCGATTTCGGCAGGATGAAGGGCGTCCCCACCTTTGCGCTGGCAGCGGTCGCGATGCTCTCGGCAACCGTCCTGATTGACCCGCTGGGTGCCGTGATGCCTATGCCCGACTGGTTCAAAGCCTTGATGGAAAAGGCGTTTCTCAATACCACCCTCACGGATTCCATCATCGCCACCTGCATCCTGGCTCCGCTTTGTGAAGAGCTGATCTTCCGGGGAATGGTCCAGCGGGGCGTCACCCGGTCCCGGGGCGTGAAGAGCGGTATCTTCTGGTCCGCCTTCCTCTTTGCGCTGGTACATATGAATCCCTGGCAGTCGATTCCCGCCTTTATCCTGGGCCTGCTTTTCGGCTGGGTCTATCACCGCACGGGATGTCTCTGGCTCACAATCTTCCTGCATTGCCTCAACAACAGCCTCTCCACCCTGCTCTCGCGGACGATTCCCGAGATGGGCGTCGATTCCGGATTTATCAATCTGATGCCCACGGGCGGCTATATCGCCCTTTATGCCGGAGCTGCCGTATGGCTGTTCCTCTCGCTTTGGCTGCTGCGCAAATACCTTCCTAAACCCGAAGCACGATGAAAAGAAAACTCTATCCCCTGACCTTTGTCCCCATTCAGCAGGACCGCGTATGGGGCGGTGAAACCTGGATCGTCTCCTCGATGGGCGATGGGCAGGAATCGGTGGTGGAAAACGGTTTCCTGGCCGAGAATTCCCTCTCCGACCTGCTTGAAACCTACCTGGGCAACCTGGTGGGCGATAGCGTGTTCGACTCCTACCAGCTTCAGTTCCCGCTGCTGGTCAAGCTGCTGGACGTGCAAAAACTGCTCTCCGTGCAGTCGCATCCTGACGATGCGATTGCCGCGGAGCGTTACGACCAGTGGGGCAAGGACGAGTGCTGGTACATCATGGAGGCCGGTCCGGACGCCCGCGTCTACATGGGCTTCAAGCGCGATACGAGCGCGGCGGAGTTTTACGAAAAGTGCAAGGACGGCACGGCGGCCGACCTGCTGAACATCTATACCCCCAAGGCCGGGGAGTTCTTCCACATCCCCGCGGGAACGGTCCACGCCTGCGGCGGCGGACTGAAGATTGCCGAGGTGCAGGAGTCGTCCGACATGACCTTCCGGCTCTACGACTGGGGGCGCGAGAACAATCCGGCGACCGCCCGCCAGATGCACCTGGAAGAGGCGATCGACTGCATTAATTACAACCGGTACGACGATGCAGCCTATCATATCAAAGATGCCAGCAAGTTGGAAGTGCTGGCTGAAAACCCGCACTTCACCGTCCGTCGGCTCTCGCTGAAAGAGCCCGCCACGCTGGACATGGACCGCTTCAACAGCTGTATCGTCTATATCTGCCTGGAGGGTTCCGCCACCTTCCGAAGCGACGGCGCGCCGGACGAGGCAACCGTCAGCCGGGGCGGCAGCGTACTGATTCCCTGGGGCATAGGCGAAGCGACCATCGTCCCCGGTCCCGAAGGAGTCACCCTGCTTCAGGCCACCATCCCGCCGATTCCGGAGGAACCGGACGAATATATCGACCCCAGCGTGGCCGCTACCCTGCCCGACGAAGAGGAGGATGCATAATGGACGCCGTACGGGTTGACAAGTATCTCTGGGCTATCCGGGTTTTCAAGACGCGGACCGAGGCCACCGATGCCTGCAAGGGCAGCAAGATCACTGTGAACTGCGCCGACATCAAGCCCTCCAAGGAGGTCAAGGCCGGCGACGTGATCCAGGTCCGCAAAGGTGCGGTCCACTATACCTTCAAGGTACTGGCTCCGCTCGAAAAGCGCATCGGGGCCAAAGATGTGGCCCGCTTTGCAGAAAACCTTACTCCCGAAAGCGAAATGGCAAAACTCCACGCCCCCGTCGAAACCTTCTTTGTCAAACGGGACCGCGGTGCCGGCCGGCCCACCAAGAAGGACCGCCGCCAGATGGATGAGCTTTATGATTCGATGACCGAGTGGTTGTAGCGGGTCATCGCCCGATCCACTCCTTCCAAGGCAAAACATTTGATTGCCTCGACCGCCTGAGTGAGAATCTCAGGCAGCACCCTCTTTTCTTCCAGCAGCCATTCGCCGAGCACGTAATCGATCTGGCCGCCCTGGGCGAACCCGTGACCGATGCCCACGCGCAGGCGGGCGTAGTCGTCGCTAGCGAGACTGTAGTCGATGCTCTTGAGGCCGTTGTGGCCGCCGTCGCTGCCGTGGGGACGCAGGCGGAGGGTGCCGAAAGGCAGGGCCAGGTCGTCGACCACCACCAGCAGCCGTTCGCGCGGAATGCCGGTGGCCTGCAGCCAGTAATTGACCGCCTTGCCGCTCAGGTTCATGAAGGTGGACGGCTTGAGCAGGGTGAACTTGTGACCCTTGAAAGAAACCGTCGCCGTAGAACCGTAGCGACCGGTCGTAAAAAGAGTATTGGATGCCTGAGCCCAGGCATCCAATACCATAAATCCTACGTTGTGCCGGGTATTTGCATACTCGTCACCGATATTACCCAGCCCAGCAACGAGGTAGTTCATTATTCAGCGGGGGTCTCCTCGGTCGCAGCGGTTGCAGCGGCACGGGTAGCCTTGATGGCGCAGACGAGCGTAGCCTTCGGGCTGACAATCTGAATATTGTCGAACGAGAGGTCACCTGCGGAGATCTGCTTGCCGACACCCAGCGGAGTAATGTCGACGGGCAGTTCGTCGGGAAGATTGTCGATCAGACCGCTGACGCGGAGCTTGCGGACAGCCTGATAAAGCTTACCACCCTGGCGGACACCTACGGAGTTACCGAAGATCTTGACGGGCACGTCGATCGTGACGGGCTTGTTGGTGTCGAGCACGAGGAAGTCCACGTGGCGGGCTTCGTCGGTTACCGGATGATACTGGATAGCCTGCAGCTTGGCAACATAAGCCTTGCCGTCGACGTTCAGGTCAACGATGTGGGAATACGGAGTGTGGGTGAGAGCCTTGAGGTCCTTTGCATCGATGGAGAATGCTACATTCTCGATGCCTGCGCCGTAGAGGACGCAAGGAACCTGCTCGTTGCGGCGGACGGCCTTGACGTCAGCCTTCTTGCCGACAGTGCGGAGACTGCCATTGAGAGTCAGATGTTTCATAATGTCTAAAAATGTGTTACTCAAGCCGGAATGGGTCCGGCTCCCATTACACCAAAAAGGATTCCCTTTTTAGCGGAGCGCAAAGGTACGAAAAGTTTCGTGTTCTGCAAATTATCGTGTTTTAGAAAAGTTTCTTACTATCTTTGTCATCCCAATTCCGCCGCCCATGTACGCAGAGAACCGGACCGCACAGTACGATTTCACGATCCTAGTCCCCTTCTTCAACGAGAAGGAGAACGCCGTTGCACTGGAGAACAAGCTGGGCGCCTATCTGGAACACTGTCCGGTGAAAGCCTGCGTGCTGTTCGTCAACGACGGTTCGACCGACGGCGGAGATGCGCTCATCCGCGAAGCCTGCACCCGCAATCCGAATTTTTACTTTCTGGATCTGGAACACACCGGGCTGAGCGGCGCGCTCAAGGCCGGCTTTGCGGCCTGCCGGTCCCGTCTGGTAGGCTATATCGACGCCGACCTGCAGACCGATCCGGACGACTTTGACCTGCTGCTGGCCGAGAGCGACAAGTATGAACTGGTGCTGGGCATCCGCACGCACCGCAAAGACGGATTCGTCAAACGGGCCTCTTCCAGGATTGCCAACGGCTGGCGGCGGATGATGACCCGTGACGGCATCACCGACACCGGCTGCCCGCTCAAAGTGCTGCACACCGACTGCGCACGGGAGATCCCGATGTTCAAGGGGATGCACCGCTTCATTCCGGCCTGCGTCCAGATGGTGGGCGGCCGCTGCAAGGAGATTCCGGTGCGGCACTATCCCCGTACCGCGGGCAAGGCCAAGTACAACCTCGCCAACCGGCTGGTAGGCCCCTTCGTGGACTGCTTCGGCTGGCGCTGGATGAAAAAACGTTACCTCAAAATCCGCGTCAAGGGCGGCAACCTTGAATAGGCTATGACAAGCAGTTGGTGGGTATATGCACTCGGTTTTACGGCACAGGGGCTCTTTTCCGCCCGCGTGCTGGTGCAATGGCTTCTTTCGGAGAAGAAGCGCAAAGTGGTTTCGCCCAGCCTTTTCTGGATCCTGAGCCTGATTGCTTCGGTCATCTATGTCATCTACGGCTGGCTCCGGCAGGATTTTGCCATCATGCTGGGCCAGGTGATCGGCTACTACGTATACATCTGGAACCTCTGGGCCAAGCAGGTCTGGCAGAAACTCGGACGGGTCGGCAGCCGGATGGCTGTCACTGCCTTTATCCTGCTGCCTGTCGTGGCCATTTCCGCCATGCTCATCACCCGGGGCAGCGCGGTGACCGATTCGCTCTTCAAGAACGAAGGACTGCCTCTGTGGCTGCTGCTCTTCGGCACCACGGGTACGCTGATCTTCTCGCTGCGGTTCCTCTATCAGTTCATCTACTCCTCGCGCCGCGGTGAATCCATCCTGCCCAAAGGGTTCTGGATCATTTCGCTGACCGGCTCGCTGATTGTGGTCACCTATGCCATCATCCGCCGGGATCCGGTGCTGATTCTCGGACAGGGACTCGGCCTGATCTCCTATACCCGGAACCTGATGATATGGAACAGAACCCACTCAAAAGGCTGATCCGTTCACCCTGGGGACGGGCGGGTCTCTATCTGCTGTTGCTGCTGCCGGTGCTGATTTTCCGGCCGCTCACTCCGACCAATGAGTTGAAATACCTCGCGATTGCCGACGAGGCGCT
>DBXZ01000062.1:16754-23639 GCA_002309795.1 Bacteroidales bacterium UBA1199
CCGCTCTATCTCTGGATCGTGATGGGATGCCGGCAGCTGCTGGGCTGCCACTGCGCCTCGCTGCTGGAGCTCTTTTCGCTTCTTCCGGCACTGGGTATCCTGCTGATCTTCGGGCGTTGGTGCAGCCGTTACGGCAGCCTTTCCGGCCGCTGGATTCCGCGGGCGGAGTGGCTGATGCTGGCCACCGCCTGGTTCCTGGGGTCGGCCCTGGTGGTGCGGATGGATATGCTGATGGCGCTCTTCATCACGCTGGCCTTCTACACCTTCTGGAAGAACAGCAGCGGCGACGGACGGCCAACCGACCGTTGGCTCTTCGGGCTCTGGGTGTTCCTGGCCATCTTCACCAAAGGACCCGTGGGCTTCCTGATGCCCTTCGTCTGCCTGCTGGTCTACGCAGCCTGCACCCACGGTTGGCGCGACTTCGGCCGCGTCTGGGGCTGGCGAACCTGGCTCATCCTGGCGCTGGGATGCGGCCTCTGGTGGTTCTGCGCGTGGCGTGAGGGCGGCGCGGCCTATCTGCAGGAGCTGCTGGGCCATCAGACCTTCGGACGCGCGGTGAACGCCTTCCACCACAAGGAACCTTTCTACTACTATCTCTATACCATCCTGTATGCCGCCGCACCGGCCGTATTCTTCTCGCTCCGGGTGATTCTCCGCACCCTCTTCAACCGGCAGCGGCGCGCGGCGATCGATCCGCTCCCGCGATTTTTCCTGATTGTGTTTGCGGCTTTCTTCGTGATGATGTCGGCCTTCAGTTCCAAACTGCAGGTCTACCTGTTACCGGGATTCGGTTTTCTGAATTACGCGGCAATGATGCTGATGGCCCGCCAGCGCGAAGCGAAAGACGCTACGAAAGAATCTTGCTGACCAGTTCGCTGAGCAGTTCGCCGTCGGAGGCGGAGCCGCGTGCGTTGCTCTTGCTGCGCTGGTCGTACTCCTTCAGCAGCGAAATGACGCGCATGGTCTTGCGCAGCGGATAGTTGCGGATGGCCTGGTCGTATTCGCCCCCGAAGTACGGGTTGATGCCCAACTGCGAGAGAATCTCGCCCCGAGGCACGCCTGCCTGGAGCAGCGCATGGTAGCGCAGAATTTTCAGGAAGTGGCTGGAAAGCGCCGCCATGATCATCACCAGCGGGAAGCGTTTCTCGCTCTCCGCAAAGAAATGGACAATCCGGTAGCATTTCTGCATGTCCTTCATGGAGAGTGCCTTGGTCAGCTCGAAGGCTGAATAGTCGCGGCTCATGCCCACGTTGGCGGCAATATCGGCCGACGTGACGAGCGGCGTGTCGGGCGGCAGCACCTTCAGCAGCTTGTCGGTCTCCATCACGATCTTGGCGATGTCCACCCCGGCATATTCGGCCAGCAGGGCCGCGGCGTCGGGCGAGATCTTCAGGCCTCGGGTGCTGAAATAGTCTTCAATCCAGCGGGCCATCTTGTAATCCGGAAGCTGCTCCGATTCGAAGACGACGCCCACGTTGCAGGCCTTCTTGTAGAAAGAGGTGCGCTTGTCGACGGATTTCCCCTTGCGGGTGATGTCGTTGTTGGTCTTGAAGCAGATGACCAGGACGGTAGAGGGCATCATCGCGTCGAGGTAGACGCCGATCTCCTCCAGATTGTCCATCAACTGCGCCTCCTTGACCACCACCAGCTGGCGGGAAACCATCATGGGAAACTGGCGGGCCGTAGCCACCACCTGGGCGGGCTTGACGTCCGCACCGAAGTAGACGATCTGGCCGAAGTCGCGTTCCTCGGGCGGCAGCGCCTTCTCCATGATCAGGCGGCAAAGCTCGTCGATATAGTAATGTTCCTTGCCGAACAGCAGATAGAACGGCTTGAGGTCTCCGGCGAGAATTTCTTCGCGGAGGGCACGGAATCGGGCGGTGGTATCGACGCTCTGTTTGGCCATCTGTGCAAAGGTATGAATAAAATTGCCTACCTTCGCAAGAAGAAAACGGTTGTTATGGAGATTTTCGATCCGATCCGCAGGAAAATGGTGGCCCGCACGCCGGAAGAGGAGGTGCGGCAGCAACTCATTGCCTGGCTGATGGCCGACCGCAAGGTGCCGCAGACCCTGATGCGCAGCGAATTCGGATTCGAATACAACGGCCGCCGCTACCGGGCGGACATCCTGGTCTTCGACCGGAGTCTGCGTCCGCTGATGCTGGTCGAATGCAAGGCGCCGGAGGTCAGGCTGGACGAATCGGTGATTGACCAGGTGCTGCGCTACAACCGTACCCTGCAGGTGAAGTATATCCTCATCAGCAACGGAAAAACCGCTTATCTTTGCAGGTGGGATGCCGCCGCGGGCCATTATGTGACCGCCAGCGCGGTTCCTGCCTACCCGGAAATGATAGAAGAATGACCGACGCGCTGAACCATAAGATATTCCGAATCATTGCAGACGAAGCCGAATCGCAGGGCGTCCGCGCCTTTGTGATCGGCGGTTACGTGCGCGACTGGTTTCTGAAGCGTCCCTGCAACGATATTGACGTCGTCGTGGAAGGCAGCGGAATCGCGCTCGCGGAAGCGGTCGCGGCCCGGGTGCATGCGAAGGTTTCGGTGTTCCGACGCTTCGGCACCGCGATGCTCCGCTACCAGGGCATGGAGGTGGAATTCGTGGGGGCCCGGAAAGAGTCGTACCGTTCGGATTCGCGCAAGCCTATTGTGGAAGACGGCACCCTCAAGGAAGATCAGGAGCGCCGCGATTTCACCATCAACGCGCTGGCTTTCAGCCTCTGCCGCGCAGATTACGGGGAACTGGTCGATCCCTTCGGCGGCATCCGCGACCTCAACGAAGGCATCATCCGCACCCCGCTCGACCCCGATACGACCTACAGCGACGACCCGCTGCGCATGCTGCGCGCCATCCGGTTCGCCACCCAGCTCAACTTCCAGATCGTTCCCGAATCCAAGGAATCCATCCGCCGCAATGCCGGGCGCCTCTCTATCCTGTCGCGCGAGCGGATTGCCGATGAGCTGAATAAGATCATGAAAACTGCGCGCCCGTCGGTTGGCTGGCTGCTGATAGACGAGTGCGGCCTGCTGCCGGCCATTCTTCCGGCGCTCGATGCCCTCAAGGGGGTGGAGACGGTGGAGGGCCGCGGTCACAAAGATAATTTCCGCCACTCGCTGCAGGTGCTCGACAACGTGGCGGCCGCTTCCGACAAACTCTGGCTCCGCTGGGCCGCCCTGCTGCACGACGTGGGCAAGGCACGCACCAAGCGCTATGAACCGGGAATCGGCTGGACCTTCCACGGCCACGAATATGTGGGCTCCAAGATGATCAAAGGCATCTTCGCCACCCTGAAGATGTCGCAGACGGAAGACCTGCACTACGTGGAGAAACTGGTTGCGCTGCACCTGCGCCCCGTAGCCCTGGTGACCGACGAGGTGACCGACTCCGCCGTCCGCCGCCTGCTCTTCGACGCCGGCGACGATATCGACGATCTGATGATTCTCTGCAAGGCCGACATTACCTCCAAGAACGCCCTCAAGGTGGAGCATTTCCGCCAGCAGTATGAAGAACTCAAGCGCAAACTGGTGGAGGTGGAAGAGAAAGACGCCGTCCGCAACTTCAAGAATCCCATCACCGGCGAAATCGTGATGGAGAAGTATCACATTCCGCCCTGCAATACGATTGGCGTAATCAAGGAAGCCGTCAAGGAGGCCATCCTGGACGGCGTGATTCCAAACGACTTCGACGCCGCATACGCCTTCATGGAGAAAAAGGCGGCCGAGCTCGGACTCTCGGATTAATCATAGATTCACAATATGAAACGCTTCAAGAACTACCTCCTGTTGCTGTTGATTCCGATGGTGGTTTCGTGCTCCCACTCGGAATACGACATCTCCGAAGGCTACAACAAGGACATCACCCTGTTTGAAAAGGAGATTGCCGTACCCCTCGGCAGCCTCGCCCCCATCACCATCGGTTCCACCCTGGACGGCGTGAGCAGGATTGACGGACTCGGCGGCCTGATTGGCCAGTATATCAAAGTGGGGGACGACGGGAACCTGCTGATGGACGACAAGGGCTCCGTCTTCCGCATCAATGTTTATGAACTGGAAAAACGGATGACCGATCCCGATGTGGCCGAAAACTGGAATGCCGGATACCAGAGCGGTTATATCGGCGGCATCGTCCCGATGCTGGGTTACCTCGGACTGAAAACCACCAACCAGAAAGTGACCTTCACCGCCGCCAATCCGCTGTGGGTGGATGTGCCCGGCACCTCGAGCGCCAGCTACACCGATGCAGATTATACCGCCGTTCCCATCGCCGAACTCAGCAGTTTCAACCTGCCGGGCAGCAAGGTAGATCAGGAGCTGGTTTCCCTGGCGGTTCCCGCAGACGTGACTGCTGCAATCTCCTCGATCGATCTCGAGAACCTTACGCTCAGCATCCCGGCCAAGCCTACCGGCAAGATTGCGGATGATACCGGCAACCTGTTTTTCTCAATCGACTACCAATACAGCTGCAATGTGGCCGTAGGCGAATCGTTCAGTTTTCCGATGACAGATGTGCCCATCCACTTTGACCTTCCGGTTGCTAAATACAAGATCAAAAAATTCCAGGTAACCCTCGAAGTGGAAAACTCCGTTCCCCTGGCCGTAGCGGTCAATAAGATTCAGGTCTTGAAACCCAAGGCAGACGAGGACGATCCCGACGAGGTGGACGACAACGTCAGGGTCACCGCGGACTTTACCCTGGCCGGCGGCACACTGGAACACCCGGCGACAACCGAATTCACGATTACGATCGAGGCGCTGACCGGCACGCTTCCCGATATTCCCGGGCTGATGCTGGATTTCACCCTGGCTGCACAGCCGGGGCTCGGCACCGCCACCCTTTCCGCCGCGCAGAGCCTCCGTATCAAGTCTTCTTCCGCCAAACTTACCGGCGGCGTTACCATCCCCTTAAACTAACCGGCCATGAAAAGAACAGTCATTCTTCTTGCGATTTTGGCTTCGGCGGCAATTTCCGCCGGCGCACAGTCTTTCCAGCAGGCACTTTTCCTGGATGGCTACAAGATGGGCTACCGATACAACCCGGCCCTCGCTAACGAGAGCGGATTCCTGAGCGTGGGACAATGGGAAAACCAGTCCCGCAACAACATCGGCGCAGCCAGCTTCCTCTATCCGCGCGGCGGCGAAGTGGTGACGGCGCTTCACGAAAGCGTCACGGCCGATGAATTCCTGGGCAGCCTCAAAGACGACAACTACCTTACCGGCAATATCCATTTCAACCTCTTCTCCTACGGATGGAAGAGCGAGCATGCCTACCATACCTTCGAAGCGGGCCTCCGCGCCGCCTATTCGGCTTCCGTGCCCAAAGAGATCTTCGCCATCATGAAACTCGGCACGCAGGAGAAAGATTATGACCTCAGCGGCATGGGCGTGGCCGGAAACGCGGTGGTGGAACTGGCCTACGGCTACTCCCGGAAACTCTCCGACCTGATTTCTGTGGGTGCCCGCGCCAAACTGCTGGTGGGCGTAGAAGCTCTGCGCTACAACGTGACCCGGTTCGATCTGACCTTCACCGACGACGTCTACCAGGCGCAGGTGGAGGCGGACCTGGACCTGACCAGCCGATGGAGCAAGATCCGGACCGACGACGAGGGGTATCTCAATCTGGGTGACCGGAGTTCCAAGGAGAGCTGGAAACTGCCTTCCGGCGCCGGAGTGGCTGTGGATCTGGGCGTTGTCCTGACGCCGGTCGAAGGCCTCACCATTTCCGCATCCGTACTGGATCTGGGCGGCATCGTCTGGTACTACGGCAATGCCGGCAAATCGCAGGGAACCACCACCTTCACGGGTATGGAGAGCCTGACGATGGAAGACATCAAGGCCGGAAAGATCAAGGAACAGTTCAACGACGAACTGGAAGCCTTCATGAACTCGGTCAAGCTAAAGGAAGTGAAGGGCCGGACGGTTTTCGAGGCGGTTCCCCTCCACCTGAACCTGGGTGCCCGCTATGAGATGCCGTTCTACCGACCGCTCTCGGTGGGCATGACCGGCACCTATTACGTTATGCGTGGAATGCCTTACAGCGAGGTGCGCGCGGTCGTAGCATCGAATGCAGAGTCCCGGTTGGGCGCTTCGGTAGATTTCGGAGTCGGCAGCTACGGCCTTGTCTGGGGCGCCGCCCTGCACACCGCTGTGCTGCAGTTCCGCCTCACCGCCTCCGTCACCAACGGTTTCGGCGGCACCGTCCCCTACAGCAGCACGCCCCTCCGTCCCAACAGCAAGGTCCTCACCCTGGGGCTGACCTACGACCTGTAGGGTATCCCCTCCTCTGCGCCAACGCCATGGACAGTTTTGCGGCGATCGATTTTGAGACGGCGAACGAGCAGCCGTGCAGTGTGTGCAGCGTGGGCGTGGTCATCGTGCGAGGCGGGGCCGTCGTGGACTCCTTCTACAGTCTGATCCGTCCCGAACCGGAATACTACCAATGGTTCTGCCAGCGGGTACACGGCCTGGGGCCGGAGGATACCTGCGACGCACCGGTATTTCCGGCGGTCTGGGCCCGGATCGAGCCTCTGATCGAAGGTCTGCCGCTTGTGGCCCACAACGCCCGGTTTGACGAGGGCTGCCTTCGCGCCGTGTTCCGCGTCTATCAGATGGATTATCCGGATTATACGTTCTACGACACGCTGGCTGCCTCGCGCCGTCACTTCGGCCATCGTCTTCCCAACCATCAGCTTCAGACGGTCTCCGCCGCCTGCGGGTACGACCTCACCCGCCACCACCACGCCCTCTCCGATGCCGAAGCCTGCGCCGCCATCGCCCTCCGGATTCTCTAGGAGCGGAGTGGGCAGACGGACAGTTGCCGCCGAGGGACGCGTCCATCCCCGGACACTGATGTGCTCCCCAAAAGTTGGACGG
>DBXZ01000064.1:0-733 GCA_002309795.1 Bacteroidales bacterium UBA1199
AGTTCCTTAGCCATGATTCACTCGAGCACCTGAGGATACTCTCCTCACCCACCTGTGTCGGTTTACGGTACGGGCTGTTAACACCACGCGAAGCGAAGCTTTTCTTGGGAGTCTGCTTACCGCATCTGTCAACTCGTCCGAAGACTCGTCGTTCTGTCAGGTTCAGCACATCCAGGTTTTAACCCGGACATATACCTACACCCTTTAACCGGCTATTCCGTCAGCCGGCGTGCGTGTCACTTCTCCGTCCCTCCTCTTCAAATGTTAACAGGTAATGGAATATTAACCATTTCTCCATCATCTCCGCCTGTCGGCTTCGACTTAGGCCCCGACTAACCCTGATCCGATTACCGTTGTTCAGGAAACCTTGGGTTTTCGGTGTGCGGGTTTCTCGCCCGCATTATCGTTACTTATGCCTACATCTTCTTTTCCAGCCGCTCCAGCAAGACTCACATCTCACCTTCGCAGCCGACTGGAATGCTCCCCTACCACTCTTTCGAGTCCATAGTTTCGGCGGTGGCCTTTATGCCCGATTATCATCCATGCGACGCCGCTCGACTAGTGAGCTGTTACGCACTCTTTAAATGAATAGCTGCTTCCAAGCTAACATCCTAGCTGTCTCTGCAGCGTCACTCCGTTCTAGCAACTTAGACCACGCTTGAGGGCCTTAACTGTTGGTCTGGGCTCTTTCCCTTTTGCCACCGGATATTAGCGCCCGGCGACTCACTCCCGC
>DBXZ01000064.1:811-1001 GCA_002309795.1 Bacteroidales bacterium UBA1199
TCGCGAGGCTGTCCCTAAAGACATTTCGGGGAGTACGAGCTATCTCCCAGTTTGATTAGCCTTTCACCCCTACCCTCAGCTCATCCAAGCCCTTTTCAACGGAAACTGGTTCGGACCTCCAGTGCCTGTCACGGCACCTTCATCCTGGCCAAGGGTAGATCACTAGGTTTCGCGTCTGTTCCATCCGACT
>DBXZ01000064.1:1046-7502 GCA_002309795.1 Bacteroidales bacterium UBA1199
GCCGGACAGAAACAACTCGTAGGCTCATTATCCAAAAGGCACGCCGTCGCACCTTACGATGCTCCGACCGCTTGTAAACGAACGGTTTCAGGGTCTATTTCACTCCCCTCCCGGGGTGCTTTTCACCTTTCCCTCACGGTACTGGTCCTCTATCGGTCTTCCACTCGTATTTAGCCTTACGGGATGGTCCCCGCGGATTCCGACAGGATTCTTCGTGTCCCGCCGTACTCAGGGTACTGCCTATCCTCTGCAACCTTGCCTGTACGGGATTATCACCCTCTGCGATGTGCCTTTCCAGGCACTTCCAGTTCAGTTGCAACGTCATGTGGCAGCCCTACAACCCCATCGGCGCCTCAACGCCGGTGGTTTGGGCTATTTCCTTTTCGATCGCCTCTACTCGGGAAATCGATGTTTCTTTCTCTTCCTGCAGGTACTAAGATGTTTCAGTTCCCTGCGTTAACTCCATTTTAGGTGACAGGCCTTCAGCCTGCCGGGTTTCCCCATTCGGATACCTGCGGATCAATTCGTGTTTGCCAATCCCCGCAGATTTTCGCAGCTTACCGCGTCCTTCTTCGCCTGTGGAAGCCAAGGCATCCTCCGTTCGCTCTTTGTTTCTTCGTCTTGAATCATGTCCCGCCAGCCTTCCGGCCGACAGGTCACTCAATTAATGAAATTGTAGTCCACAATCATTACAGGAAAAACTCTTGTAAAAATTTCAGACTATCTTTTGCTTACAGTTTTTTTACCTCGTTATCTCTCTCAATAAGTCAATGAACTGTGTTTCAGAGGCCTTTCGAAATCGGCTTTTCCGAAACGGGCTGCAAAGGTAACTACTTTTTTGCAATCTCCAAATTTTTTCGACAAATTTGTACAATTTATTTTCGAAGAAAATGGAACCTCAGGAACAAAAAACCACCTCGCTTCCGGAAAACGCCTATCGGGAGCTGAAGGAGGGCGAGAGCTACCGTCCGATTCTCTCACCCGAGAAAAAGTATAAAGAAGTAACCGCCTGGTCGGTCACCGTCGGACTCCTGATGACGGTCCTCTTCTCGGCCGCTGCAGCCTATCTGGGCTTGAAGGTCGGCCAGGTCTTCGAGGCGGCCATCCCCATCGCCATCCTGGCGGTCGGCCTCTCGAGTGCAGCCCGCAAGAAGGACTCTCTCAGCCAGAACGTGATTATCCAGTCCATCGGTGCCTGCTCGGGTGCCGTGGTGGCGGGCGGCATCTTCACCCTGCCGGCCATCTACATCCTGGATCTGGATGTCAACTTCACGCAGATGGCCCTCTCCTCGCTTCTGGGCGCCGTGCTGGGTATCCTCTTCCTCATCCCCTTCCGGAAATACTTCGTCAAGGAGATGCACGGCAAGTATCCCTTCCCTGAGGCAACAGCCACCACGCAGGTGCTGGTCAGCGGCGAGAGCGGCGGCAAGAGCGCCAAGACCCTTGTGCTCAGCGGTCTGATCGGCGGTCTCTACGACTTTGCCGTGGCTACCTTCGGCACCTGGGCGGAGACCATCAGCACCACCGTGACCCACTGGGGCGCCGTGGTTGCCGACAAGGCGAAACTGGTCCTGAAACTCAATACCGGCGCGGCCGTGCTGGGTCTCGGCTATATCGTCGGCCTCAAATATGCTTTCATCATCTGCTGCGGTTCGTTCCTCGTCTGGCTGGTGATCATTCCGCTCATCAACCTGATCTGGGGTCCGCAGGTGCTTGACCTGATGAACACGGGCATCACCGAGACCGTCTCGTCGATGGGTCCTGACATGATCTTCAAGACCTACGCGCGTCATATAGGTATAGGCGGTATCGCAACCGCCGGCATTATCGGCATCATCAAATCGTCCAAGGTCATCAAATCGGCCGTGGGTATCGCCGTCAGTGAATTCTCGCGCAAGGGCGGCGCAACGGTCAAACCGGAGCGCACGGATGAAGACCTTTCGATGCGCACCGTGGTGTTCGGCATCTCGGTGGCGCTGCTCGCAGTCTTCGCATTCTTCGCCTTCGGCGGCGTGGTGAATACGATCGGCCAGGCCCTCGTGGGACTGCTGATCGTGGCCGTGATCGCCTTCCTCTTCACGACCGTGGCGGCCAACGCCATTGCGATTGTGGGTACCAACCCGGTCAGCGGCATGACCATCATGACCCTGATTATTACCGCAATCGTGCTGGTAGCCTGCGGCCTGAAGGGCAACTCGGGCATGGTGGCGGCCATGATCATAGGCGGCGTGGTCTGCACCGCGCTTTCGGTAGCCGGCGCACTGATCACCGACCTCAAGATCGGTTACTGGATCGGCACCACCCCGAAGAACCAGGAAAAGTGGAAATTCGTGGGCGTGCTGGTGGCAGCCGTTACGGTGGCCGGCGTGATCCTGATTCTCAACAAGGCTTACGGCTTCACGGGCGAAAATGCGCTCGTCGCACCGCAGGCCAATGCGATGGCGGCTATCGTGCAGCCCATGATGAGCGGCGGCAACGCCCCGTGGCTGCTTTACGGTATCGGCGCGATTATCGCCATTGTGCTGACCCTCTTCAAAGTGCCGGCACTGGCCTTCTGCCTGGGTATGTTCATCCCGATTGACCTGAACCTTCCGCTGCTGATCGGCGGCGCCATCTCATGGTTCGTCAGCACCCGCAGCAAAGACGTGAAGATCAACGCTGCCCGCAAGGAAAAAGGCACGCTCATTGCATCCGGTTTCATTGCAGGCGGTGCCCTGATGGGAGTCGTGAGCGCTATCTTGAAGTTCGCGAACGTCAACTGGTTCCTCAGCTCCTGGAATGCAGCTTACGGCGAGGTGATCGCCATCATTCCGCTGATCGGCATCATCCTGTACATGATCCTCTCTTCGATGAAAGTTGAAAAAAGCGCCTGATTATGGAAAAGATACTCGATAAATTCCTGCGATACATCGCGATCGATACCCAGTCCGACGAATCCTTCACAGGCGGCAAGCAACCCTCCGCGGAGCGCGAGCTGAACCTTTCGCGCCTGCTGGTGGAAGAGCTGCACGCGATGGGCATTGCCAACGCTTCGCTGGACGACAACGGCTACGTGATGGCCTCCATTCCCGCTACGCCGGGCTGTGAAAAGGTGCCGGCCGTAGGTTTTATGGCCCACGTAGACACCTCGCCCGACGCCCCGGGCGCCTGCACGAATCCGCAGATCATTCCGAACTACGACGGCTGCGATATCGCGCTGCGCGGGGTTCCCGGGCTCTCGCTGAAGGTTTCCGAATTCCCGGAGCTGGCTGATTACAAGGGTCAGACGCTCATCACCACCGACGGCACCACGCTGCTCGGCGCCGACGACAAGGCGGGCATCGCGGAGATCATGTGCGCCATGGAATACCTGCTGGCCCATCCGGAGATTCCGCACGGAAAGCTCTGTATAGGCTTTACTCCCGACGAAGAGATCGGTTGCGGCGTAGACAACTTTGACGTGCCGCGCTTCGGGGCCGATTACGGCTATACGATGGACGGCGGTGCGATCGGCGAACTCGAATACGAAAACTTCAACGCGGCCGGCGTCAAGATCCACATCCAGGGACGCAACGTCCACCCGGGCTACGCCAAGAACAAGATGATCAACGCACTGCACGTGGCACACGAACTGGATGCGCTGCTGCCTGCCGGCGAACGGCCCGAGCATACGGAGGGTTACGAAGGATTCTTCCACCTGACCAACCTGCGCGGCACCGTGGAGCAGGCTGACTGCAGCTATATCATCCGCGACCACGACCGCGCCCGGTTCGAGCGCCGCAAGGAGCAGATGAGCGCCGCGGTGGCGGAGATCAACCGCCGCTACGGAGAGATTGTAACCCTGGAGATGAAAGACCAGTATTACAACATGCGCGAAGCGGTGGAGCCGCACTACCACGTGGTGGAGAAGGCCATCAAGGCCATGGAGATGGCCGGCATCAAACCCAAGGTGCAGCCCATCCGCGGCGGCACCGACGGTGCACGGCTCTCCTTCATGGGACTCCCCTGCCCGAACATCTTTGCCGGCGGACTGAACTTCCACGGCAAGATGGAGTTCGTGCCGCTTGAGAGCATGGAGAAGGCCACGGAGGTAATCCTGAACCTGATCCGACTTTATACGGAAACAAACGTTTAAATACAGATAGCCATGAAACGATTCATCCAATATGCACTGGCCTTCGTGACCGTCGCGCTCCTGGCTGCGACGCCGGAAGCGTTTGCCCAGAACCGGGCTCACAACACCACGAAGAGTACGACCACGCAGACGACGAACCAGAACGACACGAAGAAGCAGTCGACGACTACCTCCAGCGACCGTTCCAAGTCGCAGGGTGTCACGACGGCCGCAGACCGCGGCGCCAAGAAGCCGTCCGGCGGAACGACGACCAAACCCTCGTCACAGCCCTCTTCGAAGCCTTCGAACCCCTCCGTCACGCCAAACAAACCGAGCGGCGGCAGCAGTTCCGGCAACTCGCACGTGGTGGGCAGCACCAACGACACGCACCGCGGCGGTGCAGTCGTCAAGCCGAGCGAAAAGCCCGGCAACAAGCCCGGTAATAAACCCGGCGAATCGCACGGTTACCAGCCGGGACATCAGCCCAGTGACCGTCCTTCCGGTCGTTACGACGGACACTACGGAGGCCGTCCCGAGCCGGGACATACGTATCACGAACGCAAGCCGATGCCCACGCCTCCGCCCAGCCGTCCTGGCTACTATTATCCGAAGCCCTATTATCATTACGGCGACCACTTCTACGGCTACTTTATCTCGAAGCCGCCGCGCGGACTCTATTCGCGCCGCTACAACGGCATCCGCTATTACTACGCAGACGGCGTCTTCTACCAGAAAGTCAACCACTATTACCGCGTCTGCCGTCCGCCTTACGGATACCGGATCGCCTGGTCCAAGTTCGGCTTTATGCCGGAACCGGTCTGGTTCAGCCCTTACGCACAGACTTACTACACCGACTGCTATTATGCAGAAGGCGTCTTCTACCGCCTCAGCGGCCGCTATTTCTACGTGATTGAACCGCCGGTAGGCGCCATCATCCCCGAATTACCGTACGACTACCACCGCGTAGATATGTACGGCGGAACCGGTTATCAGGTAGATAACACGCTCTATCAGAGAGTTGTGCTGGACGGACAGATTTGGTTCGAAGTCGTAGCCAACCTGACGCCCCGCTACTACTAACGGGTTGCGCTAGCGATACAGCCAATATTTCGAGGAGGTCTCACGAAAGGCCTCCTCGTCTTTATGCCAGTAGGCCTTGATGTCCTCGAACCGGTGGTTGCGGGAGAACCCTTCGCGGATCTTTTTGGAGCCGACGGCGATGTCGAAGTTGCCGATTTTGCGGGAAGGGTCGGCAAATGCAGCCTGGTCGGGATACATTTCAGCAGCCACCTGCAGCGCATAGAATCCCGTTTCGGAAAGCACCGCAGCCGCGTAGTCCGTAAAGAAGAACTGTACGCCGCGAAGCGTCTTCCCTTGACCGAATCCGTAGAACGGGTTGAAGACGACGGGGCGGAACCGAACGCCCGGTAAACCGAGCCGGTTCAGGCGGCGGCAGAATTCATCCGGATCGGTAATCCATTCGGCCGCAAAGGTCTGGAACGGAAGGGTATAACCTACGCCTACGGAGAGGCAGCCCGGCAGTTCGCCTATCAGCCCGGAAGCGGGGTAGTAAAAGGCGGTGATGGCCGTGGGGATGTGCGGGGAAGGCAGCACCCAGGGCAGGCCGGTCTGTTCGTAGACCATATCGCGGGTCCAGCCCGTCATGGGGATGACGGTCAACCGGCAGTGGGCGGCAGTCGGGGCGTCGCCCTTCTGTCCGCGGAGCATCCCCTCTTCGTTGAGCAGCATGGCCAGCTCGCCCACAGTCAGTCCGTAAACGTAAGGAATCGGAAACTGACTGATGAAGGAGAAACAGCCCGGTTCCACGATACAGCCCTCTATCTTCTCGCCGCCCAGCGGGTTGGGACGGTCGAGCACCATCACTTCGATATCCGCTTCGGCGCAGGCCTCCATCATCAGCCCCAGCGTGCTGATAAACGTATAGGAACGGCAGCCGACGTCCTGGATGTCATAGACCACGACGTCGATTCCCTCCAGCATTTCCGGAGTGGGCTTGCGCGTCTTGCCGTAGACGGACCAGACCTTGACACCGGTAGCCGGGTCGCGCGAATCGGTGACGCGGGCGCCGGCATAGGCATCACCCCGCACGCCGTGCTCCGGGCCGAAGAGAGCCACCAGTTCCACATCGGGGGCATTGTAGAGAATATCCACGGTGGAGACCAGGTTGCGGTCCACGCCCGTGGGATTGGTCACCAGCCCCACGCGCTTGCCGTGAAGCGGTTCAAAGTTCATGTCGCGCAGCACCTCCAGTCCGGTCTTGACCACCGGCTGCGGCGGAGCGGCAAAGGCTGCGGGGGCCAGCAGCAGTGCCAGAAGCACCGCCACAATCTTGCGGCGGGCCC
>DBXZ01000064.1:7513-17668 GCA_002309795.1 Bacteroidales bacterium UBA1199
CAGCAGGCCATCACCATCCAGAAGAAACCGGTGTAGCCCAGTCCCTCCTGCAGATAGCCGGCCACCGCGCCGGGCAGCAGCATCGAGAGGGCCATAAAGCCCGTGCAGATGGCGTAGTGCGAGGTTTTGAGCGGACCGTCCGCAAAACGCATCATATAGACCGTGTAGGCCGTAAATCCGAATCCGTATCCGAACTGGTCGAAGACCACCAGGCCGCCGATCAGCCAAAGCGACGCGGGCTGCAGCAGCGCCAGTACCAGATAGACCGCGCAGGGCAGCGCAAGGCTGAGCGCCATGGGCAACAGGCACTTCTGCAGGCCGAAACGCGAGATGGCCAGTCCGCCCAGGATACCGCCCGCAAGCAGCGCAATCACCCCCGCAGTGCCATAGACTAGCCCGAATGCCGTCTTGTCGAGGCCCAGACCGCCCAGGGCGACGCCGTCGCTGAAGAAGGGATAGAGCATCTTGACCGAAAAGGCCTCCGGCAGGCGGAAGAGCAGCATAAAGGCGATGGCCAGCCCGATTCCGGGTTTGGTGAAGAACGATCCGAAGGCTCGGCCGAATTCGCGCAGCACCTCCGCAGGCTTCTTTTTGCCGGCGGTGCGGTCGTCCGCGGGACGGGGCAGCAGTAGCGCGTGGAACCAGGAAAGCAGGGCCAGAAGGCCGGCCGTGATAAGCAGGGTGGTGCGCCAGGCGCCGACCGTGGTCCCATTGCGGGTTTCAAGCCAGCCCGCCAGCACCACCAGCACACCCTGGCCGAATACCATCGCCACCCGGTAGAAGGTGTTGCGAATGCCCACGAAGGCGGATTGGTTGCGCTCGTCCAGTCCGATCATATAGAAACCGTCGGCGGAAATATCGTGCGTGGCCGAAGCGAATCCGGCTATCACAAAGAAGATGATAGTCAGCGTGAAAGGCGAATGGGCCGGCAAGGTCAGCGCAATCAGCGCCACGGAAACCGCCATCAGCAGCTGCATCACCAGAATCCACCACCGCTTGCTGCGGAAAATATCTACGAACGGACTCCAGAGCGGCTTGATCAGCCACGGCAGCCCAATCAGGCTCGTGAGCAGGGCCACCTTTCCGTTATCCATTCCCAAATCCTTGAATATCAAGATGGAGATGGTGTTGACAATGAAGTAGGGCAGCCCCTCGAAAAAGTAGAGGGTCGGCACCCAGATCCACGGGGAGGTCGTTTGGGTCGCTTTCATCGGAGAGTCAGTTGAGCTCCAGGATAATAGTGGGCCAGAATACCGGCATACGGGTAGCCGCGATGGCCCATCACGGCGGCGCCGATTTGACAAAGTCCCACGCCATGGCCCCAGCCGCGGCCGTCGAGCACGATGCGGTTATTCGAATAGGAGACTTCGAAGGCGGAACTCTTGAGGTGACTTTCGGAAAGCCAGCGGCGGATGGTCAGTTCTTTGCCGACGGTCATCGTGCGGGCGGAACCCACGATACGCAGCAGCCGGATGCGGCCGGAAGCACCGCGTTCCAGCGGCTCCAACGCGCGAATCTCCTCACCGAAATCGATGCCGGAGCGGCGGCGGACCAGGTCGGCCAGCTCACGGCGGTCATATTCCACCCGCCAGTGATAGAAATCTTTGGTTTCCAGGTCGTAATCGTTGAGCACCTGGGAGAGGACGGATTCGTCGGCGGTATCGCAAAAATCGGGACCGCCTTCGGCAGGCGCGTCGGGGACCGGTGCCAGATAGGGATAATCGCGGTTCTCCCAGCAGGTGCTGAACCGTTCGGTCATTCCGCCACAGCATTTGGAGAAACGGGTGTCGCAGAGGGCGCCTTCGAAGGTCAGGACCTCTCCCCAGGTGGCCAGCACGGCCTCGTCTGCCTTGGGCGAAGAGAGGCGCGAGAGTCCCTGGTAGCGCTGGCAGTGGTCGTCGGCGCAGACGTCGAAGTTCAGATGGTCTTCGCGGTCAGCCCAGCGGATGAGGGTATCTTCCGTCTCCACGAATTCAGGACGTCCGGCGGGGACGATGCCGCGCCGCTCAATTTGCGCCAGCAGCCACGAACGCGAGATGACCGCGTGGGCCTTGAGGAATTCCGGCGAAGCGGTCGCCTTCATTTCGGAGGCAATCACGCAGCGCAGGTAATCCTCGATGCCAATCAGGTTGACGGCGGTGAGGCGATCCCCCTCCACCATCAGTTTGAGCGCGCCGGCAAACCGCTGCGCCTCTTTGCGCTGCCAGTGGAATTCCACCCCGATGGTGACGTCGGAGAGGACGAACGATGCCGGAGCAAAAGGCTCATTCGAAGCGGTTTGCAGCTCCGGGGTGAAGATCAGATCATCATAGAGCCGGCCGTCAAAAAAGACGCGCCCGTCGCGCCATTCAGCTTCCTGACGGCCTTCGTACCGCCTGCCTGCCACGATGCAGGGTTGCAGGAGGCGAAAGGCGACCTGCGGGGCGGAGAAGATGCCTACCGAGAGCTGGCGCTGGGGTTTCATCGGGCAGCGGCGTTCATCGCAATCCGGGCCTTGAGTTCCCAGGTCCGGATGCGGTCTTTGTAGAAGTTATTGGCGTTCACGCGGTCAATGTCGAGCGCGGCGTCGGAGTTCCCCTCCCAGCGGCGGCAGTTGTAGATGGGCTCGTAGATGCGACCAATCTGGTATTCCCGGCAGATGCGCAGTCCCACGGCATAGTCTTCGCCATACTTGGTGGTCGGGAAATTGAAAGTGCGCAGGAGCGGCGTCCAGAAGCCGCGCGGTGCACCCAGACCGTTGATACGCAGGGCGTTGTTGCGTCCGTTCTCCGGCGTCCACTCGCGGTGGTCGATAATGCCCGGCGGGAGCGGATTCATCTGGAAATCGGTCATCTGATAGGTGCCGATCACCATGGCGCACTGCTGCTCGTAGAAGGCATCCACGAACTTCTCCACGGTGTCGGGGCCGGAGTAGAGGTCGTCCGAATCGAGCTGCAGGGCGAACCGGCCGCACGAAGGATGGTGCAGGGCCACGTTCCAGTTGCCGCCGATTGCGTGATAGCTCGGATCCTGGGCGATGTAAATCAGCTTTTTATCCGTTTGGAAACGTTTAATTACGTCTACGGTTCCGTCGGTGGAGTTGTCGTCCACCACAATCACGTTGTAGCGGTATTTGGTCTTCTGATTGAGTGCGGAGGCGATGGCATCGCCGATGGTCCGCACGCGGTTGCGGCAGGGAATGATGACGGAAGCGTCGAATTCGAAGTCGTCGTGGCCGAAGTCCACGCTCTTGAAGACCGGAGCCAGGTAGCCGCCGATGGCCTTGAGGTGGTCGGTCACGGCCGCCTCCATTTCAATCTGGACAGCGCGGTTCTTGGGGTCGACGTAATCGAACTGCTTCTCCCCGCTCTTGCGGGTATCGGTCTCGACGTCGTAGTACAGGAACTCGTTGATGTGCTCCAGTGCGCCCTTCTGCGAGACCTTCAGCCGCAGGTCGTAGAGGCCGGCGAACCGGTAGTCGGCCGTCATGCGGGAGACTGCCTCCTGCAGGGCGTCGGTGCGCCAGAGCGTCACCGGACCGAAGTCGAAGTCGTCGCGCAGCGAACCCAGCTGGAAGTCGATGACCGGTGCCGGCGTGTCCACGCCGTCTTTGCGGAAGAAGCGGTCGGCATAGACCATGGCCGCACCGATGGAGCGCTGCACCTCGATCATCCGTTCAATCGAAAAGAGGATGAAGTCCAGCGACGTATACTTGGTAAAAAGGAGCGTGTAGGGCGTTTGGGCGCGGGCGGCTATCTCGCGGATGACGGCCGTGGAGCGGATGGGCTCGTCCAGCAGGAAAATGTCGCCGACGGGCGCCTGACGGCGGAGGGCCGCTACGGTGTCGGCGGCCTGCGCGTCGTCATGATAGGGAACGAAACAGGTAACCGGCTTTTCCATCGCTTATCCCCGGATGATCTTGATTTCGCCGTGAAGACCTACCTGAATGATCTGGGAAGGTTCGCCGGTAGCGCCCTCTTCCAGGCAGGGATCGGCCACCCAGTCGGCCGCTTCTATGATATCAATGGGAATCTCCTCGTAGCTGACCGGAGCGGGCTCGCCCGAGTAGTTGGCGGAGGTGGAGACGATCGCCTTGCCGAAACGGCGGATCAACTGCACGCAGAAATCGCTTCCGGAAGGGATGCGGATGGCGGCCGTACCGTCTTCCGCCACCACGCCGGCAGCCAGGTGCACCGCGCCGGGATAGACGATGGTCATCGGGCGGTCGTTCACCTCGATCAGGTTGACGGCCACCTCGGGAATCTCCTTTACGTAACGGCCGATCATATCGGCATCAGCCACCAGGGTGACGAGCGCCTTGCTTTCCGCGCGGCGCTTGAGTTCAAAGACCCTGGCCACGGCATCGGGGTTGGTTGCATCGCAACCCAGTCCCCAGACGGTATCGGTGGGATAGAGAATCACGCCGCCGGCTTTCAGGACAGCAATCGCCTCGTCGAGGTCGGCCTTGTCAAAAAGAGCTTTTTCGTTTTCCATCAGTTATACATTTGTCCGTGTTTCTTCCAGTAAACAACCAGGATCAGGGCGAAGAGCATGCCGCCCAGATGAGCGAAGTGCGCCACGCCGTCCTGCGTACCCATCACGCCGGTCAACAGCTCGATTGCGGCGAAAATCAGGATCAGCCATTTCGCCTTCAGCGGGAAGAAGGGCAGGAAAATCAGCCGCAGTTCCGCATTCGGGAAGAGCATCGCGAAGCCCAGCAGCACGCCGTAGATGGCGCCCGAAGCACCGACGGTAGGCACGCGCATCAAGCTCTGGGCCAGCGCTATATTGCCCGCGGAGGCGGCACTCGTGATCTGCAGGTGCATCACCAGGTTGTGGCAGAGGGCTGCGCCGAGTCCCACCACAAAGTAAAAGAGCAGGAACTTCTTGCTTCCCCACTGATTTTCCAGCACCGGGCCGAAGATGGCCAGGGCGTACATATTGAAGAAGATGTGCCAGAATCCGCCGTGCATGAACATGTGGGTAACCAGCTGCCAGGGGCGGAAAAGGGGCGATCCGAAGGAGAAAAGGGCGAATGTCCCGTACATCCGGTCTCCGCCCAACCAGGTCGCAATCATCACTACGATATTGATAATGACGATGTTGCGGACTACGGGCGGCAGGTTGGAGAATAATCTGGGACGGCCTGTATAGTAATTCATAATTGTTTGTCGAGATCTTCAAGGGTGATTAAAACGGAAACTTTGCGGCCGTCGGCCGTGCGCTGGCTCTGGCGGCACTGGAACAGCTGTGCAAGCAAATCCTGTGCCCCCTGACGGGTGAGCGTTCCGCTTCCGGCGGCTGCGGCGCTGCGTGCCATCTTGCCGGCCAGGAAGGTCCGGTAGTCGTCGGAGAGGGATTCGTCGCGCAGGGCGGCGATCAGTTCGTCCACGGCTTTGGCCACACCTTCCGGATCGGTCGGATAACCTTCCGGCAACGCATTGACTACCAGCGCGCCACCGCCCAGCGAACGGATGTCGAATCCCAGGTCAACGAGCGTTTCGGCCTCCTCTTCGATGGTCAGGACTTCGTCGGGCGTACGCTGCAGCGACACGGGGAAGAGCGTCTGCTGGGCCACCGGCATGCGCTCCGCAATCCGCTCCAGATAGCGCTCGTAGAAGATGCGTTCGCGGGCACGGCCGATATGGACGGCCAGCAGGCCCTGGTCGGTTTTGGTAACGACATATTTACCGCGCAGCAGGATAAATTCGTCTTCCGCAAAGGCCGGCGAGTCTTCAAAGAGCTGGCGGACGCCGGTGCTGTCGTAAGGCCGCGGCTCTTCCGTCTGCAGGAATTCCGTATTCTGGGGCGCCTTGAAAGGATCGAACAGCGGATTGTAGTCGATCTTGGGCGGGGCCACATAGCCGCCACGCGAGACGGTGGACTGCAGCGTGGGGATCTCCGGCGCGCCTTTCATGTCGAAATCGATGGCCGGCATCATGGCGTTGCGGCCCAGGCCTTCGCGCACCACGGCGGCGAGCATCTCGAAGACCATCTGCTCCTCGGCGAACTTCACCTCGGTTTTGGCCGGGTGGATGTTCACGTCGACTTTGTCGGGTTCGGTTTCGAGCCAGAGGAAGTAGGTGGGGTTATAGCCCTCCGGAATCAGCTTCTCGTAGGGCCGGCAGACCGCTTTGTGCAGGTAGGGCGAGCGGAAGTAGCGGCCGTTGATGAAGAGGTACTGGTTGCCAGCCGTCTTGCGGGCCGCTTCGGGTGAGCCCACGTAACCGCGGACCGTCACGACCGAGGTCTCTTCGCCCACCTCCGCCAGTTCCGCGGTCAGTTCGCGGCCGAAGACGTCCTGAATGCGCTGCTTGTGCGTGGTCACGGTGCGCAGGTTGTAGAGGTCCTTGCCGTTCGAAATGAGCCTCAGGGCCAGTTCGGGACGGGTGAGGGCCACGCGCAGGAACTCCTGGATCACGGCGCGCAGTTCGGTGTTGTCGCTCTTGAGGAACTTGCGGCGGGCCGGGACATTATAGAAGAGGTTGCGGACGGCGATATTGGTACCCGAGGGGGCGGAGACGGGACTGACGGAGACCTGTTTGGAGGCGGCCATCACGATTTCCGTGCCCACCGTATCGTCCGGGCGGCGGGTCTTGAGCGTCACCTCCGCCACGGCGGCAATCGAGGGAAGCGCCTCGCCGCGGAAGCCGAAAGTGGTGATGCGCTCCAGGTCGGCAGCCTCGCTGATTTTGGAAGTGGCGTGACGCTCGAAGCAGAGGGAGGCCTCTTCCGGCGTCATGCCGCAGCCGTCGTCGATTACCTGGATGAGCGTGCGGCCGACGTCGGTCACGGAGACGGTGACGGTTTGGGCGCCTGCGTCCACGGCATTCTCCATCAGTTCTTTGACGACGGAGGCCGGGCGGGCGACCACCTCACCGGCGGCAATCAGGTTCGACAGGTTCTCGGGAAGGACTTTCAGCATAGGCGAGTCGGTTCTAGCGAATCATACGAAGGAAGCCCTGACCCAGGAACCAGGCGAGCACGATGATGAGCGCCACGGAGACTACCGTCAGGATCTTTTTCATCCGGGAACGGGTCTTTGCGCGCGGCTCCTCGCTGTTGCGGCGGGCGCGGGCATAGGCGCCGTGAATCAGCGAACCGGGCACGTAATGGTCGGGGTTGCCGTCGGCAGCATCTTTGAGCGCCGCTTCCGCTTCTGCCCTGCGCATTCCCTCCGGGGTGCGGCCATATTTCTTATAGAGCTCTTCCAGACGCTCTTTGCGCTCATCGTAGTAACGCGGCGTGTAGTTGTACTGCCGCGGTTCGGGCGTACTGAAAAAAGTGATTCTTGCCATGCTTCCGTCGATTTTTGTACAAAGTACAAAGTTACGAAAATGGTTTGATATTCTTGCCATCTTGCCGCGAAAGGCGTACTTTTTGTCCGGCGGTCACGAAAGGAATGAGAGAGCATTGCGATGCCTTTCGTGACAAGAATATTGTTCTTTTCCGGCTAAATGCGGTCATGAAAGGGACGGAGACGGCTCTACATTCCTTTCGCGGCCTGAGCTAAAGCGCGAGACACCGCTTGAGTTGAGTTTCTGTTGTCCGTTTCTTCGTCAGCGGCCACAACTCTTTCCATAGACGGTCGCAAAGTCTTGCTCTTTGAGCGACGGACAAGTCATACAGGGTCGAAGATCTATGGTATTTCGGCAGATACGTTCCGTCAATCAGTTGGCAGAGATCTATATCCGAGATAAACGCCGGATTGAAGCGGCCTTTTTCGTTTCGGAGGAACTGACTGATCTCTTCTGACGAGAAACCGGGCTCTATCACCCCCAGCGTGATAATCTGAGTGGAAGAGTTTTCTTCCTGCTGCTCTCGCACCGACATCTCGTCCCCAACCTTGTTCATCTGATAGAGAAAGTTTCTCGGCGAGACATACATCGCCTCGACCTGAGACGTATCGAGGATGTTTTCCCGAAGCAAGAGTCCGTTCATGTCCATCCGGTATTTGTCCGGCAGGGATACACCCTTGGGGAGATATTTATAACGCTGATCCGCCGCCATCAACGACGCCGTTTCCGGAACACCCAGTTCCCGCCGGAAAAAGGTTCTTGCAGAACAGTGCCTATAACCAAACGGCGTTTGCGAGAGTCCGTGGTGAATGCCCTGCCGGTTCACGTAATTCAATGCTGCAAGCGTGTGATGGAAGCCTTCAATGATAAGCGAAAAGAACTGCTTCTCTCCCAACCGGCCGCTGCGACGATACTTCGAATTGAAATATCTGGCATATGCGTACCGGGTCCGGTGCATTACTTCGGAGGAATTGTCAGTTTGGATCAGTCCGTGAAAATGCGTGGACATGAATCCTTCGGAGAGAAGGCGGGAGTCCGTTTCCAATACTGCAACCGCAAGCGAATTGAAGCCGCGGATCAAGTCGGCTTCGCTCCGGAACATCACTTCATCGTGGGAAGAGAGACAGATGTGACAGGTCTTTCTCATGGCATTTCGTTTTTCTGTTTCACAATTCATTCGCACTGTCCGTCCGCCGCGGTCAACCGCACCGACGAAATGCTTTTCTGCGAAGATAGAGAATTCCCGCGAAGAAACCTCGCTTTTGCCACGAAAGGTATGAAAGAGCTGCACGACGCCTTTCGCGGCAGAGAATCCGGTATCTTCCTCCCAAACGCGGACACGAAAGGGACGGATGTGCCACAGTATTCCTTTCGTGGCCAGTTGGGCGAACTCAGCGGCGCGGAGCGGGCGGACGCAGTTGCCGGGGAGGGACGCGTCCATCCCCGGACACTGACATGACCCCAAAAAGTTAGACTAAGACTTTTGGAGGTCATTGTTATGAGTAAACACAGTATTGAAGAAAGACTATCAGCCGTTCAGAGATATCTTAACGGCGAAGCATCCACTTTCATTGAAAAACAGACAGGGATTGATCATCACGACATTATTGTTTATGCGATGCGTTATCGCCGTGATGGTTTAGCGGGACTAGAAAATCGGAAGCAACATTGGTGTAGCTATGATGAAAAGAAAGCGGCGGTAACTGACTATTTGAAAGAATCGTTAACTTTGGAAGAGATTGCAGTGAAGTACGATATAAGCATTGCATGCTTTAAAAGTTGGGTGCGTGCTTATAAACGTGAAGGCACTGATTCGTTGAAAGATAAACGATACTTCCTAATTAACAACTCACTAATGGCTAAATTACGAAAAGACCTTTCCAAAATGTCCGAGGCAGAGCTTCGAGACCTGGTTAAGGATCTAGCAGCCGAAAATGCGCTGCTAAAAAAAGTAAAAGCCTTAGTCGAAAAGAGGGAGGCCCAAGAACAAGCGACTGGGTCGAAGCCATCCAAGAACTAAGGCCAGAACATGATCTCGACAGGCTATTGAGGATCAAAGGGATGGCGCGTTCTACGTTCTATTATCACTTGAAAAGAATAGGACTTTCTGATGGTTATGATGGCCTTAGGAAAGAAATCAATCGCATATATGAAGAGAATCGCGGTTGGTATGGTTACCGACGAATCACCCTCGCCTTACGTAACGAGGGCATCTTGGTTAACCATAAGACAGTTCAGAAACTGATGGGACGGATGCACTTAAAAGCTAAGCAGAAAAAGGTTCGTTACCGTTCCTTCAAAGGAGAAGTCGGGGTTGTTGCGCCAAACGTGGTTGACCGCAACTTCAGGTCAGATAAGCCCTATCAGAAAATGACAACAGACGTGTCTCAGGTATCGATAAATGACACTAAGATGTTCTTTTCTCCGTTGCTGGATATGTATAATGGTGAGATAGTAACTTACACCATAACGGACCGGCCAGATCTACATATGGTAACCGATATGATGACACAAGCCCTTCGGGAGATAAGCATCCCCGAAGGCTGTATGATACACTCTGATCAAGGTTGGCATTATCAGCATAAATACTATCAAAAACTACTGAAAGACAATGGAATAATACAAAGCATGTCAAGGAAAGGAAACTGTCTTGACAACGCGATGATGGAGAACTTTTTTGGAATAATGAAATCAGAGTTGCTATATTTGAACAAGTGGGATAGCATGGAGCAGTTCAAAGCTGCTCTCCGGGAGTATGTCGACTACTACAACAATAAACGTATCAAACTACGGTTAAAAGGACTGAGTCCGGTACAATACCGAACTCAGAACATGTAAATATCTATTATTAACCGTCCAACTTTTGGGGAGCACATCA
>DBXZ01000038.1:0-1071 GCA_002309795.1 Bacteroidales bacterium UBA1199
CGCTCTACCCCTGAGCTACTCTGGCATGCTGTGGAGCGGAAGACGAGGTTCGAACCCGCGACCCTCAGCTTGGAAGGCTGATGCTCTACCAACTGAGCTACTTCCGCAAATTCGCAGGCGAATTTGCGGGTTTCCTGACTTCGCCTCGGAAAAGTGAGCAAGTTTCCTTTTCGCTCGGCTCGTGCAGGAACTCCGCGGCCTCCGCACTAGCGTTGTGGGCAGAGATGGATTCGAACCACCGTAGGCGTGCGCCAGCAGATTTACAGTCTGCCCCATTTGGCCACTCTGGTATCTGCCCAAGTAAATATTTTCGAGCCGATGGAGGGATTCGAACCCACGACCTGCTGATTACAAATCAGCTGCTCTGACCAGCTGAGCTACGTCGGCCTCACCGTTTGAGTCCGCAAATGTAGGCATTAAAACTGAATTGCCAAAAATTTTTCACTAATTTTCAGCCGAAAAGGCGAAAATTTGCTGCGCGATATGGTCCGCGTCAAAACCGCAGAGACTGTGCAGCTGAGCCGGTTTTCCCTGTTCGATGAAGCGGTCGGGAATTCCGAATGGCGTAAGGGTGTGAGGGAGTGCGTTGTCGGCCAGGTATTCGGCCACAGCGCCGTGCAGGCCGCCGGTCACGGCGCCGTCTTCCACCGTGATCAGGTGGCGGGCTTTGCCGCAGGCTTCGGCGAGCGCTTCCGTATCGATCGGTTTGAGGAACCGCATGTCGTAGTGGAGCACCTCGATGCCCGCTTCTGCAGCTTTGCGGACCGCTTCTGCCGCCTCGATGCCCGCCGTACCTATACTCAATACGGCGATGCCCGCGCCCTCGTGCAGTTTGCGCGCCTTGCCTCGGGGGAGAAGGCGGAAAGGGACGTCCCGCCAGGGCGTGCCGTTGCCGCATCCGCGCGGATAGCGGATGATGACCGGGCCGTCGTAGCTTTCCTGCGTGGCGGAATACATCAGCTGCCGGAGTTCCTCTTCATCCATGGGTGCGGCGATCGTGAGGTTGGGGATGGGGCGGAAGCAGGCCAGATCGAAGCTGCCGTGGTGCGTGGCGCCGTCTTCGCCCACCAG
>DBXZ01000038.1:1238-3082 GCA_002309795.1 Bacteroidales bacterium UBA1199
TTCATCATCAGGTCCAGGCTGCAGCCGGTGGCCATCGCGGGGGTGATGCCCACGATGCGCGGATCCCTGCGCGCCAGTTCGAGCAGCGTGGTGCCGAACACTTCCTGGAACTTGGCCCTGTCGGAAGGCTTGCCCGTGCGCTTGCCGGTCTTCGGGTCGAAGGTGCCCGGGGCGTGCCAGACTGTCTGGTCTTCCTCGGCTGGGGCGTAGCCTTTGCCCTTGGTGGTGATCACATGGAGCAGCAGGGGACCATGCAGGTCTTTGATTCGCTCGAGCGTGCGCGTCATCAGAACGATATCGTTTCCGTCGATCGGCCCGAAGTAGCGGAATCCCAGGGCGTCGAACAGGTTGATGGTGTCGCCCTGGTGGCGGATCAGCGCGCGCTTGAAACCCTTGACCACGCGCTGCAGGAAGCTGCGGCTGCGGCCTTCGCCCATCGTGTTCCAGACCTTGCGTTTGAGCTTGTTGTAGCGGTGGCTGGTGGTGAAGCGGATCAGGTAGTTGTGAAGTGCGCCGGTGTTGTGGTCGATCGAAATCTGGTTGTCGTTGAGAATCACCAGCAGGTCGGTCTTCAGGCTGCCGGCGTTGTTGAGCCCTTCGAAGGCCAGTCCGCCGGTCATCGCGCCGTCGCCGATCACGGCAACCGTGCGGCGCCGCTTGCCCTGCAGGTTGTCGGCGACCGCCATGCCCAGCGCCGCCGAGATGGAGGTGGAGGAGTGGCCCGTGCCGAATGCATCGTAGGGACTCTCGCTCCGCCTGGGAAAGCCGCTCAGGCCGTCCAGTTTCCGGTTCTCCCGGAACGCCTCGCGCCGGCCGGTCAGGATCTTGTGGGCGTATGCCTGATGGCCCACGTCCCAGATCAGGTGGTCTTCCGGCGTGTCGAATACCTTGTGGACCGCCACGGCGATCTCCACGGCGCCCAGACTGGAACCGATGTGCCCGGGATTCTCCGCGCAGCATTCCACGATATAGTCGCGCAGCTCCTGGCAGAGGGTGCGCAGCTCTTCATCAGAAAAGTTCCGGATATCCGCGGGCGAATTGACGTGTTCCAGCAAAGCCATATTGATGCAAAAATACTACTTAATTCCCAACTTGGGAAAAAATCCTTAAATTCGCCCGTCGAATCACAGACAAAACAACTATTATATAATAAGTATGACTGCAAAACTTCAAAGAATGATGAACGACAGTCCGATTGCCCGCTGGGCTGTCCTCATCCTCGTGGCGTCGATGATGTTCTTCGCCTACATGTTCGTGGATGTGATGTCCCCGCTCAAGTCTCTCGTCGAGTCCAATCTCGGCTGGAACAGCAGCGTGTTCGGCACCTACGCCGCATCCGAGTATATCCTGAACGTGGTCGGCTTCCTGCTGATCGCCGGCATCATCCTCGACAAACTGGGCGTGCGCTTCTCCGGCGTGCTCTCCGCAGGCCTGATGGTATTCGGCGCCGCCGTCAAATTCGTCGCAATCACCGACTGGTTCCAGACCACGGCGTTCTGCCACTGGCTCGACTCCTGGTGGGTTTCGATGCCTGGCAGCGCCAAGCTGGCTTCACTCGGTTTCATGATCTTCGGCTGCGGTTGCGAAATGGAGGGAACCAACGTTTCCAAGATTCTCGCCAAGTGGTTTAAAGGCAAAGAGATGGCTCTCGCAATGGGTCTTGAGATGGCAATCGCCCGCCTCGGCGTCTTCGCCGTGATGTGGATTGCGCCTATCATCTCCGCCCGTTTCGACGGTTCCGTGCTCGCTCCGATCGGATTCTGCGGCGCGCTGCTCTGCATCGGCCTGATCAACTTCATCATCTTCGGCGTGATGGACCGCAAGTTCGACAACCAGCTCGTGGA
>DBXZ01000054.1:0-1138 GCA_002309795.1 Bacteroidales bacterium UBA1199
GCCAAGGCTACCGGTTTTATGGGTTCCGTGGTGCTCTGCCAGCCCGGACAGGGACCGCTGAACGAGCAGTATCCCTTCTCGGGGGCCATTTCCTACCGCGATTCGCTGCTGGCCATTCCCGGGGTGACGTCCATTTCCGGCGTGGCCTATCGCAGCGGAATGATCCGCAACGCCGGCGAGATTGGCGGCGCCTGGTTCAAGGGGGTGGATTCGCTCTATGACTTTTCCTTCTTTGCCGACGCGCTCTCTGACGGTGCGTTGCCCGACTACTCCGGACGGATCTCGCCGGATGTGCTTCTCTCGGCGCGGCTGGCCGCACAGCTGGGGCTGGCCGTGGGGGATACGCTGAACGCCTACTTCGTGCGCAGCGACCTGAAAGCGCGCAACTTCCGTGTCTGCGGCCTGTTCGACGCACAGCTCGAAGAGATTGACAACAGCTTCATTCTGGCCGACTTACGGCATGTCCGCCGCCTGAACGGCTGGGGTACCGATCAGGTCTCCGCGCTGGAGGTCCGCGTGCGTCCGGATGTTGATATCGATGCGGCAGCCCACGAGGTGACCGACGTCGAGTACCGGTTGGCAACCGAGGAAGATGCACCGCTGTTCATCTATTCCGTGAAGAAGATCTATCCGCACCTGTTCGACTGGCTCTCTCTGCTCGATATGAATGTGGTGATGATCATGATCCTGATGATGGCCGTGGCCGGTTTCAATATGATATCCACGCTGCTGATTCTGCTCTTCCGGAAGATCTCGATGATCGGCGTACTCAAGTCGATGGGCATGACGGACGGCGCCGTGACGCGGGTTTTCCTGCTGCGTTCGGCGCGGGTAGTGGGGAAGGGCCTGCTGTGGGGGAATCTCGTTGCACTGGCAATCTGCCTGGTTCAGAAGTGGTTCCGGGTCATTACGCTGGATCCTGCGAATTACTTCGTGAAATATGTCCCGATCGAGCTGAATTTCTGGCAGCTGCTGCTGTTGAATGCGGTTTCTGCAGTGGTGATTCTCCTGATCATGTCGCTCTCAGCGGTGTTCATTGCGAAGGTGAGTCCGGAGAAGACGATGCGGGCGGAATAGGGGGGATTTCGTCGCTACGCTCCGACATCCCTGCCCGCCTGCGGCGGGGCGTTGCAAATCT
>DBXZ01000054.1:1171-7130 GCA_002309795.1 Bacteroidales bacterium UBA1199
CGCAAAAAGCCGACCATGTGGCCGGCTTTCTTCATCGGTTTTGCGGAGAGAAAGGGATTCGAACCCTTGATACCCTTTTGGAGTACACACGCTTTCCAGGCGTGCCTCTTAAGCCACTCGAGCATCTCTCCGAATGGGACTGCAAAGATAATACTTTTTTTATATCTTTGTATGTTATGATTGAAATCGAGTCGCTTTTTCGGGAGTATGCAGGCGAGAACGTCCTGAGTATTGAGGAGTTACCCTCGTCGGGCAGTAACCGGAGATACTTCCGCGTGCACGGCGATACCCGCACGCTGATTGCCGTCAAAGGTACCAGTACGGAGGAGAACCGTGCCTTCTGGACCATTGCCGGACACTTCCGTGAAAAGGGGCTGAACGTCCCCCGTGTCTTCGCCCACAGCGATGATTTCCGCTTCTACCTCCAGGAAGACCTGGGCAACGACATCCTCTTCAACCGCATTGCGGAAGGCCGCGAGAAAGGTGAGTTCAGCGACGCTGAAAAGGCGCTGCTGCTCAAGACCGTCCGAGCCCTGCCCGCCCTGCAGTTCAAGGGCGCCGAAGGGTTGGACTTCTCTGTCTGTTATCCCCAGCCCGCATTCGACCGGCAGATGATCTCGTTCGACCAGAACTACTTCAAGTACTGCTTCCTGAAAGCGACCGGCGTGGAGTTCAACGAGATCCGTTTGGACGAGGACTTCCACCGGATGGCCGACGTCCTCCTGCGCGAAGAGAGCGATACCTTCCTCTACCGCGACTTCCAGGCCCGCAACGTGATGCTGGTTGACGACGAACCTTACTTCATTGATTTTCAGGGCGGTCGTCGCGGCCCCATCTACTATGACGTAGCCTCGTTCATCTGGCAGGCAAAGGCCAACTATTCGGAGGCGCTCAAGGGCGAACTGATCGACGCCTACCTGGAGGCGCTCTCTCCGTATCGCACCATCAGCAAGGAGGATTTTCTGCGCCAGCTCCGTCACTTCGTGCTTTTCCGCACGCTGCAGGTGCTGGGCGCCTACGGCTTCCGCGGTTACTTCGAAAAGAAGCCGCACTTCCTCCAGAGCATTCCCTATGCGATGGATAACCTGCGCCGCCTCCTCACTGAGCCGTTCGAGGAGTATCCCTATCTGAATCAGGTTCTTACCGACCTGACCAACCTGCGCGAATTCGAAGAGCGCAAACAGGAACGCCTGGAGGTGAACATCTACAGTTTCGCCTACAAGAAGGGCATTCCGAACGATATTTCCGGCAACGGCGGCGGTTACGTATTCGACTGCCGCGCCATCAACAATCCCGGGAAGTACGAACACTACCGCCACTTTAACGGCCTGGACGCAGAGGTGATCAAGTTCCTGGAAGACGACGGCGGCGTGACCACCTTCCTGAGCCACATCTATCCGATGGCCGACGCACATGTCCAGCGCTATATCGAACGTAAATTCACCCACTTGATGTTCTGTTTCGGCTGCACCGGCGGCCAGCACCGCAGCGTTTATTGCGCGCAGCACCTGGCCGAGCACATCGCGCAGCGGTTCAACGTCAAGGTCAAACTATACCACCGGGAACTCGAACTGGAACAAATCTTCTGAGAATGAGAGCGATGATCCTAGCAGCGGGGCTTGGCACACGCCTGAAGCCGTTGACCGACCGGATGCCCAAGGCACTGGTCCCGGTGGACGGTACACCGTTGCTGGAAGGGCTCATCCGCCGGCTCCAGAAGGCCGGATTCGACGACTTCGTGATCAACGTGCATCACTTCCCAGAACAGATCGAGGCGTTCCTGAAGGAGCACGGCAACTTCGGCAGCCGGATTGCCTTTTCCGACGAACGCGACCTGCTCCGTGAAACCGGCGGCGGTATCCGCCACGCGGCCACCCTGCTGCAGGATGCGCCCGGCGGCTGGTTCCTGGTACACAACGTAGATATCATCACGGACCTGGATTACGCTTCTCTGGCATCGGGTTTCCGTCCGGCGGAACAAAAAGGCCCTGACGGGGAGTTCCGCCTTGCCGGAAAACCCTCGCCAGATTCGCTTCCTGTTCCGCCGGGCGGAAACCCGACGCCGAAGCCGGAACCGTTGGCGACTCTCGCAGTCAGCGACCGGAAGACCAGCCGGTATCTGATCTTCGACAATGACATGCGTCTCGTAGGCTGGACCAACGTCGACACCGGTGAAGTACGGACCCCGTATGAGAGACTCGATGTGAAGAGCTGCCGCAAGCTTGCCTTTTCCGGCATTTCGATGCTCTCCACGGCCATCCTCCCGCTGATGCAGGGCTGGCCCGAGCGCTTCTCCGTGATAGATTTCTACCTGACAATCTGCCGCGATCACGAAATCCGCGGCATCGATATCACCGGCTCGACGATTCGCGACGTGGGCAAACTGAAAGAATTGGAGGCGCGCGCATGAGGGGGAAGTGGATCATACTGACAATCGCGTTGCTCGGCCTCTTCGCCGCACCGCTCCGTGCGCAGGCTCCGCAGGATACGATTCCGCCGCTCACGCAGGATTCGACCGCACAGATTCCGCCGCCCGAGGACAGTCTTTCGCGTGAAAACCGTCTGCTGGCCGAGAGGATGGGCCTCTGGGAAATCGACTCCCTTACCGTTTTTGAACTGGATTCCTGTCTGGCCGTTCTCTACGAGGAGATGGCCATGAACCTGCCCGATTCGTCGGACATCCGCAAGCTGATCCGTCAGCAGCGGCGCGAATACCGCGACAGCGTCCGGATTGCCACCCCGCGCATCCTGAACACCTTCGCGCTGCCCGATTCGCTCTGGTGGAAACGCACCGTCAAGTGGACCTCCGAGCATAAGTTCAACGAGATCGAGGTCCAGAAGATAGATACGCTCTACAACGCCCAGTTCTTCGACTATCCCTTCTTCAAAAAGGATGTGAATGCCACCTACCTGGGCCCCGTGGGCTCCGCTGCGCAGACCTACAACTGGTTCAAGCGCGAGACCACCGGCCTGATGGATGCGATGGATCCCTACCTGGTCTATTCCTATACGCCGGAGACGCTGCCGCAGTATAACACCAAAACTCCGTATACCGAGTTGGCCTACTGGGGAACCTTCTTCTCGCTGAAAGCCCGCGAGGAGATGGAACTTCACGTGCTTACCACGCAGAACATCACGCCGGCGCTCAACTTCTCCATTCTGTACGAAAAATGGGGCAGCCGGGGTATGCTTCAGAAGGAGGGAACCGACAACCGTAACCTCGCCTTCGGCCTGAACCATCTGGGAAAGAAATACCTGATGAACGCGGGTTTCATCCACCAGCGGGTTGAGCGGACCGAAAACGGCGGCATTCAGGACAACAGGTGGATCCGCGATACGATCGTGGACGCCAAAGAGATTGCGGTCAACCTGTCGAACGCCTCGAACAAACTCAGCCGCAATACCTTCTTCATCACGCAGAGCTACGCCATCCCCATGAACTTTTTCCGGAAGGACAAGGATTCGCTCTCGGTGGGCGAGGGGACCACGGCTTACATAGGCCACAGCGGCGAGGTGACCTTCAACCGCAAGATTTATTCCGACAAGATCAGCACGGCTGCCGAGCGCGCGTTCTATAACAACAACTTCTTCCTGAGCACGGCCCAGTCCAACGACTCGCTCGCGATGACGCACATCGAGAACAAGGCATTCCTGAAGTTGCAACCCTTTGCCCCGGACGCCCTGCTGGCCAAGGTGAACGCGGGTGTCGGCTATCGGCTGTTGTCATATTATTCCTTTGATCCTCAGCAGTATATCAGCGGGCCACAGAACAACTGGTACCACAACGCCTACCTCTATGCAGGCGCGTCGGGCAGCTTCCGCAAATACATTGCCTGGGATGCCGACGGACAGTACAGTTTTGCCGGCTACAACTTCGGCGACTTCACGCTGGGCGGCCGGGTGCGCCTCTCGTTCTATCCTTTCCGCGACGGAATCCATCTGACCGGAACCATCCGCACCACCCTGACCGAGCCCAATCCGCTGCAGCAGGCTATCCATTTCAACCACCACGACTGGAACAACGCCTTCAGCAAAGTCTCCGACACGCGGGTAGGGGCACAAGTTTCCATTCCTGCCTGGAAACTCAAGGCGGGCGTGGATTATGCGCTGGTGGCCGGGATGATCTATTACGACTCGCTCTCCGTGATCCGGCAGGCCGACCGTCCGGTCAGCATCCTGGCCGCAACGGCGGAGAACGAGCTGAAACTCGGTCCGGTACATTGGGACAACCGCGCGCTCTTCCAGGTTTCATCGAACGATACCGTGGCGCCGCTGCCGCGTTTCTCGCTCAATTCGCGGCTCTACTTCGAATTCACGGTGGTGGAGGATGCCATGGATATGCAGATCGGCTTGAACGGCCTCTTTACTACGGGATTCTACCTCCAGAACTACAGCCCCGACCTGGGCGTCTTCTTCAACCAGCGGCGCGACCCGGTGGCCACGAACGCCTACTTCGACGGCTTCGTGAACATGCAGTGGAAGTGCGTCTGTCTCTTTATCAAGTATACCGACTGCTTCCGGGGCTGGCCCAACAACGACACCTTCTCCGCTTACAACTACATCCGGCCGCAGCACGGATTTAAATTCGGAGTGTTCTGGCCGTTCTAAAGCACAAAAAAAGCCGACTCGTGAGAGCCGGCTTTTTTAGTGGATTGTCCCGGATTATTTGACCTCTTCGAAGTCAGCGTCCTGGACGTTGTCGCCCTGCTTGGAGTCACCGCCTTGCGGACCCTGCTGCGCGCCGCCCTGGAAGCCTGCACCCGGAGCGCCTGCACCGCCCTGAGCGGCCTTGGCCATATCTTCGGAAGCTGCGTGCCAAGCGTTGTTCAGCGCTTCGCTGGCGCGGTCGATATCGGCGATGTTCTGGGCCTTGTGTGCCTCTTTGAGCTGACCGAGTGCATTATCGATGGCACCCTTCTTGTCGGCCGGAATCTTGTCGCCGTACTCTTTGAGGTTCTTCTCGGTCTGGAAGATCATACCGTCGGCGGCGTTGATCTTGTCAATACGCTCGCGCTCCTTCTTGTCGGCCTCTTCGTTGGCCTTCGCCTCGTCGCGCATGCGCTTGATCTCGTCTTCGCTCAGGCCGGACGATGCTTCGATGCGGATGTTCTGCTCCTTGCCGGTAGCCTTGTCCTTTGCCGAGACGTTCAGGATACCGTTGGCGTCGATATCGAAGGTCACTTCAATCTGCGGCACCCCGCGCGGTGCGGGGGTGATGCCGTCCAGGTGGAAGTTGCCGATGGTCTTGTTGTCGCGGGCCATCGAACGTTCGCCCTGCAGCACGTGGATCTCCACGGAAGGCTGGTTGTCAACAGCGGTGCTGAAGACCTGGCTCTTGCGGGTCGGGATGGTGGTGTTGGCGTCGATCAGTTTGGTCATCACGCCGCCCAGGGTCTCGATACCGAGCGAAAGCGGAGTGACGTCGAGCAGCAGCACGTCCTTGACATCGCCTGCCAGCACGCCGCCCTGGATGGAGGCGCCCACAGCCACGACTTCGTCCGGGTTGACGCCCTTGTTCGGGGTCTTGCCGAAGAACTTCTCAACAATCTGCTGGACTGCAGGAATACGGGTGGAACCGCCTACGAGCAGCACTTCGTCGATATCGGATGCGCTGAGGCCGGCATCGCTGAGGGCCTTGCGGCACGGTTCGATGGTAGCCTGGATCAGCGAGTCGGAAAGCTGTTCGAACTTCGCGCGGGTCAGCGTACGGACCAGGTGTTTGGGGATACCGCCCACCGGCATGATGTACGGCAGGTTGATCTCGCTGGAGGTCTGGCTGGAGAGCTCGATCTTGGCCTTNNTCGGCAGCCTCTTTCAGACGCTGCAGTGCCATCGGGTCCTTGCGGAGGTCGATTCCGTCGTTCTCGGCTGCAAACTCGTTGGCCAGCCAGTCGATGATCACGTGGTCGAAGTCGTCGCCGCCCAGGTGGGTATCGCCGTTGGTGGATTTCACCTCGAA
>DBXZ01000054.1:7165-10632 GCA_002309795.1 Bacteroidales bacterium UBA1199
GTACCGCCACCGAGGTCGAAGACGGCGACCTTCATGTCTTTGTTCTGCTTGTCAAGACCGTAAGCCAGAGCGGCAGCCGTCGGCTCGTTGATGATACGGCGGACCTTGAGGCCTGCAATCTCGCCGGCTTCCTTGGTTGCCTGGCGCTGCGAGTCGCTGAAGTAGGCCGGCACGGTGATGACGGCTTCGTCAACGGTCGTTCCCAGGTAATCCTCCGCGGTCTTCTTCATCTTCTGGAGCACCATGGCGGAAATCTCCTGCGGGGAGTAGAGACGGCCGTCGATGTCTACGCGCGGGGTGTTGTTGTCACCGCGAACGACTTTGTAGCTGACGCGGTCGACCTCCTTCTGCACGCGGTCATAGGTCTCACCCATGAAGCGTTTGATGGAGAAGATGGTCTTCAGCGGGTTGGTGATGGCCTGGCGCTTTGCCGGGTCACCGATCTTGCGCTCGCCGCCGTCTGCGAATGCCACGACGGACGGGGTGGTGCGCTTGCCTTCACTATTGATGATAACAGTCGGTTCCTTACCTTCCATCACTGCCACGCAGCTGTTGGTGGTACCGAGGTCAATGCCAATGATTTTTCCCATAGTTTGTATCTCCTATATTTTTATTTGTTTTTGTCAGTTCATGCCACAATTCTCAGCGGCACAGGAGATACATCTATAATTGTGCCATCGGTCGAAAAGAGACTTTCGACTGACACATTGGCAGTCTAAGTTCGCACAACGGCGAACGGCGCTTGCACAGCGAGGATTTTTTTGTCCGAGCGGTGCAAGACGCCAGAGCCGTCGCGAACTTGGTTTATTTCAAAAGATTGCCGAGCAGACTCCGGGCAAAGGTGTTCGTCGCCTTGCGCGTCACGGACGTGGTCGTGTTCTTAATGGCGCGGGTGGCGATACTCTTGCCGGAAACCTTCTTGCCGGTCATGGCGCGGCCCACTTCGGTGGCGAGCGAACCGCTGACGGCGGTCACGGCGCTGCCGAGCAGCGTGCCGAGCAGGGCGCCGCCGATCCGTTTGGTCTTGGAACCGGACTTTTCAGCTTTGGCTTCCGCCTCTGCAGCGCGCTGGCGGATTTCCGCCTCCTGCTGTGCCTGGATGGCAGCCTGCTGTTCCTGGTTCATCCGCATCAGGTCTTCGAAAGCGCTCTGGCGGTCGATCACCGTGTCATATTTTCCCCAGAGACGGGACTGGCGCATGACCATGTCGCGTTGCTGCGGGGTGATGGCACCGATCTGGCTGAGCGGGAAGAGCACGCGGGCGCGCTCCACCATGGAGGGGATGCCCTTTTCGTCGAGGAAGGAGACCAGCGCTTCGCCCGTTGCGAGTTCGGTGATGGCGTCTTCCGTCTTGAAGGCCGGGTTGGCCCGGAAGGTCTCCGCTGCTGCGCGGACGGCCTTCTGGTCCTTGGGTGTGTAGGCGCGCAGGGCATGCTGTACGCGGTTGCCGAGCTGGCCCAGGATCACATCGGGAATGTCGGCAGGGTTCTGCGTCACGAAATAGACGCCTACGCCCTTGCTCCGGATCAGGCGGACCACCTGTTCGATCTTGTCGACCAGCGCCTTGGGCGTGTCGTCGAAGAGGGTATGGGCCTCGTCGAAGAAGAAGACCAGTTTGGGCAGGTCCATATCGCCCACTTCCGGCAGCCGGGCATAGATGTCCGAAAGCAGCCAGAGCAGGAAGGTCGAATAGAGTTTGGGATTCATCATCAGCCGGTCGGCCGCCAGCACGCTCATCACGCCCTTGCCGCCCTGGACCATGAAGAGATCCTGGATGTCGAATGAGGGTTCCGCGAAGAACTTCTCCGCACCCTGGTTCTGGAGTTCGAGCAGTCCGCGCTGGATGGCGCCGATGGATGCTGAGGTCACATTGCCGTAGGTGGCGGTATATTCGGAGGCATGCTCGGCCACATAGGCCAGCATGGCGCGCAGGTCCTTCAGGTCGATCAGCAGAAGTCCCTGGTCGTCAGCTACCTGGAAGACGATATTCAACACGCCGGTCTGTACGTCGTTCAGCCCCATCAGTCGCGCGAGCAACTGCGGTCCCATGTTGGAGATGGTGGTGCGCATCGGGTGGCCCTGTTCGCCGAACACGTCGAAGAACTGTACCGGGCAGCCCTGGAAGGGGGGATTCTCGATACCGAATTCCGCACAGCGTTTCTCGATGAAGCCGCTCATGGCGCCCGTCTGGCTGATGCCGGAGAGGTCGCCTTTCATATCGGCCATGAAACAGGGGACGCCGGCCTGGCAGAAAGATTCGGCCAGCACCTGGAGCGTAACGGTTTTACCGGTACCGGTTGCGCCGGCTACCAGACCGTGGCGGTTGGCCATCTTTCCACAGATGGAGATGGGCCCGTTCGGACCGTGCGCCACATAAAGACCATGGGTTGAATCGTACATAGTATTCTGGAATTTAATGAATTAGCGAAGCGGGTTCTTGTCCGAGCGGTACCATGCGATAAAGCGCTCGATGCCCTCGTGCAACGTGACGTGCGGTTTGTAGCCGACGGCCTGTTCCAGGGCGGTGGTATCGGCGTAGGTCTGGTAGACGTCGCCCGGCTGCATGGGCATCATCTTTTTGACGGCCTTGCGGCCCAGGGCCGACTCCATCTCTGCGATGAAGTCCATCAGCCTGACCGGATTCGAGCATCCGATGTTGAAGACGCGGTGCGGAACTCCTTTCGCGCACTTCTCTGCCTCGGGAGCATGGTCCAGCACGCGGACGGTGCCTTCCACAATATCATCGATATAGGTGAAGTCACGGATCATGTCGCCGCCGTTGAACACCTTGATGGGCTCGCCGGCCGAGATTGCCTTGGCAAAGAGCATCGGCGCCATGTCGGGCCGGCCCCAGGGACCGTAGACCGTGAAGAAGCGGAGGCCGGTCGCCTTCAGGCCGTAGAGTTTGCTGTAGCAGAAGGCCATCAGTTCGTTGGACTTCTTGGTGGCCGCGTAGAGGCTTACCGGATGGTCCACGCGGTCCTCTTCGGAGAAGGGGACCTTCTCGTTGCCGCCGTAGACGCTGCTGGAACTGGCGTAAACCAGGTGACCCACGGCTTTGTGCCGGCAGCATTCGAGGATATTCACGAAGCCCACGAGGTTGGAATCCACGTAGGCNNNTGGAATAGCGCACGCCTGCCTGAGCGCCCAGGTGGACGACGCCGTCGAACCGTTCGCTTGCAAAGAGTTCCGGAAGTGCCTTGCGGTCGGCAAGGTCGCCCAGTACGAACCGGAAGGGGCCGCCGATCCGTTCAAGTTCGGCGAGCCGCGCATATTTCAACTCTCGGGGATAGTAATCGTTGATGTTGTCCAGTCCGACAACCGTGTCGCCCCGCTCCAGCAGGTAACGCACTACATGCGAGCCTATAAAACCGGCCGCTCCTGTAATCAGTATCTTCATGTTCCAAAGATACAAAAAAAATGCTGGCTTTCACCAGCATTTTTGGTAGCCCCAACGAGATTCGAAC
>DBXZ01000031.1 GCA_002309795.1 Bacteroidales bacterium UBA1199
GTTGTTATGCGGTATTAGACGACGTTTCCATCGCTTATCCCCCTGATACGGGCATGTTGCTCACGCGTTACGCACCCTTGCGCCGGTCGCCGCCACAGGTATTGCTACCCGCGCGCTGCCCCTCGACTTGCATGTGTTAAGCCTGCCGCTAGCGTTCATCCTGAGCCAGGATCAAACTCTTCATTGTATAATTTTCTTATATCTTAAGCTCGATCCAAAACCCTTAACTTTAATTCCAAAAGAATTAACGCTTCGCTCTTGATTTTAATCGTGTTAAAATCGGTACTTGCTTGTACTTTGTTCTTCCAATCTGTCAATGAACTGCCGTCTCTTTCGAAACGGGACCGCAAAGGTGAGAATTATTTTTCAAACTGCAAAATTATTTTTCGCAATTTTTTGAAAAATATTTTACTTCTTCTTTGACGGTTTTGCCTTCTTGATAGCAATCAGCGCGTTAGCTAACTGATCCGGGCAAGAAGTCGGACGGCGGCCGCAGGTAATTCCCTGCAATTTTTCGATCGCCTCATCCATTTTCATCCCCTTTACAAGGATTGCGATACCCTTCTGGTTGCCGGGGCAGCCCTTGGTATACTGAACCTCCTCGATCACGTCGCCGCGAAGTTTGATCTCAATGTTGACCGAGCAGACGATTTCGTCGGGGCGGTAGTTGACAATCCGGAGGCCGTCCTGCATCACGTCGGAGACGATAGCAGCGGGCTTGGCCTCTTTCTGCGTTTTCTGTGCGTTGGCGGGAGCGGTGAAGCTGAAAAGCATCAGGCACGCTGCCAGGATAGAAAAGAAATGCTTCATATTGAAATACTGTTAAAAGAGTTTCGGATAGTTGTCGTTCGCCTGCTCCATGATATGGGAGATAATGATGCTCCGGAAGAAAGCGGACTTGGTCCGGATGCCATACTTCTCGCAGAACTGGTTGATGGCGGAAATTTCCCGTTCGTTGAACAGGATGGCCTTGCGGTACTTGCGGGTTAATCCATTCTTACGCCCTGCCTGGAAATCCAGGGGAAGCGACGTTTTGCGTTTGGTTGACTTTCTGCCCATATATTATATATATAAGTGTAAGCGTCACTGTTCAATTACTTCTCCGTGTTGGTCGCACCACACGGACTGGAGAATCGAGTAGTTGGTATCAGCTTCAATACGGATCCGGCAATGGTACTTGCGCTCCCACTTACGGCGGAAAGAGTTGAACCCTTTGGTGAGGTAAGCTTCAAGAATCGGGCCAACGCGCAAGATGAACCGGTTGATATTCTTTTCCTTGACGTAATAAGCCAGCTGGCGTTCGAGCACCTCGTCCTGCAGGATGGTCGGACCGATTTTGCCGGTGCCGTGGCAGGTCGGGCAGGTCTCGAGCGTCTGGATTTCCGTCACGGGGCGGACCCGCTGGCGGGTAATCTGCATCAGGCCGAACTTGGTCAGCGGAAGCACGGTATGCTTGGCGCGGTCACCGGCCATCAGCTCCTGCATGTGCTTGAAGAGCTGGTTGCGGTGTTCCACGTTGTCCATGTCGATGAAGTCCACGATCACGATACCGCCCATATCGCGCAGGCGCATCTGGCGGGCGATTTCTTCGGCAGCGTTCAAGTTGACTTCCAGCGAGTTGTCTTCCTGGTCGGCCATCTTGGTCCGGATACCGCTGTTGACGTCGATCACGTGCAGCGCTTCGGTGTGTTCGATCACCAGATACGCCCCCTTCTTGATGGAGACGATCTTGCCGAAGGAGCCCTTGATCTGGCGGGTTACGTCGAAATGGTCGAAGATCGGCTCATGCCCTTTGTAGAGCTTGGCAATCTTGGCCTGCTCGGGCGAAATGAGGGTGATGTAATCGACAACTTCCTGAAGTACCGATTCGTCGTTGACCCAGATGTTGGTAAAGGAGTCGTTGAGCAGGTCGCGCAGGATGGTGGTGGTGCGGGTGTTCTCCGAAAAGAGCAGCCGGACCGACTTGGATTCGGCGAGCTTGGGCCAGGAATCCTCCCACTTGCGGATCAGCGAGCGCAGTTCCGCATCGAGGACAGCGGCCTTCTTGCCTTCTGCAGCCGTGCGGATGATTACGCCGTAATTCTTTGGTAAAATGCTGTACACCAGTCGCTCAAGGCGATGGCGCTCCTCCTTTGAAGATATTTTCTGGGAGATGTTGACCTTTTCAGCGAAGGGAAGCAGCACCATGTTGCGGCCTGCAATGGAGATTTCCGCCGTCAGGCGGGATCCCTTCGTGGAGATAGGTTCCTTGACAATCTGGACGATAATCGGCTGACCGGGCGAAAGATGCGCCCCTATCTTCCCCTCTTTCTCCAGCGGCTGGTCGATCCGGATGTCGGAGTAGAAAGCGGTAAAGTCGCGGTTCGGATTGAGATTCCGTGCGAAATAGTCGAATGCCTTGAAATTGAGGCCGAGGTCGAGATAGTGCACAAAGGCGTCCTTCTCGTCGCCGATATCCACGAAAGCGGCGTTGAGCGACGGGATGATTTTCTTGACCCTGCCCAGATAGACATCGCCTACGTGATAGCCCGTACCGGCGATATCTTCCGTATTGTACTCGATGAGACGATGGTTCTCCAGCAGGGCAAGCGAGACTTCGTGCTGCCTGACGTCTATGATAAGATCCTTGTCCATCAAATATTCGTTTCTTTAAAACATCTAAAGCGGACTGACAACAATCCGCTTTAGAGCTTGTTCGTCATTTTAAAGGAAAAATGGCGCAGGATTATTTCTTCTTATGCCTGTTCTTGCGCAAACGTTTTTTACGTTTGTGCGTAGCCATTTTATGCCTTTTGTGTTTTTTCCCGTTTGGCATATTAAGGTATTGTTAGATTGTTTGTGTCAGGTTATTTGACCTTGCTGACAAAGACCTTAGCCGGCTTGAAGGAAGGAATGTTGTGTGCGGGGATGACGATGGTCGTATTCTTGGAGATATTGCGAGCCGTCTTCTTTGCACGTTTCTTGATGACGAAACTGCCGAAACCGCGGAGATAGACATTCTCACCCTTTGCGAGGGATGCCTTGACGCTATCCATGAAACCTTCAACCACTTTCTGGGCAACAACTTTTTCCACGCCCTGTGCTTTTGCAACTTCGTTTACGATGTCTGCTTTAGTCATGATACTTGATATTTATAAATGTTAAAACTTGTTCTTCCCGAGGGGTACTCCCCATTTGGGTCTGCAAAAATAGTTAATTTTTTTAGAATCAAGAAAAAAGAACAAAAAAATCAATTTTCCGGAGCGGGTTCGGCAGGCGCCTCCGCTTCAGCGGGCGCATCTGCCTGAGCCTCTACCATTTCAGCAACAGGTTCCTCGGCCTGCTGGCCCCCGAAGAGGCCCCACTTCTGGAGGGTGCCGGTCCAGTAGAGGATACCGAATGCGATGCCCAGCACGAGGATGGTGCAGAGGATGCCGCGCAGCCACTTTTTCCAGCACGGGGTTTTCTTCGCAGCGAAGGGGTCCGGAGCGTTCTTCAGCATCGGATACTTGGCCACGGAGGTCAGGGTCTTGCCGAAGAGGATATTGATCAGGATCGAGGAGTTCACAGCCCAGCCGTTGGCGTTGAGCACCGGACCGAGGTTGCGTTTGCGCAGTTTCTGCCAAGCCAGGAACATGGACGGGCCGCTGATGCAGATGACCAGGACGAGCAGGACGATCAGCGGAGTGTACCAGTGTGCAATCAAGGCGGCGAGGGCGGTGGTCAGGAAGCCGACAGCCAGGCCGATCGCTGCAAAGATACCTGCGAATTTGGCGATATCGAACGACGAGGTGGCCTTGTTCACGGCAGCTGCACCGGCCTGCTTGTCTTCCGGATTGGTCGGAACGTTGACCTTGCCTGCCGATTCGGTCATATTGCTGTTGACCTTGGCCTCTTTCTCCGCAGCACGTTTGTTGATGCGGTCCGTGATGGAGTTGGCGAAACGGCGGTACGGGCTCCAGAACGCCTGCTTGATGCTGAGCGGATTTTCGATGATCTTGGTGACGGTGGCATCCCAGATTTCACCGGCGCGGTCATAGAAGATGGCGTTCTTGCCGGGGCGCAGGTTGGAGAGCTTGCCGTCCGTCATCACGGCACCGATGGTCATGGAGGTTCCCTTCGTACGGTGCACGCAGTTGCAGTAAATCAGATACATGCCGCCGTAGCTGGCCGTCTCCGCCTGCTTGCCCATATCCTCTACGCGGAAGCAGAGGTTGCAGCAGCGCTCGTCAATGTAAAGGTCGCCCACTTCGAACATCGCGCGGATGGAACGGTCGGGCGTATAGAGATCCGTGAAGGAGACATAGTTGCAGAGGAATTTGTAGAACCAGCGGTAGAGGTGGAGCAGCTTGTCCACTTCCGCAATATCGTTGGCCTCCTGTTCGAGGGCCATGTCGGAAGCGACCAGTTCGAGCAATGCGGCTTTGCGGTCTTCCTTGAGGATGGCCTCCACAGCATCGAGTCCGAGCGGCTCGACCTCGGCACCGGCCTTGGCAGCGCACCATGCCTTGTATGCGTCGAATTTGGCCAGAACGGCGTTCCACTGCGCCTCGTCGATCCCCTTTGCCCTGGGATAATCCACATCCAGCGCGAGCGTGCGGCATGCGGCGACGGCTGCCTGCCAGGACGGGTTGACGGCGTCGTAGGAGAGAATACCCTTTTCGTTCGGGCGGGCAATCGGATAGGTTGCAATCTCGTCGCCTTCCGTTGCGAGGTTGTTGCCGCTGATGGCAGCAATCTTGTCAGTCGAAACGTCTACGGCTCCTGCGCAATCTTCATTGAAAGCAATCAGTTTGCAGCGGACAAAGAAGTCGGCCACTTTGTCTTTGACGGCCTCGCAGGCTGCAAGCGCGTCGGCGGTCTTGTCGCCGTACGGGAAGACGGTTGCGTCGGCAGCGGCCTTCCATGCGGAATAGGCGGCGCAGTCGGCGTAGAACTTTTCAATATGGTCGGCATCGGTGCCCGGTTCGCCGCTGCGGTCGGTCAGGGCGCCTTCGGTCTCCACTATCCTGGCAATTAGTTCCTGCAGCGGAGCTTCTTCAGCGGAAGCGGGGGTGATGATGCCGTCGCCGTTGAAACGGGTCTGGGCAAAGATGGCGGCGCGGTCGGAGACGTCGGCCAGCGAGATATCCTTCTTCTTGAGGCCCAGGTTTGCAAGAATCTGGCGGGCAGCCTTGAGCAGGCGCGCACCCGTCTCGTTATCTTTGTTGATCTGATCCAGCGGAAGAGTGTCGGACCCATTGAGAATCAAGTCCTTGTCTTTAATGACGGAGGTCAGCCAGGAAGCAGCGGCGGTCACCTCGCCCACATGGATGGTGCCGTCGTTGTTCGAATCGAGGATCCGCAGCGTCTCCGCGTCGAATTCCAATCCTTTGGACGGGCAGCTCAGCACCGTCCATTTTTTCTGGTCAAGTTCTCCGAGGTGTGCGATGTCCTCACCGGAGGCAATCTTCACACGGGTTACTCCGCCGAGGGAGCAGTAGTTCCATTTGTAGTCTGACATAGCTATTGTATTGATATTGATTTCAGTGTACAGCATACAAAGCTAACAAATTTTTTGGCACAATGATTGACAATTTACCCGTACCGCCCTGAAACACGCAATTCGGGGCGTGATGAAGTATCCCTTATGACAAAATGACATACAATGAAAGATACATTTGACAACCTTTTCGCAGCCGGGACCCCGGAAGTGAGCATTATCCCGATGATGAACATCGAGTCAGGCAAGCCGCTCGCAGAAGCGGAAATGCCGGAAACTCTCCCCCTCCTCACCCTCCGAAACGCAATTCTATTCCCGGAGACGGTGATTCCCGTAAGCATCGGCCGCGAGAAATCCATCAAACTGGTCAACGAAGCCTACAACTCCAACCGGATTATCGGCGCCGTGGCACAGATCGACGTCCACACGGAAGATCCGGGTCCGAACGACATCTACGAGATAGGCACGCTCGGCAAGATCGTGAAAATCATAGAGATGCCGGACGATTCCATCACGGCCATCATCCAGGGCATCAAGCGTTTCCGCGTGCTGGAAGTGCCCATCACCGAGCCCTACATGATGGCGCGCGTGGCCTACGTCAACGATATCTATCCGGCCAAGGACGATCCTGACATGGACGCCATCATCTCTTCCATCAAGGAGGGTGCCCAGCAGATCATACGCAGTTCGTCGCACCTGCCGCAGGAGGCCGCCTTCGCCATCCGCAATATCGAAGGCTACAGCTTCCTGATCAACTTCCTGGCCTCCAGCCTGGACCTGGACGACGCCACCCGCAAGGTGGACCTGCTGCGCCTGGATTCGGTCAAGGAGCGCGCCATCCGGCTGCTCGCCCTGATCAACCAGCAGCTGGAAATCCTGAAAATCAAGGACGACATCCAGAAGAAGGTGAAGTCCGAGATGGACCAGCAGCAGCGTGAGTACTACCTCAACAACCAGCTCAAGACCATCCAGGAGGAGTTGGGTATGAACAACAGCGAGGACGATATCGACGAGCTGGAAAAGCGCGGCAAGGAGAAGAAGTGGCCCGAAGAGGTGGCCAAGGCTTTCGAAAAGGAGCTGGCCAAGCTCGAGCGGATCAACCCGAGCGCCCCGGAATACAACATCCAGTACTCCTACCTCCAGTTCATGCTGGACCTGCCCTGGAGCGAAACCACGGAAGACAACCTGGACCTGAAGAACGCGCTCAAGGTGCTCGACGAAGACCATTACGGACTCGAGAAGGTCAAGGAGCGCATCATCGAATACCTGGCCGTGCTGAAGCTCAAGGGTGACATGAAATCCCCGATCCTCTGCCTCTACGGCCCTCCGGGCGTGGGCAAGACTTCGCTGGGCAAATCGGTTGCCCGTGCGCTGGGCCGCAAATACGGCCGGATCTCGCTGGGCGGTCTGCACGACGAGGCGGAGATCCGCGGACACCGCCGCACCTATATCGGTGCCATGCCGGGCCGTCTGCTCGAAACCATCAAGCGCTGCGGCGCCGCCAACCCGGTGATCGTGCTCGACGAGGTGGACAAGATCAAGGAGGATTTCCACGGCGATCCCGAATCCGCGCTGCTCGAAGTGCTGGATCCGGAACAGAACACCACCTTCCACGACAACTACCTGGACATGGACTACGACCTTTCCAAGGTCCTGTTCATCACCACCGCCAACGATATCAGCGGCATCCACCCCGCCCTGCTCGACCGTATGGAGCTGATCAACGTGACCGGCTATCTGGCCGAGGAGAAGGTGGCCATTGCCGAAGGCTACCTGCTGGACAAGCAGCGCGAGGCGCACGGACTCACCAAAGAGCAGTTCCAGCTCTCGCGCGAAGCCATCAATACCATTATAGACAGCTATACCCGCGAATCGGGCGTGCGTAACCTGGACAAGCAGATTGCCAAGATGGCGCGCCTGACCGCCAAGAAAATAGCCCTAGAGGAGGAACGCAAAGAGGTGCTCGGCCCCGACGAGGTGCGCGAATACCTGGGCCTCCCCACCAACTTCCACGACATGCAGGAGGGCAATGAAGAGGCCGGCGTCGTGACCGGACTGGCATGGACCCAGATGGGCGGCGAGATCCTCTTCGTGGAGTGCTCGCTCAGCGACGGCAAGGGCGCCCTCTCCACCACCGGAAACCTGGGCGACGTGATGAAGGAGTCGGCTGCGATTGCATGCCAGTATCTCAAGGCGCATCCCGAACTGGCCGGCGTGCCCGCCAAAACCTTCCACCAGAAGGATATCCACATCCATGTACCTGAAGGCGCGATCCCCAAGGACGGCCCTTCAGCCGGCATCACGATGACCTGCGCCATCGCTTCCGCTTTCCGCGGCAAGAAGGTGCGCCACGGAATCGCCATGACAGGCGAGATGACCCTCCGGGGCAAGGTGCTTCCCGTGGGCGGCATCAAGGAGAAGATCCTGGCTGCCAAGCGGGCCGGCGTGGGAACCATCATCCTCTCGCATGAGAATGAACGGGACATCAAGGAGATCAAGCCCGTCTATATCGAAGGCCTGACCTTCAAGTACGTGAAGACGGCCGACGAAGTGATCCGCTACGTGTTCGAAGAAGCCTGATCCACGATGGAAGTCGCCATTGAACCGGGATGGAAAGCGGTGCTCGCACCGGAGTTCGAAAAGCCCTATTTCCAGGAGCTTGCAGCCCGGCTGCACGCAGAAAAGCGCGCCGGCAAGACCATCTATCCGCCTGGGAGTCAGATTTTCCGCGCCTTTGAACTCACGCCGTTCGACCAGGTCAAGGTGGTGATTCTTGGGCAGGATCCCTACCACAACCCCGGGCAGGCCGAAGGGCTCTCCTTCAGCGTGCCGCACGGCGTTCCCGCACCGCCTTCGCTGAAGAATATCTACAAGGAGATCGAATCGGACCTGGGCGTGACGGTCCGCAAAGACGGTTCGCTCGAAAGCTGGGCACGGCAGGGCGTCTTCCTGCTCAATGCCATCCTGACGGTAGAGGCGGGCCGGGCGGCTTCGCACGCCGGATTCGGCTGGGCACCTTTCACCGATGCGGTCATCCGCACCCTCTCCGAACGCCGCGAAGGGCTGGTATTCCTGCTCTGGGGCAACTTCGCCCGCAGCAAGAAGGCCCTTATCGACACTTCGCGCCACACCGTGCTCGAAGCGGCGCACCCCTCTCCACTGGCCGGAGGCGCTTTCTTCGGCTGCCGGCACTTCTCCAAGACCAACGCGGCGCTCTCCGCACGCGGCCTTCAGCCCATCGACTGGACTATATAAGATTTATTCGTACATTTGGGCGATAAATCGCAACTTATGAAAACCGCCATATTTCCCGGGTCGTTCGACCCTTTTACGCTGGGCCATCTGGACGTCCTGCGTTCCGCGCTGCAACTCTTTGACAAAGTGATCGTTGCCGTTGGTTACAACAGCACCAAGAGCGGCTTTTTCGATCCCGCCACCCGCGTGGAGATCATCCGCAAAGCGGTCGAAGGCATCCCCAACGTGGAGGTCTGCTCCTACAAGGGCATGACCATCAAGTTCGCTGAAAAGATGGGCGCATCGTGTATCGTCCGCGGCCTGCGGACCACCACCGACTTCGAGCTGGAGAGCGTTATCGCCCAGGCCAACAAGAAGATGTCGCCGAAGATCCAGAGCATTTTCATCCCTTCCAGCCACGAATATTCCTTTATCTCTTCCACCGTGGTCCGCGACGTGCTGATGAACGGCGGCGATGCGGCAGAGTTTTTGCCTAAGGGTATAGATATCAATTATTACCTGGCCCGGAAGAAAAAGTAATGAAATCGCCCGTCACCCTGATTCTCACCGCGTTGCTGCTTGCCGGCAGTCTGCTCTCCCTGCGCGCCCAGGAGCCGCAGGAGGCCGCGGCACAGCCCCGGTTCAACGTTTACGACAGGGTGACCGAGTACTTTGAGAAAGGACTTTCCCACCTGCCCGTACCCCAGATCTGCGAAAAGATCGACCGGCTGATCGCGGCCGGTCACGACGCACAGCAGCAGGCGCAACTGGCCGGCGCAGCCTTCGACTACTACAGCAACGCCCCCATCATGGGACAGGAAGCGGTGGCCGTCTACGTGGCGGACAACTACTTCCTCAACAAGAAGCTCCCCTGGAGCGATCCGGAGACCTATCCGCTGGTCTATGCCTTTGCGGAATTCAACCGCGCCTCGCTCATAGGCTGCGACGCGCCGGAACTGGTGATGGAGTCGCTCGATGGCCAGAACGTTTCACTGCGCTACGACGGCGGTCAGTACAAGCTGCTCTACTTCTACGATCCCCAGTGCGCCACCTGCCGGGAATATACGAAAGCCCTCGCGGAACTGGCGCGGACCTACCGCGGCGGCCGTCTCTCGTTCTTCACGGTGAATACCGGCGGCGACCGCGCGCAGTGGGAAGAATATATCCGGGAGAACTTCGGCGACATCACCGCCTGGAAGGTGGATTTCCGGCATCTTTGGGATCCCGGGAAGGTGAATGATTACCACCGTGCCTACGGCGTGCTCTCCACCCCCGCCCTGTTGCTGATCGACGCGCAGAACAAGATTATCGGCCGCCGGCTCGACCCGGAAGCCGCCAAAGAACTGCTCGGCAACGTCAACTTTGCAGACCGCGAAACCCGATCGCTCGTCCGGGAGATTTGCGAGGCCCTCGCCCCCGTCGACACCGCCACGGCCGACCAGATCGGCCGCACCCTTTACGAGAAGATGGCCGGCGACAGCACGATCTATCGCGAGACGATGTACGAACTCTTCAATTACCTGCGCGACCACGCGAGCCACGCCTATCAGGAAGGTGCCGCACTGGTTGCAGAACGGTATATCCTGCAGCACAGCGACTACTTCTCGCCCGAGTATGCCGAGCGCGTCCGCTATGCGCTCGAGGTCTTCCGCATGAACCCGGTGGGCGCGGTTGCTCCCGACCTGCAGCTGAAAGACACCTCCGGAACCGTGCACCGGCTCTTCGAACGCAAGGCCAGGAAACGGCTGGTGATCTTCCACATCGTGGGCTGCCCCGACTGCAAGCGCGAATTCGACCGGATTGCGCCGCTGGCCGACAAATATGCCCGAAAGGGGCTGGAAATCATCTGCGTCTATGTTGGCAAGGACCCGGAAGAGTGGAAGGGATTTGCGCGGACGCACGATCCCCGCTGGGTTTACCTGAGCGATCTTGACAATACCTCCGGCCTGCGCGACCTCTACGACGTGGCCTTCGTCCCCAAGCTCTATCTGACGAACCGCAAGGGGAAGATCCTGGCCAAAGAGATTGACGCAGAAACCCTGGAAGAGTTGATTTTCAAAAAGAAACAGCGCTAACGCAGCTGACGGACACTGCCGTCGCGGTAGGCCTTGAGCAACTGCTTCAGATCGTCGATCTGACCCTGCAGGACCTTACCGTTGTCGGTGTCGCGGACCAGCTGCCGTTTCTCTGCGAACTCCAGCACCTTGGTCTCGGAAACCACATCCAGTCCCTTGCGGACAGCCACCTCGCGCGAAACGAACGGCTGGTGCTTCACCAACTTGAGGCACTGTGAGTTGTAGATCAGCGTGTAGCCGGCAATACCCGTTTCGGGCTGGTAGGCCTTGGAATAGCCGCCGTCAATCACCAGCAGTTTGCCGCCGGCTTTGACCGGGCTCTCGCCCTTGATGGTCTTGACCGGAATGTGGCCGTTGATGATATGGGCGTGCGCCGTATCCTTGACGCCGAACTCGCGAAGCACGCGGTCGCAGACCTCCGGGTCGTTCTTAAGGGTGAAGTAGGCGCCGTTGACCTCCTTGTGCGGCTCCTTGTCGGCTATAAAATAGCGTTCCAGGGTGGCCATCTTGCTCTTGTCGAAGGTAGGCGCCACGGGACCGCACCAGAGATACCAGATGAAGTCCTGCGCATACTGCTTGAGGGCGCTGCCTTCGGGGGCATAGTAGGCGGCGCGCACCATGGCTTCCACCTTGTCGAACATGGCCTTGCCCTTGTACATGCGTCCCTCGATCTCGATTTCGCGGAAAGATCCGTCTTCATTGAGCGGAATCGAACCGTGAACCAGCAGGTTGGAGTTGCAGACCAGGTAGAGCGAACCGTGCTCCAGCAGGCAGTCGATATGGCGTTTCAGCCGCTGGCTGGAGGTAAAGCTGGCCGTCAGCTGGTCGAGCACCTTCTGCTCCTGGGCCGTCAGCTGGTAGGGATGCTCCGGATCTACGGTCGGGAAGTTCTTGTCTATCAGCGGATAGACCTTCCCGTCCACCTCGATTGTCCCCTTCTCGTAATCGATCTTGTGCAGGAGGTTGCGGCTTTCCATGTGGAACTCAGGATGGCGGGCGATATTGCGGCTCTCCATCTTGAACTGGATGATGGCGATCGCCTTGTGCATCTTGGCAATCAGGTTGGCCTGGGTCTCGTCGACGCTCTCGTAGGCATTCTTCTTGGGATAGAAGATGGTGCAAGGGTCATCCTTGTAGGTTTCCATCGCGAAGGTGGCCAGCGGCAGGATATTGATGCCGTAGCCGTCTTCCAGCGTGACGAGGTTCGCGTAGCGGAAGCAGATGCGCAGCACGTTGGCCACGCAGGATTTGCTGCCGGCCGCCGCCCCCATCCAGAGCACGTCGTGGTTGCCCCACTGGATGTCGACGTTGTGGTAATTGCACAGCTTGTCCATGATGAGGTGCGCGCCGGGGCCGCGGTCGTAGATGTCGCCGATCACGTGGAGCCGGTCGATCACCAGGCGGTGGATGGTATTGCAGATGGTGGAGATGAAGTGGTTGGCGCGGTCGGTGGAGATGATGGTCTCGATGATGGCCATCATATAGTTGTGCTTGTTCCGGTTGTCCTCAATCCATTCGTGGAGCAGCTCCTCGATGATATAGGAGTAGTCGGCCGGCAGGGCCTTGCGGACCTTGGACCGGGTATATTTGGAGGAACAGACCGCCAGCACGCGGACAATCCGCAGCAGCGTGGTCTTGTACCACTGGTTGAGCGCCGCCTTGCTGCGGACGCTGCGCCGCACCAGTTCGAGTTTTTCCTCCGGATAGTAAATCAGCGTGCAGAGTTCCCGCCGCTCGCGCGGAGAGAGCGTGTCGCCGAAGAGGTCGTCGACTTTCTGCTTGATGACACCGGATCCGTTGCGGAGTACGTGCTCGAAAGCTTCGTTCTCGCCGTGCAGGTCGGTGATAAAATGTTCCGTGCCCTTGGGCAGGTTGAGAATCGCCTCCAGGTTGATGATTTCCGTGCAGGCGGCCTGTTTGGTGGGGAAACGCTGCGCGAGCAGTTCCAGGTATCCGGTATCTCTTTTCATATCGTTGACTAATAATATTTTACTTCTTTTCCTTCGAGTGCGGAGAGCAGGTTGTTGGCCATCCGGCTGGCGCCGAAACGGAAGTAGCGCTTGTTCAGCCAGGCCTTGCCCAGAATCTCGTCCACGATCTTGTAATAGAGCACTGCGTCTTCAGCGGTGGCGATACCGCCGGCCGGCTTGAAACCGACCATCCGGCCACCTTTGCGGTGGTATTCCTTGATGCAGGAGCACATGATGCGGGCAGCCTCGGGGGTGGCGGCGGGCTGGAGTTTGCCGGTCGAGGTCTTGATGAAATCGGCCCCGGCCTCCATCGAGAGGTAGGAGGCGTCTTCAATGAGCGAGGGCTCCTTGAGGGCGCCGGTCTCGAGAATCACCTTGAGGTGAACCTCCGGGTTGACGGCGCGGATGGCTTTGCCGATCTCAGCGATCTCATGTTGTGCCTCATCGTATTTCCCGTCCAGGAACGCATTGAGGGCCAAGACGATATCGACCTCGTCAGCGCCCTCCTCAACGGCGCGGACACTCTCGAGGATTTTGACCTCGAGGGGACTCTGCGAAGCAGGGAAGCAACCGCTCACGACTGTGATGTGTACCTCCGGATTCTTGCGGACGGCCTTGATGACGCCGGCGAAATTGGGATAGACACAGATGGATGCCGGCAGCGGATAGTTCGGATAGAAGGTATGAAAATCATTGACCTTCTGCACCATCGCCTCCACTTTGGAGACGGTGTCAGTGGCATTCAGGGTGGTGAGGTCGATCAGACCCAGCGCTTCGCGATAGATTTCTTTCATTTCGGATGGTTTTTACAGCAATCGGATGGACTCGCTCCGCTTTTTCAGGCAGAGGCGGTCAACATCCACGTTTTCAATTAATACGATGCCGGGGCGTTTCCCGGGGGTGAAGGAACCCAGATGGTCGGCGTAACCGATCGCCTCGGCCCCGTTCAGGCAGGTCCACTGCAGCATTTCCGCGAGCGGAACGTGCGGGAACCGGGTTTGCAGGCAGTAGAGTTCGGCCACCATGGAGAGCTGCGTGTTGCTGGAGAGACTGTCCGTTCCCACGCAAATCTTCAAATGGTTGCGCCGCAACAGGTCCACCGGAGGCAAGGCGCGGTGGATGAAGAGGTTGGAGAGCGGGCAGAGCACCCAGTAGGGATGCTGAAGGTCGCGCAGGGCGGCGTCGATGCTCTCCTGGTCGGTGGCTACGTTGTGTACGAGCAGCACGTTCCCCGCCACCGGCGCGGGAACGGCCTTTTTCAGGTTCTCCAGGAAATAGACCAGGGCGCCGGTTCCCGTCACGGGGAGCTGGGTGGTGCCTCGTCCGCGGTAATCATCCGCCAGCGGTCCGGTGCCGAAGCGGAGCATATTCTCCTCTTCGTCACTCTCCTGGCTGTGGTAGGAGATATATCCGCTCTCCAGACCCGCCGCAGCGGAAAGGCGGTTGAGCAGCGGACTCATCGTATAGCAGGAATGCGGCGTGGGGGCGGCGTCGATTCCCATCGAACGGGCCTCCTCCTGCAGTTTGCGGGCGCCCGCCATGATGGACTCAGCCTCTTCCGGCTCAGTTCCGAATACTTCGATGAAGGTCCGGACCATCATCCGTTCCTGCTCGCGGAGCACGCGTTTCAGTTTGAAGGTCTCGTTGCAGTTGGAGATATCGGCCATACAGGTCACCCCCTGCACCTCCAGCTGGTTGAACGCCTTGCCGAAGGCATCCCTACGGCCATCATAATCCACGGTGGTGCGCAGCGCGTTGATCTGCTGGATGAAACCGTCCATGCCGGTCCCCTGCCGGAACATCCCCTTCAGATAGGAGAGTTCCGAATGACAGTGCGCATTGCAGAAACCGGGCACCAGAAAACCTTTTTTGGAGACGACAGGCTCCTGTGCAGCGCGCGCCTCCTCGCGAAGGGCCTCGCTGAACACGCCCACTGCCACGATACGTCCCTCTTCGTCACACCGGACATAGCCGTTCCGGATGGGTTCGGCACTGACGGGGAATACGATATCTGCAGTAAAAATCATAGGGCTTATCGGATAAGCTCCTGTTCCTCGAGCAGGCGTTCCCGCTCTTTATCCAGTCGGTCTATTTCGTCGTTGATGCGCTTCTGCACCTTTTTCATCATCCGGGCGAAGGATTCGGGCTTTTTCAGGTAGTGGTCCACGGCGTCGTAATAATCCTGAACAGTGTAGCCGTAGCGCTCCAGAATGCCGCCGTAGACCGACATGGAGTCGGTTTGGGAGCGCAACTCGGGGGTATCGGCGATAAGCCGGTCAATGGTGAACATCTCGTAATAGATGTCCATCATCCTGTTCTTTGGAATGGGGGCGGAACTGCAGGAGCTGAGCAGAAGCGTCCCGAGAATCATCAGCAGCGTGCAGCGTTTCATAGTGGAGCGGAAAGCGGGGATCGAACCCGTGACCTTCGGCTTGGGAAGCCGACGCTCTGCCAACTGAGCTATTTCCGCAAAATCCGGCCGGATTTTGCGAGGTTGCCGGCTGCGGCTCGGAAGAGCAAGCTCGCTTGCTCTTCGCTCGCCTTGCACGGCAACTCCGCCGCCCACGCGCACCTCGCTATACCGGTTTGGATTACAAATATACGAAATAAAACTATTTCGTCAAGGCTTTCTCGACGGAGACGGCGACGGCCACCGTGGCGCCTACCATCGGGTTGTTGCCCATTCCCAGGAA
>DBXZ01000003.1:0-4782 GCA_002309795.1 Bacteroidales bacterium UBA1199
GGGCTGACGCTGGAGCAGGTGGCGGGCGCCGTGGCGGCCAACAACCTGAACCTCAGCTCCGGTACGGTCAAGATGGACCGCCAGCAGTATCAGATGCAGGTTCGCGGCGAATACGAACAGAGCGCGGAGATTGCCGACGTGGTGGTGGCCACCACGATGACCGGCCAGCAGATCTATGTACGCGACCTGGCGGCGGTGCGCGATACCATCAAAGACCTCTCGCTCGACGAGAAGGTCAACGGTCGCGACGCGGTGCGCCTGATGGTCACCAAACAGTCCGGTTCGAACACCGTGCAGATCTGCAAGGATGTGCGCCGCGAGCTGGCCAAGGTCTCCAAGCGCCTCCCGTCCGACGTGGAGATTACCCTGATCTACGACTCCTCCGAGGACATCCAGGGTTCCATCAACTCCCTGGCCGAATCCATCCTCTACGCACTGCTCTTCGTGGTGCTGGTGGTCTTCTTCTTCCTGGGNNGACTGGCGCTCCACGCTGATTATCGGCATCACCATCCCGATCTCCCTGATCGTTTCGTTCATCTACCTGATGGTGGCGAACAGTTCGCTGAACATCATCTCGTTGTCCGCCCTGACGGTGGCCATCGGTATGGTGGTGGACGACGCGATCGTGGTGCTCGAGAACATCAAGAAGCACATCGACCGCGGTTCCTCCCCGCGCGAAGCGGCCATCTATGCCACCAACGAGGTGTGGACCTCCGTGATTGCGACCACCCTGGTGATTGCGGCCGTATTCATTCCGCTCACCATGCTCACCGGCATGGCGGGCATCCTCTTCAAGGAACTCGGCTGGATCGTGACCATCGTGGTTTCTACCTCTACCGTGACGGCCATCTCGCTCATTCCGATGCTCTGTTCCAAGATTCTCCGCGGACGCAAGGTTGAGGTGGTGGACGGTCAGATCGTGGAGGTTGCGGGCCGCCGGGGCTTCTATGCGCGCGTGGTGACGCCCATCCTGGACAAGGTGGACGTGGCCTACGCCAACCTGCTGCGCTGGTGCTTGGGCCACAAGGTGCTGACCGTTCTGATTGCCATCGCGTTCTTCGTGGCGACCCTGGTGCCGGCCTTTACCGGCCGGATCGGTACCGACTTCATGCAGTCGAGCGACAACGGCCGCATCAACGTGACCGTGGAACTGCAGCGCGGTACGCGCATCGAGGAGACCCTCAAGACCGCGCGCCGTCTGGAAGCACGCTTTATGGAACTGGTGCCCGAGATCCAGAAGATCTCCACATCCGCCGGCAGCAACGACGAGAGCAGCATCGGCGCCATGTTCAATTCGACCACCAACTACAAGATTTCGATGACGGTGGTCTGCAACAAGAAGAACGAACGCACCCGCGGCATCGAAGAGATTGCGGAGGTGCTGCGCCGTGAGATGGCCTCCTATCCGGAGATCATCAACGCCTACGCGATCGCCTCCGGCGGCATGGGCATGGGCGGCGGCAGCACGGTGGACGTGGAGATCTATGGCTACGACTTCGACGAGACCGGCCTGCTGGCCGAAGAGTTCCGCCAGCGCATCTCGGAAGAGATCACCGGTGCCCGCAACATCACCATCAGCCGCGACAAGGACCGCCCCGAACTGAAGGTAACGCTTGACAAAGAGAAGATTGCGCGTCACGGGCTCAACGCCTCCACGGTATCGACCTACATCCGCAACCGCGTGGCCGGCTACACCGCAGGTTTCCTGAAAGAAGACGGTGACGAATACAACATTGTGGTCCGCCTCAAGGAAGAGGACCGCAACTCCATTTCGGATATCCTGGCCTTCACGCTGCCCACCGCGACCAGCGGCGGCATCAAGCTCTCCGAGGTGGCCACGGTAGAGGAGTACTGGGCGCCGCAGAGCATCAGCCGCAAGAGCCGCCAGCGCTACCTGAAAGTCTCCGTGTCGCCCTACCAGACCTCGCTGGGCGAACTGGCGGGCCAGGTGCAGGCGCTGATTGACCGGACCGCGATTCCTTCGGGCATCACGGTGGTGGTGGCCGGCGACTATGAAGACCAGCAGAAGACCTTCGGCGACATTGTGCTGCTGGGCCTGCTGATCCTGCTGCTCGTCTACATCGTGATCGCTTCGCAGTTCGAATCGCTGGCCAAGCCGGCCGTGATCCTGCTCTCCGTGCCGTTCGCCATCTCCGGCGTGATCCTGGCCCTCTGGGTCACCGGCACCACATTGGATATGATCGGCGCGCTGGGCCTGGTGATGCTGATCGGTATCGCCGTCAAGAACGGTATCGTGCTGGTGGACTACACCAACCTGATGCGCGACCGCGGTTACGCCCTGAACGAGGCCATCGCGCTTTCGGGCGCGTCGCGTCTGCGGCCGGTGCTCATGACGGCTTTCACCACGCTGCTCGGTATGCTCCCGATGGCCCTCAGCACGGGCGAAGGTTCCGAGATGTGGCGGCCGCTGGGTATCGTCGTGATAGGCGGTCTGCTGGTCTCCACCTTCGTGACGCTGATCATCGTCCCCGTGGTCTACGGCATCATGTCGCGCCACGGCGAACGCGACAAGGAGGAAAAGCAACGTAAAGAGTACATATTCATGCAGATAGATCCCGCTAAAACCGACCGTTAATTATGAAAAGTGTCTTTATCGTATTCAACCAGGCCTTCACCTCCCGCGTGGAGTACATGCTGGATGAACTGGGCCACCGTGGTTTCACTTTTTTTGAAAATGTGCAGGGGCGCGGTTCGGAATCCGGCGCGCCGCACCGGGGTACGCACACCTGGCCGGAGATGAATTCGGCGGTGCTGACCGTGGTGCCCGACGACAAGGTGGACGAGTTGCTCGACACCGTCCGCAAGCTCGATGCGCGCAACCGGGAAGTGGGCGTCAGGGCCTTTGTGTGGAACATTGAAAAATCCGTATAACCGTGATTTTTTGTAATTATTGAAAAAGTTTCTATCTTCGTCACTTACAAACTGCCGAAAACTATGGTAATAGAGGTAAACGACAAGAATTTTGAAGAGGTTCTCGCATCGGCCAAGACGCCGGTGATGGTAGACTTCTGGGCAGTCTGGTGCGGCCCGTGCCGGATGCTCTCTCCGCTCGTAGACGAGATGGCAGAAAAGTTCGACGGCCGTCTCACCGTGGCCAAATGCAACGTTGACGAAGCGGCTGAGGTTCCCTCCCGTTTCGGCATCCGCAACATCCCCACGCTGCTGTTCTTCAAGAATGGCGAGCTGGTGGACCGTGCCGTGGGTGCGCTTCCCAAGCCGGAACTCGAAGCAAAGATCAATAACCTTTTTTAACTCATAATATTATGAAAAAAGTATCTGTTATTCTTGCATCGCTCGTGATGATGTTTGCTGTGTGCACGACGGCAAACGCAGGCGGCGGTCTGATCGTCAAGGCCGGTGTCAACTACGCCGGTGTTGACTACAAAGAGGTGATGAACGACATCTCCTCCTTCGACTACAAGGACTTTGCGGGTTATCACGCAGGTATCGGTTTCCAGACCGGCAGCCTGCTCGGTTTCTCCGTTCAGCCGGAACTCCTTTATCAGGTGAACAGCGCTTCGCTCGACGACACCTCCAAACTCGAGATGAACACCGCACAGCTGGTGCTCAACGCTCAGTGGGGTATCGACCTGCTCGTAGTAAAGCCGTTCGTGTTCGCAGCTCCGTTCTTCGCATACAACCTCTCGCAGGCTGTGAAGGGTGATGGTGCTGAACAGGCAGAGGTTACCTACGCAGATGTGATCCAGAAAGCCAAGGATGCCAAGTTCGACTACGGTATCGGTCTCGGTGTCGGTGTCGAGCTGTTCCAGTTCATCCAGATCACCGCTCGCTACAACTGGGGCTTCGGTGAGTTCAAGGATTGGAAGGAACTGTCCGAGAACTATAAGAATGCAAGCTTCGAGACCTCCGAAGGTACGCTCTGCGTTTCCCTCGCTCTCAAGTTCTAAGCGTTTCGCGTAGAAGTTTTGTAAGACTGCTCGTAGGGCGTCTGATCCCAATCAGGCTCTACGAGCGGTTTTTTTGTGCCCGGACGGAAAGCCAGATAGGTGATGGGAATGCCCTTGGCCAGGAAACTTTGCTCGTAGAAAGTCTTGATGGAGAGCAGTTCGTCGGCCAGGCCGTGGCCGTAGATGTCTTCGTCGTGCATCAGGACGCTCAGGTCGTTGACCGCCGCCACCTGCAGGGTGTAGTTGTGCAGCAGCCGGCTGTCGGTCTTGAGGTGGACGATTCCTTCGGGCGCCAGAATCTGGTTGTAACGCGCCAGGAAGCCCGGGGCGGTCAGCCGCTTGCGGGCCTTCTTCTCCTGTGGATCGGCAAAGGTGATCCAGATTTCCGCCACCTCGCCCGGCGCGAAGAGCGACGTGATAAACTCGATCCGGGTGCGGATGAAGGCCACGTTGGGCAGCGGCTTTTCCGTGGCGTATTTCGCCCCTTTCCAGAGGCGCGCGCCCTTGATGTCGATGCCTATGTAGTTACGTTCCGGAAAGCGTTCCGCCAGCGCAATGGTATACTCTCCCTTGCCGCAGCCCAGCTCCAGCACGATCGGATGGCCGTTGTGGAACATCGTTTCGCCCCAGTGGCCTTTGATGGGGTGGTCGGTGTTCAGCACCTCGGCCGTCCGCGGCTGTAGCAGGCAGGCGAAGGTTTCGTTCTCCGCGAACCGTTTGAGCTTATCTTTGGAACCCATGGCTATTGTGCGCCGCCGTTCGAATGACCGCCATTGCGACCATTTCCGCCGTTTCCGCGGCCGTGACGGTTCCGCCCTCCGCGGTGGTTCTTGCGGCGTTTCTTCTCATCGAA
>DBXZ01000003.1:4940-5257 GCA_002309795.1 Bacteroidales bacterium UBA1199
GCCGGACCGTCCGCAAATTCGAGCGGCTCGTGGACGTTGGGCACATCCTTGCGCGCATCCAGGTAAACCGACGCCTCGTAGTTGATGCAGCACTTCAGTTTGCTGCACTGGCCGGCCAGTTTCTGCGGGTTGAGCGACAGGTCCTGCGCACGTGCCGCGGCGGTGGTGATAGACTGGAACTCAGCCATATGGCCGGAGCAGCAGAGCGGTCGTCCGCAGACGCCCAGTCCGCCGATGAGCCCCGCTTCCTGGCGTGCGCCGATCTGTTTCATCTCCACCTTGATGCCGAACTCCGAGGCGAAGTCCTTGATGAGCTG
>DBXZ01000003.1:5370-7253 GCA_002309795.1 Bacteroidales bacterium UBA1199
ATCGCCTCCTGCCAGCGCTCGATGTCCAGAATCTTGGCGCGGCGGTAGATCTTGCGGAATTCGTAGGTCTTGGGGTCGATATTGTGGCGGCGCAGCTGGTGGACCACCAGCGGGCCTTCCAGCGTGACGATTCCCACGTCGTGGCCGTTCTGGGCCTCTACCACCACGATATCGCCGGTCTTGATGACCTGGCCCGAATCGTTGCGGAAAACCAGTTTGCGGGTATTTTTGAAGCGGACCTCGTAGAGGTTGCGGTATTCGTCTACGGGGATGCCTTCCAGCCAGTTGAAGTTGGCCAGTTTGCAGCAGCGGTCGTTATAGTTGATTTCGAGGGCTCCATCGGGCTTGCGTTCCACATCGCAGCCTCTTGCGCAGTCATAACTTTTGGAGCCGGGTTCTTTGAGAATCATAGTCAGGCGGTAACTTGGAATATGTTGGCCAGGTTGCAGAAGGTGAGCTTCGGGTTGACATTGCTGTCCACGGCGGAGAGCACCCCCTCGAGGGCCTTGAAGGCCTTTTCGTAGAAGGCGGGGTTCAGCCGGAGGGCGAAGTCGCGGATGCGTTCCGCTTCGTCGGGTTCGGTCTCTGCGAGCTCTTCGAGCGAAGATGCAACCAGGTAGATTTTTCGAATATACTGTTCGGCATAGAGACACCAGTCGCGCTGGCGCTCCCGTCCCATTTCGGAGAGGGATTCCCAGAGGGGAAAGGTGTCAATGAGTTTCTTTTCAATCGAGACGGTCAGCAGCTGCTGGAGAATCTCGCTGAATTCGGGGTTGGCGGCGGCGTTGAGGCCGGCGGCTTTGCGTTCCTCGCGGCTGAGCGGCTTGAGCTGGATCCGCTGGCAGCGGGAACGGATGGTCTGCAGGATGCGTTCCGGATTGTGCGACACCAGCAGGAAGAGGGTGCCCATCGGGGGCTCCTCGATCAGCTTGAGCAGCTTGTTGGCGGCGTCGGCGTTCATACGCTCCGGCAGGTAGATGATCATGGTTTTATACTCGCCCTCGAAGGCGCGGAGCGAGAGTTTTTCGATGATACGTTTGGCCTCGTTGACGGTGATCAGGCCGCTTTTGTTTTCGATACCGATCGCGTCGTAGAGTTCCTGTTCGGAGAAGTAGGGTTTGCGCAGCAGGAGGTCCCGCCAGGCGGGGAGGAAGTAGTCGGAGATGGGCGCTTTCTTTTCCGACTCGCTGAGTCCCTTGCCGGCGCTGACCGGGAAGACGAAATGCAGATCCGGATGGATCAGCTTGCCGTACTTATGGCAGGAATCACAGACACCGCAGGAGTCGGCTCCGGCGCCGGCAGTCTCACAGTTGACATACTGGGCCAAGGCTAGTGCGAATGCCAGCGCGCCCCAGCAGCCTTCCTCGGTGAAGAGCACGGCATGCGGCAACCGACCCTCCCGCACCATTTGCGGCAGCAGCCGTTTCAGCTCGTCATTTCCTATGATCTCTTCGAATCGCATGAACCTACAAAATTACAACCATTTCGCAATTCTTGCAATCAAATTCCAGAAGGAGTCGCCGCCCGTTATTCTCCAGATAAAGCGGTTCCCGGATATCTCTTGCAGCGAATGCCTTTGATTGATGTTTCGGGCAGAGGCCCAGCTCATACTTGATGCAGTAGCGACTGCGCATCACTTCGGCGCCGCGCGGAGCCTCCAGCTCGTAGGCCGGGGCCACTGTTTCTGCGCCCAGCTCCGTCAGCACCTCCCGCGCGAGATGGTTCGCACAGTTTGCCCGGTAGTCCAGCGCCTTGGCGGAGGCAACGGCGAGCGGCGCTTGCGAAGCGAGGATTTTTTTGTCCGAGCGAAGCAAGACGCCCGAGCCAGCCGGAGCCCACGCGGCGGTAAACTTCGCGGCCAGGTCGCGGCGGATGCCGTTGAG
>DBXZ01000034.1:0-4053 GCA_002309795.1 Bacteroidales bacterium UBA1199
TAGATCATCCGGAATCGCGGAGCCCCGTCCGGATAGAGCCAGACGCCGTTCTCGTCCATGGGCGAACCCTCATAGAGGGCCCGCTGGGTCACGGTATCGCGCAGCGTAAGATGATCCGGATACTCTCCGGCTGTGAACCGTTCCCAGCTCAGGCCCAGCAGCCGTGCAACCGGGAAATCATCATAATCACTCAAATGGATACCTGCATCTACGAAGACGTCCTTGTAATACTGTGCCGAAGCGCGGGGCGCCAGACTGAGTGCGGCAACCGCAACGGCCAAAAGCAAAACCTTTTTCATGGTGAACGGAATATAGGTCCTTTATATTATTTACGAATCCAGGGGTCAAATGTTTCGCCGTGACCCCAGTCCAGGTCGAAGGCGCGGGCGGTTCCGTCTGCCCCGATATCGAACGTCGCGCGGAATCGGTGGCCGTCCGAATCGAACGCCCACCGGTTGCCCCGTTCGTGGACCATCCGGTGCGTCCAGCCTTTCGGTCCGATCGTGATATAGAGCCGGTTGTCCTTGAGGAAGACGCGCGCGTTGCCGAGCACCGAATCTGCCGCATAGTTGCCGCAGATGGCGCTGGCGGCCGGACGCTCCTTGCGCAGCGCGAACCGACTGGCTTTCCTGGGTGCGCTGCCTTTGCGGACGAGCCACTTTTCGAGCGCCTCCGTGCTGTAGTCCGTGTCGGGCAGGCCCAGCCACAGGTCGATCAGGCGCCGCATGATGGAGAAACGTACGCCGGCCGGAGCCTCGCTGTCAACCAGGACGGCCAGGCTCATCTCGAATTCCGGAATGAAGACGCAGAGCGCCGTGTGGCCCCAGGTGGTGCCGGTGTGGTAGTAAATGCGGCACTTGCGGCTCTGTTCGATGTACCAGCATTGGCCGTAGAGCGTGACGTAGTCGTCTTTCTGCTCGTCCACCACCACGCCGCGGTGCAGGTAATTCATCTGCTGTTCGGAGAGAATCTGCTCGCCGGCGGCATTCAGGCCGTTTGTGCGATGGAACTCCGCCCAGCGCGCCAGATCCGTCACGCTGGCGTTGATGCCGCCCGCCGGTCCGATCACCGTCAGCCATTCCAGTGCACGGTAATTCCCGCGAAGCTGCACCACGCGCAGCGAGTCGCCGCGGTTGGAGAGTTCGTGCTGTCCGGCCACGTTCGGGGAGTTGAGGTAACCCTCCTTGCCCGTCGAAGCGGAGGTCATGCCCAGCGGGTCGAAAATGCGCTCCTGCAGCAACTCCTCCCAGGTTTTTCCGCTCACCTGCTCCAGGATCTGCGAAGCAATCAGGAAGGTCATGTTGTTGTAGTGCTTGCCGTCGCGCAGGCCGTATTCCGGGGTCTGCCGGTAGAGCATTTTGACCGTCTGTGCGCGGTCGTAACCGAGGTTCGGGAAGTAGGTGGCCGCCTGCGACGTATAGCCCATCCGGTGGGTCATCAGGTCTGCGACGCGGGTATCTTCGCGGATGATCGGATCCGCCGGGTTGAAGTCGGGCAGGATGTCCTTGACGCGGTCGTTCCAGTTCAGCCGGCCCTCTTCCACCATCATGGCCATCAGGGTGGAGGTGAAGGATTTGGAGACGGAGCCGATCTGATAGACGGTCTCGGCGTCCACCGGATCATCCCGGTCTTTTTCCTTGACGCCGTATCCCTTGGCCAGCAGCACGTCCCCGCCTTGGACCACAGCTACGCTCATGCCCGGCACGGCCCACTGTTCGCGGACTTGCCCGATATATGCGTCAAGTGCCTGAATGACGGAATCGCGGTCCTGCGCAACGCCGGCAAAGGTGGCGGCCAGCAGGAAAAGGGAGAGAAGAAAACGTTTCATAATCAGTCGGGATAACAGGACTCGAACCTGCGACCCTCTGGTCCCAAACCAGATGCGCTAGCCAACTGCGCCACATCCCGAAAACTTTGATTACAAAAGTACGATGGTTTTGTGGAATTGCAAAATAAGGGAGAGGGTGTGTATAATGTGTTAATAATTTACTATTTTTGTAGAATATTACACAACTTCGGTTAGGAATGCGACTTTTTAGGAAACATCTGAAATCGATATTTACTGCTCTTACCGCGCTGCTGCTGGTCCTTCCGTTGACGGCAGCGCCGCGCCAGCAGATTCTTACCTCGCCGGACGGCAGGCTCCGCGCCCAGATCTCCAACCGTGGCGGTCTGGTCTTCTCGCTGAGCTACAACGATAAACTTTTGATGGAAAATTGCGCGATCTCGATGAAAATCGAGGGCGGCAAGAGTTTCAACGGCAAGGGCCGTACCGTCAACAAGAATATCGTGATGACCCCGATCAACGAAACCCTGCGGGCCAACAATTACACCAAGCGCGAAGTGGACGGAAAGTTCAACGAGATTCGCCTGACCTACAAGGAATACGAGGTGATTTTCCGGGCCTACGATGACGGTTTTGCGTATCGCTTCGCGGCCTTCCAATCCAATCCCTTCAAAGTGGTTTCCGAGCAGGCTGACTACCATTTCGCCGGTGACTGGCCCACCTTCGTGACCTGGTCGTCTGGTTACGTGCCGAACGACAAGAAGGCCTTCGACAAGCAGTATCACCACTCTTTCGAAAGCGCTTACGAGCACCAGCTCATCTCTACCTGGCCCATGGACCGCGTGGCCTATCTGCCCATGCTGGTGGAGGCCGACGGCGGTATCCGCATCTGCATCACCGAGGCGGACCTGCACGACTATCCCGGTATGTATCTGCAATATACCGACAAGAAAAAGCGGATTCTCTCCGGCAAGTTCGCGGCCTATCCCTCCGCATCGGCGCAGGGCGGCCGTTATAATCTGGAGTCGATCGTCTCCGCCCGCGAAAAGTTTATCGCGAAATACGACACTCCCGGTACCGTGACCGAGTTCCCGTGGCGCGTCTTCGCCATCTCGCCCAACGACGCCAAGATGGCCGACAACGACCTGGTTTACAAGCTTGCAGCGGCTCCGGATCCCGACATGAACTTCGGCTGGGTGCTGCCGGGCCGCGCACTGTGGGACTGGTGGAGTTCGCGCCTGCTCTACGGCGTGGATTTCCGGACGGGCATCAATACGCAGACCTACAAATACTACGTTGATTTTGCGGCGGAACACGGCTTCCAGTATGTGGTTCTGGGAGAAGGGTGGTCGCCGGGCCAGCAGACCGACCTCTACCAGGTGGTTCAGGGGCTGGACCTGCGCGGCGTGATCGAATACGCCCGCGAAAAGCATATCGGCATCCTGCTCTGGGCCGGCTTCTGGTCGTTCAGCCGCGATGTCGAGCAGATCTGTGATTATTACGCCAAACTGGGCGTCGAGGGATTCGTGGTGGACATGCTGCACCGCGACGACCAGCAGATGGTCGAATTCATGACCCGGACCGCCCGGATTGCGGCGGCCCACCACCTGCTGATCGATTTCCACGGCTGCACGAAGCCGACCGGCTTTACCAAAACCTGGCCCAACGTGGTCAGTTTCGAGACCGTGCTCGGCATGGAGAAGACCAAAACCATTACCCGCGACGTGGATATGGTGACCAACGATGTGGTGCTGCCCTTCGTCCGTTCCGTGGCCGGACCGCTCGACTATGCCCCGGGTGCGATGCGCAACGCCACCGCCCGCGACTTCGTGCCCGTCTACATGGAACCGATGAGCCAGGGAACGCGCTGCCACCAGCTGGCGGCCGCCATCGTCTACTACTCTCCGCTGACACGCTTGTGCGACAGTCCTTCGAACTACCTGTCCAACAAAGAGTGTTTCGACTTCCTGTCAGGCATTCCGACCGTCTGGGACGAGACCCGGGTTCTCGGAGGCGAAATCGGTGAATACATCATCATCGCGCGCCGTAGCGGCGAAGTCTGGTATGTGGGCGGCATGAACGGCTGGAAAGAGCGCGACGTGCTGGTGGATCTGGGGTTCCAGCGGGGCGACTACCTTGTGGAGGTCCTGCACGACGGTACGAACGCCGACGTGGTGGCCCGCGATTTCGTGCACCGCTTCACCGATACCCGCACTTCACGGGACCTGCCCGTCCGGATGATGCCGGGCGGCGGTTTTGTGGTGCGC
>DBXZ01000034.1:4146-5432 GCA_002309795.1 Bacteroidales bacterium UBA1199
CCCAAGTCCGAGGCGATTCCTTCGCCCGATGGTAAAATCGTCGTAGCGGTCAACTATTCCGGTGCCATGAACTTCAGTGTCGGTTACAACAGCGGCCTGCTGCTGTTCGACTGCCCCGTGCTGATGAAGACGGACAACGGCAAGACCTTCGGCAAGGGTAAGGTTCTCGACGTGGTGAAACGCCAGGTGGACGATGTGATCCATCCGCTGATCTATCACAAGAAGGAGATTCGCGACGTCTACAACGAGGCTACTTTCCGCTACAAAGATCACGACGTGATTTTCCGCGTCTACAACGACGGTCTGGCGTACCGTGTCGTTTCGCACCTCACCGGTTCCTACAAGATCATGTCGGAAACGGTCACCTACAATCTGGGTGACGACTGGCCCGTCTACGTTTCATACGTCAATTGCAGCGAGCCTACGAAGAAGAATTGGGAAAACCAGTTCCACAACAGCTTCGAAAACGTTTACGAAAAAACCACCACGACCGCGTGGAACCCCGACCGGCTGGCCTTCATGCCGCTTTATGTCGACATTCCGAACGGTCCGAAGATGTGCTTCACCGAGGCCGACCTGATGGATTATCCGGGCATGTACCTCTATAACGGCGAGAAGAAGAAAACCATTCTCAGCGGTGTTTTCCCCGCTTATCCGATTCTCACCAAACAGGGCGGCCACAACGAACTTGAAAGCCTGGTGAACGGCCGCGAGAAGTGGATTGCCAAGTGCGAAGGCGAGACGGAGTTCCCCTGGCGCGTGATCGGCATCACCGCTTCCGATATCCAGATGGCCGACAACGACCTGGTCTACAAACTGGCGAAACCCGCCGATCCTACGATCGATTTCAGCTGGGTCAAGCCGGGCAAGGTGGCCTGGGACTGGTGGAATGACTGGAACATCTACGGCGTGGACTTCGAGGCCGGCATCAACAACGCCACCTATATGCACTACATCGACTTTGCGGCCGAGCACGGCATCGAGTATGTGATTCTCGACGAAGGCTGGGCCGTCAAGGGCCAGGCCGACCTGTTCAAGGTCGTGCCGGATATCGACGTCAAGGCGCTGGTGGATTACGGCGCATCCAAGGGCGTGGGCATTATCCTCTGGGCGGGCTTCTGGGCCTTCAACAAGGATATGGACAAGGTCTGCAAGTACTACTCGGAAATGGGTGTCAAGGGCTTCAAGGTGGACTTCATGAACCGCGACGACCAGATGATGGTCGACTTCGTCCGCCGCGTGGCCGAGACCACCGCCAAATACAACCTGCTGGTCGATTACCACGG
>DBXZ01000034.1:5609-50198 GCA_002309795.1 Bacteroidales bacterium UBA1199
GCGGCCATCAATTCCGAACCGATGAGCCAGGGTACCCGCTGCCACCAGCTGGCCGAGTACGTGATTTTCAAATCCCCGCTGGCCATGCTTTGCGACAGCCCGTCGAACTACGTTGAAAACAAGGAGTGCCTGGACTTTATCGCACATGTGCCTACGGTTTGGGACAAGACCCAGCCGCTGGGCGGTACGATCGGCGAGTTTATCGTGATGGCGCGCCGCAGCGACGATGTCTGGTATATCGCCGGCCTGAACAACTGGGATCCGCGCGACGTGACGGTGGACCTTTCGTTCTACAAGAACACCGACTGTTTTGTGGAGATTCTGGAGGACGGTCCGAACGCACACCGCGTTGCGAAGGACTATACCCACGCTTTCACCACAACCGACAAGATGCAGTCCGTCACCATCCACATGGCTCCGGGCGGCGGCTTCGTGATCAAGATCATCAAGCAGCCCAAGGTCGTGATCGATACCGAAATCGATCTGACGGAGGATTTGAAGTAACGGATTTTTTTCAGTTCTCCGAAAAAGACGTATATTTGCAGTCCCGTTCGGTGAGGTGGGTGAGTGGCTTAAACCACCAGTTTGCTAAACTGACGTACGGGATTACCGTACCGGGGGTTCGAATCCCCCCCTCACCGCAAAGCGGAATAAAAACGGCGCAACGAGTTTACTCGATTGCGCCATTTTTATGATCGATTTGAAAAGCCCGCCGCAGGCGGGCGGGGAATGCGCAGGCAGCTCTGCTGCCGAGCACAATCCCCGGTGAGAGGGGGCTAGCGTAGCGAAGCGACGAAATCCCCCGGTGAGGGGGAGGATAATCCCCCGACCCCCCTAAAAGCCCTTCACGTATTTTTCGTAGTTCTTCTGGATGGCCTTGTTGAGGCGCTTTGCCAGGCCTTTGGCGTTGCGGAGAGAGCCGTCGGAGGAGAAATAGCTCATACAGCTCTGCTCGAAGGCGGGCTGTTCTTTCAACAGCTTCGCCTGAAACTTCTGCGTGTACTGTGCGGCTGCAGCCTCTTTGTAGAGATCCTTTTCAATCTCGGCCCAGCGGTCCACATGTTTCCAGTAAAAACCGGACGGAGTATGGATGCGGAGGTTCTTGGCGTCGGTGAAGTGGCGCTTCTCGGCGTCAGCGGCGCTGAAGAAACGGCCGAATGCCGGAAGTTCGGTAGCGCCCAGGTAGAAGGGCAGATAAGCCTCGACAGCGGGGCGGCCCATTGCGGTCCACATTACGCAGCCGATCTCGCGCGGCATGGAGCTGCGCAGCTGGAAGATCGTGGAAACCACGGTTTCGGGGTTGCAGATACTGCCGGATGCCCAGGCGGGCTGGTGGAGCGAAAGCGCACCCATCACATCTTCAACACTGACCTTCTTGGCGGGCTTGAAGCAGAACGGGATATCATCAGCATTCTCGCTCTGCGGCTGTCCGAAATAGGCCAGTGCAGCGCGGTGGCGAAGCAGGTTGTGCTCTTTGGTGCGGGAGTCCGGAGCTGCGAAAGCCTTGCGGAACGAGAAGTTGCCGTCGGTACGGAAGTTATACCAGCCGCGCGAAGAGGACGAAGCATAAGAGAAGACATCGGTTCCGGCAAAGTTCTCCGGATCTGCAAAGTCCACGCGGTCAATGGTGTAGTAGTTCGGGATGATCATCACGGCGTCGTCCGGGACGCGTTGTGCGACCCACTGGCGACCCTGTACCACAGCGACTACCCAGGCCTCGTTCGGATCGGCTACGAGGTAGGTGCGGCCGGATTTCTTATAGCCGCGGGTCTCTACCAGGTGACCGATGATGTCCACCGCTTCGCGGGCCGTCTTGGCCTGCTTGGCGACCGCCACGCGGACTTCATAGCAGACGCCGCCGTCAAAGAAGTTCTCGTCGGTGGAACGGGAAGGGCAGTTGTCGGAAACGATTGCCACGCCATATTTGTTCATAAATGCGTCGGCGACCTCCATGCCCGGAAACTCGGCCCAGATGTATTCGGGACCGGCGTAGATGTTGAGCATCTGCTCGCCGCCGTCGTCTTCGTTGTGGCCCAGAATCACTTCGCCGGTGGCGCTGGCGTTCTTGCCTACGATAATACCGAAACAGTTGTCATTCTGAGCTCCGCAGAAGAAAGCGCCGAGCAGCAGAAAAGCGAGGGTAAATACTTTTTTCATAAACGTTTATTAGTTGAATCATTACTTTTTGTTCTTGGCTTCCAGGGCGCGTGCGTTCTTGATAGTCAGTGCTTTACCGTCAAGCCGGGCGGTAATGAAGGCCGACTGCCAGCCGCGGGCCCTGACCTTGGGCAGGGCGGCCGCCGCTTCGTTGTAGTGACGAAACGCGCCTACGAAATAGACATATTTGCCGTTGTTCTTGAATTCGAAACAGGGGGACATCCCCTTCAGCCGGGCCGTGGCCAGTTTACCGGGCGTGGAGCAGATCTGGATCTGGTAGATCAGTCCGTCGGGCCGCTTGTTCTCCGGTGCGAAAACCGCTTCGGTTCCGATTTTAAACGTATAATCGAACGGCGGCTCCTCCACCTCGACGACCGGCATTTCGATAGCCAGGTCGCCGATCAGCCCGTATTCGCGCCGTATAAAACTGTAGCTGGTCGGCGTAACCGTCTCTGCTTCGGGTTCAACCTCCGGTTCCGGTTTGGCCTGCAGGATGGGCGGGGGAACCAGCCCGAGCGAAAGGAATCCGGATTCCATCCGCCGTACGGTCATCATCTGCCGGCTTTGGGCGGACTGTGCAGCCAGTTGCGAAACCTCTTTTTCTGAAATCGAGCGGGACAGCTCGGCTTTGCGGGCCGGGTCGTCCTCTTCGCGGAAATCCTCGCGCAGTTCGGCCAGTTCCTGCGTCAGCGCGGCCACTTTTTTCTCCAGGGTTCCGAGCGAATCCACCGCACGGTAGTAGCGCACCGTCATCTCGTTGTCACCCGGCGCCGGTTCTTCGGGTGCCGGAGTGTTCGGTTCGGGTTCGGGCCGCTTCACAAACGCTGCGATCCGCCAGGCCTCCTCCACGGTTTCAACTGATTCGCGGACCGGAGCGCGCTCGCGCCGCACGGCGTAGAGCCGGATGGTGCCCGCCGGGCAGTCGCGCGTCGATGCAAAGACAGAAAAGTTGCCGTCGGGCGTGTTGGAGAAGACTAAATCATCCGCTACCGAAGAGTAGGGAAATCCCACATTCTGCGGGGCGCTCCAACTGCCGTCGGAGAGCCGGTTGCAGACAAAGAGGTCGTATCCGCCCATTCCCGCCATTCCGTTGGACGAGAAGTAGAGCTGCTGTCCGTCCATGCTGATGACCGGAAAGATCTCGTCGCCGGCCGACGTAAAGGCTTCGCCCAGCGGCCTGGGCAGCGACCAGAGGGTGTCACCCTGCAGGCGGGAGGTCCAAAGGTTCCAGCGGCCTGTCGAATCGGGACTGGAATAGACCACTTCGCGCAGCTCGCGGTCGAACTGCAGCGCGTTGCAGAAGGGGTGCAGTCCTTCGGCCACGAAGTCGTTCGGGATAGGAATCCAGGTGCGGTTCCGCAGATGGCTGTAGCGCAGATAAAAATCGTTCAGCGGTACCGCCAGCGAAGCAACCAGTTCCGGTTCGGTGGCGAATTTGAGCAGGTTGAGCCCGTTTTCACAGCGCATGATCTGCGCGCCGAGCGCAACCGCCTGTGCCGAATCGGCCCCGGGCAGCAGGGTGTGGTAGATCTGCAGGGCTTCCGCGAAGTCATAGCCGGCAAAAAGAGAGTCGGCTTCAGCCTGTTGCCGCTCGCGCGAAATCTCCTGCGAAAAGGCGGGAAACGCGATGGCCAGCGAGGCCGCAACCATCAGAAAAAGACGCAGATGCTTCATCTTGCAACGGGCTTTGGAACAAACAAAATTAGGAAATACTTTATAGATTGCGAAAAAATAGTAAATTTGCACCCTATTTTAGACTAGGAATACTATCTAAACACACTAACGATATGCAAAACAAAGGCGCCATTTCTTTTGTGGCAATTCTGATCGGCCTTGCCTGCCTGTTCCAGCTGTCCTTCACGGCAGTGACCTACATCCAGGAAAACAAGGCCAAAAAGTATGCGGAACAGGTGTCTCGGGAGGTTGAGCAGAGCGAAGCGTTCGCCGCTGTCTCCGACCTCGACAAGGCATTCTACCTCGACTCCGTGAAGACGACTGCGAACAAGATTTACCTGGATTCGATCTCCGCGAAGAAAGTCTACTTCGGCTACACCTATAAGGCTGTGAAGGAGAAAGAGTTGAACCTGGGTCTGGACCTGAAGGGCGGTATGAACGTCACCCTGCAGCTCGACCTGGCCGACCTCGTACGCAACTGCGCGCGCGAGAAGACCACCGACCAGTTCAACCAGGCAATGGCTACTGCCCGGGAGCGTGCATCCGTGACGCACCAGGACTTCATCACCCTCTTCAAAGAGGCTTGGGATGAGATCAACCCGCAGCAGCGCATGTCCTTCGACATCGACCTCGACAAGCTCAGCGGCGATGTGAAGAACAAGACCAAGGCAACGAACGAAGAGATCATCTCGCTCCTCAACAAAGAGGCTGAGGCGGTCATCAACAACTCCTACAACGTCGTGGAGCGCCGTGTCAACCAGTTCGGCGTCTCCCAGCCCAACATCCAGAAGATTGCCCGCACCGGCCGCATCCTCGTGGAGCTTCCGGGCGTGAAGGAGCCGGAGCGTGTCCGCAAACTCCTCCAGGGTACCGCATCCCTCGAGTTCTGGCAGACCTATACCTATCCGGAAATCGCTCCGTTCCTCCAGGAACTGAACGAGGAACTCCGCACTCAGGCTTCTGCCGGCGCACCGGTGGCCAAGACCGAACCCAAGAAGGCCCAGTCCATTGAAGATGAGCTCGCTGCTGCTTCCGCACAGGAGCAGGACGACGCAGCCATCGCTGCCGCCAACCCGCTCTTCGCCAAACTGCAGCTCTTCGGCGGCAACTCTTCACTGCTGGGTATCGCGCACTACCGCGACACGGCTGCCATCAACGCGTGGCTCGCCAATTCGAAGGTTGCCTTCCCGGGCGACTTTGTTCCGGCATGGAGCTTCAAGGCTTTCAACGGTGAAAACGTTCAGCCCGACACCTACTTCGAACTGATCGCGCTCAAGAGCGTGGCCGGCAAGGGTGCCGTGCTTGACGGCGGCGTGATTACCTCCGCCCGCGTCAACTACAACCAGATCAGCGGTGCAGCCGAGGTCAGCATGACCATGAACAGCACCGGTTCCGCGAAGTGGGAAGTGATCACCGAGCAGAACGTCGGTCACCAGATCGCCATCGTGATGGACGGCCAGGTTTATTCCTATCCGAACGTCAACAGCAAGATCTCCGGCGGCTCCTCGCAGATTACCGGTAACTTCACCCAGGCAGAGGCGGACGACCTTGCAACGGTCCTCAAGTCCGGTAAGCTCTCCACTCCGGCCCGCATCGTTCAGGAGCAGGTGGTCGGCCCGTCCCTCGGCGGCGCGTCCATCCGTTCGGGTATGATCTCCTTCCTAATCGCCTTCCTGCTGGTGCTCGTCTACATGGTGATCTTCTTCCGCCGTGCAGGTCTCGCAGCCGATGTGGCACTGCTCTGCAACGTGCTCTTCCTCTTCGGCGCACTGGTCTCCTTCGGCGCCGTGCTCACCCTCTCCGGTATTGCCGGTCTGGTGCTGACCATGGGTATGGCCGTTGACGCCAACGTGATTATCTACGAGCGCGTCAAGGAGGAACTCAACGCCGGCAAGGCTCTCCGCCTGGCTATCGCCGACGGTTACAAGAACGCATATTCGGCAATTATCGACGGTCAGATCACCACGTTGCTGACCGGTGTGATCCTGGCTATCTTCGGTTCCGGTACCGTCAAGAGCTTCGCAATCGTACTCGTGATCGGTATCATCACCTCGGTGCTGACCTCCATCTTCATCACACGCCTGATCTTCGAGGCTCGTCTCTCCCGCGGCAAGGACATTTCGTTCTATACTTCCGCTACCAAGAACTTCCTCAAGAATACGAAGATCAACTTCCTGGGTGCCCGCAAGTGGACCTACATCATCTCCGGTGCCGTGATCGTCGTCTGCCTCGTCTCCATCTTCACCAAGGGCTTCTCCTATGGCGTGGACTTCAGCGGCGGCCGTACCTATGTGGTGCGTTTCGACCAGCCGGTTACCCCGGAGCAGGTGCGTGCAGCTACCTTCGAGGCTTACGGTGAGGCTGCCGAGGTCAAGCAGTTCGGCGGTGCGAGCCAGATGCGCGTCACCACGAAATACATGATCGACGACAAGTCGACCGAAACCGACAAGAAGATCGAGGCGATGCTCTACGATGCATTGAAGGACTTCTTCGCTACCCCGCTGACCCTGGATCAGTTCACCTCTACGCTCGACAACCCGAACGGTATCGTCAGCTCCGACCGCGTGGACGCTTCCATCGCAAGCGAGGCAAAGCGTGACGCCGTGATAGCCGTCGTGCTCGCCCTGATCGCCATCTTCGGCTATATCGCCATCCGGTTCAAGAGCTGGACCTACGGTCTCGGCGGTGTGACCTCGCTGGCACACAACGCCATCATCGTGATCGGCTTCTTCTCCATCTTTACGGGTATTCTGCCCTTCACGCTGGACGTCGACGCCCAGTTCATCGCCGCCGTGCTGACCATCATCGGTTACTCGATCAACGATAACGTGGTCATCTTCGACCGCATCCGCGAATACAAGACGCTCTACCCGAAGCGCGACCTGAAGCAGAACATCAACGAGGCTCTGAACAGCACGCTGTCGCGTACCATCAACACCTCGGTCTCCACGCTCGTCGTGCTGCTCTCGATCGCCATCTTCGGCGGTGAAAGCATCCGCGGTTTCGCAGTGGCCCTGACCCTCGGTGTCCTGGTCGGTACCTACGCTTCGCTCTTTATCGGTACGCCTATCATGTACGACCTGAACATGAAGAAGGCTTCCAAGAAGTAAAGCGTCAGCCTGGAACGAAAAGAGGCGCCCTCGCGGGTGCCTCTTTTTTTATGGTACGGGATCGTAGCCGGATCCGCCCAGGGGGTGGCAGCGCAACAGCCGGCGGAGCGCCAGCCAGCCGCCTTTGAAGGGACCGTATTTGCGCAGCGCCTCCAGGGCATACTGCGAGCAGGTCGGGGTGAACCGGCAGGAAGGGGTCTTCAAGGGGGAGATGCAGACCTGATAGAATCTAACGAGCAGGATCAGCGGGTACGCCGCTATCTTGCGCAGGGTGCGCAGCCAGGAAGCGGAGGATGCCCGTGACGGTTGATTCGATTCGGTCATAGGTTTCGATTTCACGGCCCAAATATACGAAAAGGATGTCAACCCTGCGTTCGCCCAGCTCTCCGGCGTTGAGGCGCCACGCCTCGCGGATGCGCCGCTTGAGCAGGTTGCGCTTCACGGCCCGTTTGAAGTTGCGCTTGGGTACGGATACCATCAGCCGCGAAAAACCGGCCGCCTCCCGGTCCAGGTAGTACGCCTTGATGGGATAACGGAACAGCACTGCGCCCCGTTCGACAAGCGCATCGATCTCCGCTTTGCTGCGGATGATGTGGCTTTTGGGGAGCGAAAACATTATTTCGCCAGATAGTGCTTGAGGGCCTCGACCATCGAGGGTGTTGCCGGGGTGGGCGCCTCGATTTCAATGGCATAGCCGACCTCCTTGAGGGCCTGCGCCGTAGCGGGGCCGAAGGTGGCAAACAGGGTCTTTCCGGGTTTGGTCTCCGGGAAGTTTTCGCGCAGCGACCGGATGTCGGCCGGGCTGTAGAAGATAACCATGTCGTAACCGCCGAGCGACACGCCGGAAAGGTCGTTGCTGACCGTCTTTGCGAGCACCACACCCGTACAGTCGAGTTTGGCATCGGTGAAAAGGCGGCGGACAGACTCCTTGAGCGTATCGGTGGAGGTGATGAGGAACTTCTCGTTCCGGTGTTTCGGCAGCGAAGCGATGGGGATGATGGACTTCAGCGAGTTTTCGCCGAAGAAGATCTTGCGCTTGCGGTAGACGATATACTTCTGAAGATAGACGGCGATATTCTCCGACGAGCAGAAGTACTTCATCGTGTCGGGGATCACGGTCTTGGTCTCTTCGCAGATATGGAAGAAGGCGTCGATGGCCAGCTTCGAGGAGAAGACGATCGCCGTGTAGTCGAGAATCGACAGGTGCTGAGCCCGGAACTCGCGGACGGTGAGGGGTTCTACCCGGAAGAACGGACGGTATTCGACCGTCAGGTTGTATTGCTTGACCAGATCGTCATACGGCGTTCCTGCGCCGGCTGCGGGGGCCTGTTGGGAGATCAGAATCTTCTGTATGCCCATACTTTTACTGCACTAATAATTTAACAACCACCACGATGGGTAATAAATCGAGGGCGCAAAGATACAAAAAGCTGAAATAAAGTGAAAATTTCGGCGCGAGAAACAGTTTATAGGCGGTGAAAGTATAGGTCATGAGCATCACGGCGCCGGCAATCGCGATGGCCGGGGCGGTGATTGAAGGTACACTGGCCGGGAAGAGCCAGATGGCCAGTCCGATGGGGATGGAGAGCAGCGTGGCGAGCACGAAGCAGGAACGGAACAGGCGCGCCGTGTCGGCCAGCGTAGGGTCGGTGCGGCGCCGGCGGATCAGCCCCGCCACCAGTTCGCGGGCCACCGCCCAGCCGGCCATCACGGACAGGGTGTACCAGAAACCGTGGATACTCGCGCCCGAAAGCACCAGCAGCAGCGAAAAGGCGGGCAGTGCGAGAATGTACGCCAGGTCCACCGACTGCTTGAAACGGGTGCGGCAGAGCAGTTCGCGTCGCCGGGCATCCGAAAAGAGCATCCTTACGCTGCCGCCGACAGCGTAAATCAGGTTCGGGAGAAACGGGAAGCAGAGGGCTGCCAGTATCACCAGAACCCACGGAGTTTCAGGTGCGTACATAGTTTAGTTGCTTCGTTTTGCCTTGTATCCCATCGCGAGCAGCAGCTGCACGATCCGGTCGCGGAAATCACCCTGGATGAGAATTTCCCCGTCTTTGGCCGTCCCGCCCACACCGCAGCGCATCTTGAGGGTCTTGGCCAGCGCGGACAGGTCCTCTTCGCGGCCCACGAATCCCGAAACGAGCGTCACCTGCTTGCCGCCGCGCATCCGGCGGTCGATACCCACGCGGAGATTCTGGCGTGCCGGCGGAAGGGTCTCGGCCTCTTCCTCTGCGGTCGTCTCGTAGTTGAAATCGGGGTTGGTGGAATAAACCACACCGAGCCGCTCTTTCCAGTCGTTTCCTGCCATCAGGGTATAATTGTTGTTTGCACCGCAAAGTTAGCGAAAAAGCAGGAAAGCCACCATTTTTATCTATATTTGCATACTTATACAGACCTATCAGACATGGACAAACAGCAATTCCGCCGCCTCAATAATCTGGTATCCCTCGTGGTGCTGGCCCTCTCCTCGCTGGTCTATCTGCTGACCATCGAACCGACTGCCAGCTTCTGGGATTGCGGAGAGTTTATCGCATCTTCGTACAAGCTGGAAGTGGGCCACCCTCCGGGAAATCCCACCTTCAATCTCATCGGCCGCTTTTTCACGATGTTCACTTCGCCCGAACACGCCGCAGCCGCCGTCAATGCGATGAGCGCACTCTGTTCGGCCCTGACCATCTTCTTCCTCTACCTGACCATCGTCCACTTCGGCCGCCGGATTCTCACGCTGCGCGGCAAGGAGATGACCCAGGCGAACGCCATCACCCTTCTGGCTGCCGGCGTGGTGGGATCGATGGCCTACTGTTTCTCCGATACCTTCTGGTTCTCCGCGGTGGAGGGCGAGGTCTACGCCATGTCGAGCCTCTTTACCGCGGTGGTTTTCTGGGCCATCCTCAAATGGGAGGAACAGGCCGACGGGCCTTATGCCGGCCGCTGGCTGGTGCTGATTTCGTTCCTGATGGGCCTTTCGGTGGGTGTGCATCTGCTCAACCTGCTCACCCTGGCCCCGATGGTTTTCATCGTCTATTACAAGTTCAAACAGGGTAAGGTCTCCATCTGGCAGGGACTGGGCGTGCTGGTGCTGTCGGCCGTCCTGGTTGCGGCCGTGACCTTCGTCATGATTCCGTACCTGCCCAAACTGACCGCCTTCTTCGACCGGATCTTCGTTAACGGAATGGGCGCACCGTTCAACACGGGCGCCGTCGTGTTCCTGCTGTTGCTGCTGACGGGCTGCTTCCTGGGCATGCGGGCGATGCGCCGCCGCGAAAAGGCGCTCGGCCATACCATCCTGCTCTGCCTGACGGTGTTCATCATCGGTTATTCCACCTTCTGCGTGACGGTGATCCGTTCCAGCGCAAACACGCCGACCAACGAATACCAGCCCGACAACCCCTACACGCTGGTGCGCTACCTGCAGCGCGAGCAGTACGGTTCTTCACCGCTGATTTACGGACAGATGTACACGTCGCCCTACGAGGTGGACGTCAAGAAATACTACACCCCGCTGAACGGACGCTACTACCAGGCGGAGAATCTGGTTCCCGTCTATCCGCCGCAGGCCAAGATGTTCTTCCCGCGCATGTGGAGCTCCTTCGACGAGCGTCACAAACAGTTCTACGACGGTTATGCGAAGCACAAGACCTCCAAGCGCGTGCGGGTCGGCAACGAGATGCAGATGGTGCAGATGCCCTCTTTCGGCGACAACCTGCGCTTCTTCTTCGACTACCAGATCGACTACATGTACATCCGCTACTTCATGTGGAACTTCGTGGGGCGTCAGAACGATTTCCACGGCCAGGTGCCGGGCGACAAGATCCACGGCAACTGGGAGAGCGGTATCGGGTTTATCGACGAGGCGCGGCTGGGCGACCAGAGCCTCGCGCCGGATATTCTGGCGCACAACAAGGCCAAGAACCATTACTTCTTCCTGCCGCTGCTGCTCGGCCTGCTGGGTCTCTTCTTCCAGATCCGCCACGACGGCCGGGGCGGCTGGGTCACGGTGCTGCTCTTCTTCCTGACCGGCATCGCCATCGTGATCTATCTCAACCAGCCGCCGTTCCAGGTGCGCGAGCGTGACTATGCCTATGCCGGGTCGTTCTACGTCTTTGCCCTCTGGATAGGTCTGGGCGTGATGGCGCTCCGCGACGGCTTGCAGAAGCTCTTCAAGAAAGACGGAAAGGGTGTGCTGAGCGCTTCGCTGGCGGCTGCCCTGGGGCTCTGCATCCCGCTGCTGATGGGTTGCCAGAACTGGGATGACCACGACCGCAGCGGCCGCTACACCTGCCGCGATATGGCCTACAACCACCTGATGAGCTGCGACAGCAACGCGCTGCTCATCACCCACGGCGACAACGATACCTTCCCGCTCTGGTACGCCCAGGAGGTGGAAAATATCCGCACGGACATCCGCATCGTGAACACCTCGCTGCTCGGCACGGACTGGTATATCGACCAGATGAAGCGCTGCCAGTACGAATCCGCGCCGCTGCCCATCGATATCGACCGGATCCAGTATCTCTACGGTACCAACGACTATCCGTTCGTCTTCAACTATATAGACCGCCCCATCCTGGCTTCGGAGGCGATGGCCATCTTCAAGAACCCGAAGTTCAAGCTTTCCGACGGCAAGACCGATTTTATCCCGGCCAAGAAGCTGCTGGTCAAGGTCAACAAAGAGAATGTGCGCAAGTACAGGATTGTGCCCGAGGAGGATATGGACCGCGTGGCGGATTATGTGGAGCTGAATATCGACGTGGACCGGATTGCCAAGGTGGACCTGATGATCCTGGAGATCCTGGCCAACTATGAATGGGACCGCCCCATCTATTACGTGGTGCCGAACGCCGACGTCCACCTGGGGCTGGACCAGTGGTCGCAATACAACGGCTTCTGCTACAAGCTGGTACCTATCCGGACCGGCAACTCCCGCGACAAGGAGTATATCGACCTGGACCTGATGTACGACCGCATCATGAATGTCTACGCACTGGAATCGCTCGCAAAAGATAACGTCTTTTATGATTACCAGAACATCTATACCTTCGGCGCCGTGGTGCCGATTCGCGAGATGTTCGTCACGGTGGCCGAGGGTCTCTATCAGCGGGGAGACAAGGGGAAGGCGCTCAACGTGCTGGACCGCGTAATCACTGCGATGCCGGCGGAGAATTTCCCGTACAACCTTTCCTGGCTGCGCAGCGTCAATGAATACGCCATGATCCGGATCGTCGATCTCTACTTCCGCTGCGGCGCGAAGGAGACGGGCCTGGCGGTTGCCGACCGCTTCCTGGAGGAATCCATCAAAGCCATCTGTTACTTTGCACAGGATTACAGGGGCGACACGCTCTCATCCAAGACGGCGGAAGACAATTTCAGCTATATCTCATACCTCATCCAGGTTATGCAGGAAGCCGGACTTACCCAGGAGGCGAGCGCCTTCCAGGACCGGTTCTATTCGGCTATGCGGGTGAACTAATGCCTTGTTCGGGATGAACCTGAAATCGCTTTTGAAAGATACCGCCATCTACGGGCTCAGCAGCATCGTAGGGCGTTTTCTGAATTACCTGCTGGTGCCGGTTCATACTTACCGGATCGCGGCAGGCAGCGGCGGTTACGGCATCGTTTCGAACCTCTATGCCTACACGGCGCTTCTGCTGGCCCTGCTGACCTTCGGCATGGAGACCACACTTTTCCGTTTTTCGAACAAAGACGGGGAGGATCCGAACCGCGTTTACGGAACCACTTTGAAGCTGGTCGGCGGAGTCGGACTGCTCTTTTTGGCCGTGGTCTTTGTGCTGCTCGGCCCGATCGCCGGTGCAATGGGCTACGCCGCGCATCCGGAGTATATTGGCTGCATGGCGCTGATCGTGGCGATGGATGCCTTCCAGGCCATCATGTTCTCGCGGCTCCGGCAGCAGCGTCGCCCGGTAAAGTTCATGCTGCTCAAGTTCTCGTTTATCATCCCGAATGTCCTGCTGAACCTCTTTATCTTCTTCGTGATGCCGGCCGTTCCGGCGCTGGCGGGGATTTTCGAGCGGTTCGACGGCGGCGTAGGCTTGATTTTCTTTGCGAACCTGCTCTGCACGGCCGGTGTGTTTCTGGGCTTCGGTCACGAGCTTCGGGGATTGCGCTTCCGGTTCGACGGCGCCCTGGCCCGCCGGATGCTGCGCTATACCTGGCCGCTGCTGATTCTTTCGCTGGTCGGCATCCTGAACCAGGTGGCGGACAAGATTCTCTTCCCGTACCTGATGCCGGGTCCGGAGGGCCGGGTGCAGCTGGGTATCTACGGTGCCTGCGTGAAGATTGCCATGATCATGGCGCTGCTGACCCAGGCGTTCCGCTATGCCTACGAGCCCATCGTCTTCAACGGCAGCCGCGACAAGAACAGTCCGGAAACGCTGGCGGACGGCATGAAGTATTTCGTGCTCTTTTCAGCCATCGCTTTTCTGGCGGTGATGTTCTATATGCCTGTCCTGCGCCACTTCGTGCAGCCCGGTTACTGGGAGGGACTCGGTGTGGTGCCCATCGTGATGGCGGCCGAAATCTGCATGGGAATCTATTTCAATCTGTCGTTCTGGTATAAGCTGAGCGACCAGACCTGGTGGGGCGCCGTGATGAGTGCGATCGGTGCGGTGGTCATGATTGCGGTCAATGTCATCTTCGTGCCGCGTATCGGCTACTGGGCTTGCGCCTGGGGCGGCCTGGCCGGCTACGGTACCGCCATGCTGTTGAGCTGGCTGATCGGCCAGAAGAAGTTCCCGATTCCCTATAACCTGAAGCAGATCAGCATCTTCATTCTCCTGGCCGCCGCCTGCTATGGAGTATCGCTGCTTACGGCCCGTTTGGGCCTCGTCCCGCAGCTGCTTCTCAACACCGTCCTGCTTCTGGCATACTGCTTCCTTACCCTGAAGTACTCCGGCCTCCTGCGCTCCCTCCTTCGCCGGCACTGACCCTCTGGAAATGCCCGTGCTTTTTCGCCGCTGCGCTCCGGGGCGGCGGCCGTTGCCGCCTCGGGAGCTCCGCTCGTCCGCTCTCGCGGCTTCTTCTCCGCCCAAATAATCGCTGCAACTTTTGTCGTGGCGGGTAACTTCCAGTAAATCAGCAAGAACGTAAAAATCGGTCAGTCAAAACGACCGACCGATTTTCAGCATTTGTCTGATGTTCAGTAACTTATCTGCCACACAAAGGGTGGCGTAAGTTTCGCTGACCCGCCCGGCTTACTGCACGGAAATCTGCTTGACGGGGTTGGGTTTTTCGACCTTGACGAGTTTGGGCAGGTGGACGTTGAGGACGCCGTGCTCGACGCGGGCTTCGATCTTTTCAGTGTCGACATCGTCCGGCAGCAGCAGGGTCTGCTGGAACTTTTCGTAAGAGAATTCGCGGCGCAGGTAGCGGCCGTGGTGTTTGTCGGATTTATTCTCGGACTTCTTCTCCATCTCGATGTGGAGGCTGTTCTCCTCATCTACGTGAACCTTGAAATCCTCTTTGGTCAGACCCGGAGCGGCGAGTTCCACTTCATATTCTTTGTCGTTTTCAATCACGTTGATGGCGGGAGCGGTGTAATTGGTCCTTTCCATCCAGCTGTTGTCGAAGAAATCATTGAAAATTTCGGGCAGCCAGCCATTCGTTGTTCTTCTAACAGGTAACATAACGCAAAATCTTTAAAAGTTCCGGTTTCAGGCTGTGCTGCAAGACCCTATTCCCGGGGTTCCTTTGCGGAACCGCAGGAATAACAGCAAACCCGGGACCAACGCGCTAAAATGGACGCTTTGTCACTTACAGGTGCCAGAGTGTCCATTTTAGGTGTCAAGTTGGCTGTCCGGAACCGCTCCCGGATTTACGGACGGTAGCGGTCGGTGGCGCGGTAGTGGTCGGCGTAGGTGCAGACGATTTCCGCGGGCGCGCAAGTGAACGAGCCGGTGTGGGTAACGTAGAAGTCTTCGGTCAGCGTCAGATTCTCTTCCGGATACGCATCGAAAAGGAATTCAGTCCGGTTGCTGCGCAAATCGCGGTAACCGCCGCGGAAGCCGGCATAGCTCGATATCTGGTTCACTGGCTGCAGGTTACCCGGACGCGGTGCCGTGACGACCACGAAACTGCGGTTTTCGTCGCTGTGGAGGTTGAGGACGCTGCGGACGGTTTCGCCCACGCGGAGTTTCGACCCGTCGGTCAGCGCAATCCATTTACCGCCACGCTTTACCTGCCACTTCCGATCGATCTTCATTCCGTTGCCGGAGGCTTTGATCTTTTCCAGGGGCAGATCGGCAGTGCTGCGCGCAATCAGGACGCGGGTCTGCAGCAGTTCCGGCGATCCTTCGCGGATGGCCGCAACCGCCATGGCATAGGCCGGCTCTTCCGTCCAGGCCTGGGTCTCGCGCTGTACCAGCAGCCAGAGACGAACGCCGTCGGCGATTTCCGCTGCCCGGGTTACAGGCGCGTGCTGTTCCGGCAAGGCGGGACTCTCCCGAAGGGCCCCGTTTGTCCCGCCGGAAGGAACAGCCGAGCCTTCCCGGGCGGCGATATCCCGCAGAATATCACACATGAAGACGTGCGCGTAGGCTTCGCTCTCCATCAGGCCGCGCCATGGCATCACCAGATTCGGGTAGTACCAGCCGCCCGAAGGGTGTTCCACTGCATAGTCCAGCAGGTTGGCTGCCTCGATCTCCAGGCTGCGGCGGAGCTTCTTTTCCGCAAAGAAGGTCAGTCCGAAGTGCTTGGCCTGGTCGACGCCCTGGTCCGTGGCGGTCATATTCAGCAGGGTACGGGCACGGAGGGCGCGCTCGAAGAGACTGCTGTATTTCCGGTTTTCGCGTCGCGGATCCAGCCACTGGTGCGCCTCTTCGTCGCGTGCGTAGGAGGTTCGGCCCACGATGGGCAGTTCCGGGTAGAGCGAACGGATATAGAGGTAGATGGGCATGGAGATGCCGCCCCGCCAGTAGGGTGTCTTCTTTTCGCCCAGACAGGTCGCGTCGAGGTACTGCAGCGTCTTTCGCGTATCGGCGTCGCGCTTGTCAATCCGCGCGAAACGGTCGAGCAGCATGGCGGTGACATAGGCCGACGAATGCATCCCTTTCATCCAGCCGTATCCGCCGTCGGCATTGCGGCAAAGCGCGAGTTTTTGCGCGATCGAATCGGTCGGTTGGCCCAGCAGCGTCTTGACCAGCAAAGCATTGGCCAGCGAGATGGCATCTTCGCGCTCATAGCGGCAGAGCCGTTCTTCCAGAAGGGAAAGCAGGTCGGCGACGGTCCGCTCTTCGAACACGACACTGCCCGGGGCGGCATTTTGGAACCGGGCCAGCAGTTCCGCTTTGGCGGCCGCGGGATCTTCACCCGCGCGCAGCAGTATCGAATGCGTTTCGGTAATCTGTTTGGATCGCGGATAGACCGGTACGGCCTGCGCGAGCGCATCGGTGGCGCCGTCGCTGCTGAAGGAGACCAGAACGCCGAGCGTGTCGCTGATGCCGGCGGGAATCTCACTAAGGGCGAAGGTATGGGATACCGTTGCACCGCCCGGAACCGTCACTTCCCGCGAAGCGGTTCGGATCGGCGTGCGTCCCGGCGTGTAGGTGCCGTCATAGATCCAGATGGAGAGTTTGCCGGTCACCGGAACATCCGATGCGTTGGCGGCCGTTACCGCGAATTCCGGCTTGTCGCCCACGTAGAGCAGGGCAGGCGGCAGGAGGGCCGTCCGGACTGGCAGCGAAACGGTCATCACCTTTTCCACCACGCTGCTGCGGGCCTGCCTGTCGTGCACGAGCGTACGCACCACGAACTGCGACAGGCGGTCGGAAGCCTTGACGGCGAAGGAGATATTCCCCTCTGCATCGGGTCGCAGGAACGGTTCGAAGGCCAGCACCGGTGCCAGGTTGGAACGGAACGATTCGGGTTCGGGAGCCGGCGACGCGTCGTCACTGACAGCCTCCTGCGTGGCCACAGCCTCTTCCGCGACCGCCATATCTGCAACCATTCGCGTGGCCGATTTGGCCATCATCATCGGGGTATTCATCATCTCCATCCCGCCGCGTTTGCCCAGTCCGTAAGCAATGACTACCGGCATGTCGTCGTCATCGCATACGAGTATCGAGCCGTCATAGAAGCGGGCCCAGGGGATTGTGACCGCACCGCCGTCGGCACAGAAGGTCCGCCAGACATTGCTACGGATGGCATCCATCGCCTTATCGTAGACCACGGCGACACCCTCGACTCCGGGTTGCGTGTGCAGTTTGATCGTACTTTCCGCGCCGGGGTTCATCGCATCGGTGAAGCGGGTGAATTCCAGCGGAATCTCCTGACGGGGAACGTAATAGTCAAGCCGTTCGCGGTGCAGCCGGCGGTCCTTGATCCAGAGGAGGGTGAGCGTCAGGTTCTCCGGCCAGTCGGATTGACGGTCGAAACGGATTGACTGCAGCGAACCCGCTGCTCCGGGCTTGCCGTCGATGTGAATCTTGCGGGTTCCCAGGCGGAGGGTATTACCGGCCGGGTCGCGACCCCAGAGTTCGGCAATCGCCCACAGATCACCGGCAGCGCCGCCGAAACGGGCCGCAACGCCGTCGCTCTCCACCTTCTCCAGGAACCACTCCACGGGCGCCTGCAATGCATTGTCCTGGGGCGTCACGACTAGGTAATTCTGTGTAACTTTTGTGTTATATTCCTTTTTGTAGTGATTTGTGGCTTTGGTTTCAGCTTCCAGACGGAAAACGGTGGCCTTTTGGCTTCCCAAATCGGCTTCCAACAGTTCGCCGGCCGCGGTGGTGCCCGAAAGAACCTCCTGCCACGTCTCGCCGTCGCGGGCTTTGAGACGCCAGGAAACCGGATGGGCGGTGGGAGAACCGTCCGGAGAGGGCACGGTAAACCGACCTTTCAACTGCTTGCTGTTCAGGACAGTATAGTTCTCCGGCGTCCTGCCGTTCCCCGGGTTGACCGTCTCCACGCTGAGGCGCAGATTACGGTTGAAGGAGCGGTTTGCGGTCCGGGTCTCTCCTTCCTGCGAAGTTGCCTGTACTTGCAGGTAGTTCCACGCGAGCGAGTCGCGCAGCACGATGCGGAACAGGCCCTCGTCGTCACAGATTTCTTCGCCGCTTTGACCGTTGGAGCGCCAGCGAACCAGGGTGCCTGAAGCGTTGTGGCCGGAGAGGTAGGTAACGCGTCCGGTAATGGTCATCGGGTCGCGCGGCAGTGCGATTTCGGTCAGCGGATCGAAACGGATTTCAAAGGTGGGAAGGACGATATCGCCCACGATAAAACTGGTGCTGCAGAGGTGGCGGTTCCCGTGGAGAAGTTGAACCTGCCAAGTTCCGTTTTTGGCCTCCTTGTCCGGGCTGAAACTTCCGGACACCGCACCGAACTCATTGGTATTCAGGAGCAACGTGTCACCCTTGGCACCGCGCGGTCCGGTAAGAACCGCGCGCAGATTGGCTCCTTCGGGCAGTACTTCCTGCGTGCCGTCGGCATGCCGAATCCAGGCAATTCCCTTGAATCGGATCGCTTCGCCGGGGAGAACCACGGTCCGGTCGGCGTAGAGTGCGCCGCGGAACGAGTCGGTGGGTTTGACGGCGTCGGGAATGCGGTTCAGGTCAATCTTTTCCGATGCGCGGAACAGGCCCTGGCCGTCACTCGTCGTCACCCACCAGCGCCAGGAATGAACCGAATCGGCAGCCGCCTCTTCCAGTTCCCGGGGTAGGGTGGTGAATCCGTCCGGGGTAAAGTTGGCAATCAAGGGCACTTTGGGCGCTTTTGCCACCGTGTCGCTGCGTTCCAGCCAGATTGCCACGGAATCGACGGGTTTGCCGCTGCGCGAATCGGTTACATAAAACTCCCGGAAACTCCGGTCGCTCCGGTTGGTAACCGCGACGGAGTAAAGTCGGGCGAAGCATTCGCTCTTGTAGGCTTTGAAGGTATAGTCCCCGTCCGGCACTGCCGGCATCGGAATGGTGACCGTATCTCTCAGGTAGTAATGGCACACCGGGTTGTTGAAGCTCTGGCTCCAGCGATACTTCCTGCCGGTTTGGTTCTCGCCGGTAATCCGCACGGAGGCCTTCTGCATATTTTTGAAAACCAGATAAATCACGCTGTCTCTTACGGAGAGCGAAATCCGTTTTTCATCCAGCCGGTTTTGGACTTCCCTGACGGAAGAGATTTTTCCTGCCAGCGGATCTTTCCGCCATGTGCGCTGCGCTTTATGGAAGGCTTCACACCGCTCCCGTAAACGTTTATAAACGTCTTCAGACGCCTGCGGCAAGCGGTCGGCCACCTCCAACTCGTGACGAATCAGCCATGCCTCACCGAGCAGTGCTGCCCCGGTTCCGGTATGTTTCACCTTGAACGCTTCGTAACCCGCGGAGTCCGGCACGGCGCAGTATTCCGCCAGGGGCGCCGCCGGATACCAGCCGTTCAACTCTTCCTGCAGCTGGCCGGCCCAATGCGCCTTTTCAAGCGGTTTCCACTCGGAGACCAGCAGGCACCAGAGCAGAAATTCGTAGTCGTTCGCAATCGTATGATCTTCGGCTAAAACCTTGTCCAGGCCGTCAGAAAGCCGTTCCCCGCTCAATTCAGGAAGACTCGTATACCAGGCTGAAGTCCGGACCTTCCGCAACGCCTCCCGCTGATCCTTGACCAGCTCTTTCATCCGGTCGCTCAGGGTCCAGTAGTAGGAGCCGTCGTAGCTGTCCATCACCGTCTCCAATAGAAAACCGTGCTGTTTCAACTCTTCCGAGAGCCGTTGCAGTTCGCTTTCCCGCGCCTTCCAGTTCCGTCCCACGCGCAGCGCAACCAACTGCCGCCCAGCCTCATAGAAATCCTTGGAAAACCGTCCGGCCGCCGCAAACTCTTTGATGGCCACCAACGCAGCCTCCTGGTCGGAGTAGATATAAGCATCGTTGTACGCTTTCCACAACCGCTTCAATTCCTGTTTCTGGGAGCGGTTCATCTGCGCATAGACGTCGGCCGCCGTCGCAGGTCGTTCTGCAGCGGTTTTGCCGAAAGCCGCCGCACTGGCGCACAGCCACAGAATAGCCGTCAGGAAAAAGACTTTCCGGAAGGGCTTCCAAAGAGAATTTCGTTGCATGATATCTCCATTTAGGGGTTCAATACTCCCCAAAGATACGAATATCAGGCCAAATAAACACCTTGGCACTTAACTGCCTGACAAACAGCTGATAGCGAAAAGTGCTACCCCTCTCAGGCGGGGGTAGCACTTTAAGTAACCTGCAGTGTATTAATCAGATAGATGCCAAGGGGGCTATAGCCCCTCCACCCACTTCCGGATGTCGGATTCGGAAGCGCGGTTGAGAAGGGCGCCCTCTTTCCAGTTGAGGGAAGGATACTTCTTGCTGAAGTCCGCGCAAGCCTTCCGGATGTTGCTGCCGCCTGAAGTCGCGAAGAAGATCACCGACTTTCCGCTGAAATCATACGTCTCCAGGAATGTATTGATGATGGTCGGGGCGGTGTACCACCAGACCGGGAACCCAATGAAAATCCGATCGTAGGATCCGGCATCTTCCAGATCGGCGATGAAAGCCGGACGGGAAGAGGGGTCCGCCATCTCCACCGAGCTGCGGCTCTTGCGGTTGCGCCAGTCAAGATCGGCGCTGGTATAAGGTACCTCCGGGCGGATTTCATAAAGCGTTCCGCCGGTGACGGCGGCAAGTTTCACGGCAGCGGCGCGGGTGGTCCCGCTAGCGGAGAAGTAAGCGATGAGGGTTTTCATATTCTGGGGTTTGGTGTTCTTTTGGGCAGCAGCCGGCAGGATAATAGCCAGCATGGCCAGGGTAATCAAAAAACGTTTCATAATCAGTCTTTTTTCTGGCTGTAACCGTAACGGTTCAGGACGGCTTCCCGGGCTTCCCAGGAGGTTTCATCTTTCAGCATGGAGAGCAGTTCCGTCTCAGGGAACGACTTGAGCGGCAGGCGGATAAAGCCGTCCAGGCAGTAGTTGAAGGCCGGATCCACATTGAAGCAGATAATCTCTGCACTGCACTTGAAGTACTTCTTGACCAGCGTAGGCAGGCGAAACTCGTTATCAGAGATTTGCTTCAGCAGGCGGTCGAACTTTTCAACGGTATCGGTTTTGGAAAGCAACTGCTCCGGCCGAAGGTTCTTGAAGGCCGGGATGAACGGCGTGCGCGGCTCGGCAATCGTATCTTTTGCCGGCACGTGCCTGTGCTCGTTGAAGAACCAGACCATCAGGCTCTGGATGGCCTTCGGGTAGACGTTGCTGATGCTGACAGGGCCTATAAAATACTCAACCTGAGGGAATTTCATCATGGAGAGCATCAGGCCTTTGAAGAGCAGCATGAGCGGCAGAGCCTCCTTCTGATATTTGACGGAGACGAACGAACGGCCCAGTTCGGCGCAGCGCGGAAGCACCTCCCTCGCCCGCTTGGTGTACTGGAACAGGGTACTGGTATAGAATCCCGGCAAACCATATTTTGCGTAGATCTCGGAACCGATGCCAATCCGGTAGGCGCCCACGAGGTGGCGCTCCTTGCTGTCCCAGAGGATCAGGTGCTTGTAGTATTTGTCGAACTCATCCAGATCGAGCGATTTGTTGGTGCCTTCGCCCGTTGCGCGGAAGGCCTCTTCGCGCTCGCGGCCGATCTCTATGATGCAGTTCGGAATATCGTTATAATCAGCCAGATAACACTGGTATGAGGATACCTGGAAGAGCATCTTGTCTTTGATGCGCTCCAGCTCGCGCTGCAGGGATTTGCGGTCGCGCGGCAGGGCAATCTGTTCGGCGCGGGTCTTCACCTTGCGGCGCGGAATCAGCCTGCGCTTCGGCTCGAATTCGGTCTGCATCGCGTAGATGCGGTTGCGCAGATAGCCGTAGAGGTCATCGAGCGACTCGTAGTTGTTCATCTCGGCCACCGTGATGGGCTTGCCGATCCGCATCGGAATGGTCATGCCCTTTTTATTGAGTACCTCGTTGACCAGGTTGGCCGTACGGAGGCGCGCATCGATCTTGCCGACGCGGTGGAAATGCTTGGAACAGGTCCCTTCAAAATAGACCGGCAACACGGGGCATTCGGCCATCCGGATAAACTTGACGATGGATTCCGGCCACTTGCAATCTTCGATAATGCCGGGGTCGGTGGCCGTGCGCTCCTTCTGGGGTTGGTAGGTTGCTACCGCACCGGCCGGGAAGATGGCAAGGCAGCCACCGTTCTTGATATGCTGGAAAGCCTGCCGCATGCCCACCAGGCTGCTGCGACCGCCGCCCATTCCGTTGGTGAATGGGTTGACGGCAAACATCACCTCGCGCAATTCCGGCACCAGCCCGAGAATGAAGTTGCTGACCGACCGGAGGTCGGGACGGATATGGCCCACGATGTCGAATACCATCATGCCGTCTACGCCGCCGAAGTGGTGGTTGGCCAGCAGGATGAACGGTCCTTCCTGCGGGATATACTCCAGCTGCTCGATCTTGAGATCGTACTTAATGTCCAGCTCTTCAAGAATTTTAGCTGCAAAATCGTGACCCTGTGCGCCCTGGCACTTGTAATACAGTTTATGGCCGCGGTTGATACCCATTGCCTGCATCGCGATGGTGGCGATCAGCCAGCCGATCGGTCCGCGCATTTTGATGGCCTTCTGTATGTCCGATTTATTGATTAATTTTGCTTTCTCTTGCATAGCAAGGTCGGTTCAGGTTTATCGCAAAGATAGGGATATTTTCGTTATGGTGCTCAAGGATAAGGTCGCAGCACTTCCCGATACGCCGGGCGTCTACCGCTGGTTCGACGCGGCCGGCACCATCATCTATGTGGGCAAGGCCAAAAACCTGAAGCGCCGCGTGTCGCAGTACCTTCGTCCGGAGGACCAGCTGGACCGGAAAACCCGTGCCCTGGTGGCCCATATCGCTGATGTGGATTATACACCGGTCGAGACGGAAGAAGATGCGCTGCTGCTCGAGAACAACCTGATCAAGCAGCTCCAGCCGCACTACAATATCCTGCTGAAAGACAGCAAGACCTATCCCTGGATCTGCATCCGCAACGAACCTTTTCCCCGCGTGGTGATGACCCGGCGCTATGTGCGCGACGGCTCCCGCTGGTTTGGTCCTTACGCTTCCGTGCAGCACGCACGGCAACTGCTGCAGCTGATCGGAACGCTGTATCGCCCCCGGCCCTGCCGCTTGCCGCTGACCGTAGAGGGAATCGCGGCGGGCAAATTCCGCAGCTGCCTGAATTTCCAGATGGGCAAGTGTGCCGGAGCGTGCATCGGCCTGCAGAGCCAGGCGGATTACGATGCCGCCATCGAGGCGGTGGGCAAGCTGTTGAGCGGACGCGTGCGGAGCCTGATTGACGAATGCCGGACCCGGATGTCTTCTGCGGCGGCCAATCTGCTGTTCGAAGAAGCGCAGGTGTGGAAAGAGCGGCTCGCGTTGCTCGAAGCGCACCAGGAGCGCCAGAAGACGGTGGGTCACGGCATTCTGGACATGGAGACCTACCGGCTGCTGGAGGCCAAGACGCTGCCGCGCCGCGTGGTGAATTCCCAGAAGGCGCTCGTTGAACTGCAGCGCGACCTGGGAATGGACCGCCGGCCCGACCATATCGAGTGTTTCGATAATTCCAACATCCAGGGTACCAACCCCGTGGCGGCCTGTGTAGTTTTCCGAGAAGGGGTGCCGAGCAAGAAGGATTACCGCCATTTCAATATCAAGACGGTGGTGGGCGCCAACGATTATGCCTCCATGAAGGAGATCGTGAACCGGCGCTATTCCCGGATGCTGGCCGAAGCGCCGGACGATCTGCCGCAGCTGGTGGTGATCGACGGCGGCAAGGGGCAGCTGACCTTCGCGCTGGAGGCGCTGGAGGAGTTGGGGCTGGCCGGGCAGATGAAGGTCGTGGGCCTGGCCGAGCGGCTGGAAGAGGTGGTGATTCCCGGCGATCCGCATCCGTTGTTCCTCGATAAGAATTCCGCGTCGCTGCGCATCCTGATGCAGATCCGCGACGAGGCACACCGGTTCGGCATTACGTTCCATCGCAAACAACGTTCTGTGCATCAGATAGATTCGGCACTGGCCGAGATTCCGGGCATCGGGCCCGCTACCCAGCAGAAGCTGTTGCGCAAGTTCAAGAGCGTCGCCCGCCTGAAGAAGGCTTCCCTGGAAGAAATTGCCGCCGAGATCGGGCCGGCAAGAGCGAGAGAGGTCTTTGATGCTCTCGTCGGCTCCGTGGAAACCGACGAGGGTTTTCCGGAAAGGCGGGACTCTTCCCGGCTTTTGTCCCGCCGGTCGGAAACCCGAGTATCGGGTTCCACGGATAGTTCTAAGAATACTCCATAAAGAATGAAAAACGATAAACTCTTCAACCGGATTTTCAGCGTGACGCTGATGGTTTTGATGGGCATTGTAATCATTTGGATTACAGCACGTAATTATTCGACAGCCGGCGATCTTCGCGCGCGGATTCTGCTGCTGGTGGCTGCGGGCGCTTCGCTTTGCGGCGTGATGTCGGTCATTCTGGCTTCCAATGCCCGGATTGCCAATTTTATATTCGGTGTTATCAATGTAGCCGTTTACGGTACGGTCTGTCTGCTCAAGAGTAATTACGGCAGCGCGGCCATCAACCTGCTATACTTCCTGCCCATGCAGTTTGTGGGACTCGTGGCGTGGCGGCGGCGCGGCGGTTCGGCCAAGACCCAGGTTCAGGCGCGCAGGCTTTCCAAACGCGGCCGGATTCTGGTCAGCGGGCTGTTCTTGGCCGGATTGGTAATCGTTTACATCATTCTTTGCGCGGTCCGCACGGAGAACGGCGCAACCCTGGCTGAGCGGCTGTTGACGCACGACGCCGACCTGGTGACGCTGCGCTGGATTATCGTGGTCGACGCGATGGCCACGGTCTGCAACCTGATCGGGCAGTATCTGCTTTCGACCGCCTTCATGGAGCAGTGGTTCTTCTGGATTATCGTGAATATCTCCTCCGTGGTGATGTGGAGCCTGACTGCTGCGCGCGATGTGGCCGCCGGCGAGAGCGCCTCGCTGGCCAGCATCTATATCGTGAAGTATTCCTTCTACCTCCTCAACGCCCTCAACGGCCTGCGGATATGGTGGAATCTATCCCGGAAGACCTACTCGCCGGCTACCACCTAGGTCCGCCACCGCTGCTGGCGGTGTAGGTGCTGAGGCTGACGGAGCTGCCGCCGGAAATGTTTTCAGTGGCCCAGAGGCCGCCGCAGTAGGTTGCGCCGCTGACCGTCACGCCTTTCTTGCCGGCGGTCAGGCCGGGTGCGGAGACAATCACGCTCGAGATGCCGGAGGGCGCCTTGAAGGCGCAGAGTTCGCCGTTGCTTCCGGTCAGGGAGTTCCAGCTGCCGGCCGTGCAACTCATGTTATAGCACTTCTGTGAAAGTTGCGCGCCGCGCTCCAGGCCGCCGTAGGCCACGACTGTCGCCCCTTCGTTGATATAGAGTTTGTGCCCCTCTTCCGTGTTGGCGTCGAGGGCCACCTCGGGCGCGCCCTTCGTGGTGATGGCAAAGACGTAACCTCCGTTGATCTTCATATCGCCGTTGGCGTCCATGCCGTCGTTTCCGGCAGAGAAGGCGTAGATCATGCCGCCGTTAACCACGAGATCGCTCTGGCTGTTGATGGCATCTTCCGAGGTTGAGACAGCGTAGGTTTCACCGCCCGTAAATGTCAGATTTCCTTTGACTTCGATTGCTTCGCAGTAGGTGCTGTTGACCGTGATCACGCCGCCCGAAACAATCAGGTTGCCGGCGCAGAGCGAGGTGGCGTTCTTGCCGCTGCCCGAAGTCTCCTTGTAGCCGATTCGGATGCCTTTGGCCGAGACGTCGCCCAGCGAAGCGGAGGAAGCCTTCCCTTTGGTGGTTACGGTCAAAGTGCCGCCGGTGATATAACTGTCCGGCAGTGTCGGGTTGTTGGCGTCGTAACTGCCGGCCCGAACGCCCTTGCCGCCGGTTCCGGTATTGGTGATGGTCACTGTGCCGCCCGTCATCACGAACTGCTTGTCTGCCTTGATGCCGGCCGTACCGGTATATTCCTGGTCTTCACTGTCATACGCCACCCCGCCGCTGATGTTGATCGTGGAGGTGCCGCCGTCGATGCGGACAATCGAATCGGAGGAGAAGCCCTTCTTCATATCGGCCGAGACGTTGACCTCGAGCGTGCCGTCGGAAATCAGGATCCAGTCTTTGCCGCGGATGCCGTGGCCGGCCGACGAGGAGACCCGGAGGGTCGGAGAATCCATGACTCGGATATAATCGTCGGAAGAGATGCCCGCCTTGCCGGTAGCCGTGACGGTCAGCGATCCCGCGCCGGAGAAAATCAGCTGTCCTTCAGAGAAGAAGGCCGCCTTTTCGTCTTCGTTCGCCGGGGTTTCGGTGTAGTTGGTGCCGTCAGCCAGGAAGTTGGTGCCGTCCACCACCACGAAAGTGCGTTTGCCCTTGTTGGGCGTGGCGGTCGGACCCTGTACGTTGATGGCGGCGCCGGTCGGATTGGTGAGCGAGAGGTTGCTCAGAACGAGGGCCTGCTTCTTGGCGCTGTGGAGCTTGAACTTTCCGTCATCGGAGGTGCCGGTCAATATGTATTTCACGGCTTCGGTGCCGTTGTTGATCACCGTGACGCGGTTGCCGTCGACGGTCACGGCGAAGTCGGCCGAGGTTCCCTCGACCGTAGCGTCGGCCGTCGTGGAGAAGGTGACGGTTATGGTGCGGGTGAAGGTGGTGTTGGTGATCGCGTCATCCACGTCGGCAATCGCGGGGAGCGAAATCTCCGTCGTGGTGGTTCCGGTTCCCGTTCCGCTGTTGCTGCCGCTGTCCGTTCCGCCGTTTTCGTCTTCAATGGGATCGCAACTGGCGAAAAGCATGGCCGTCAGCGCGATAAGGGTCGGTATCCTATTCATAACCTAGGAGTTAGTAAGTACTTTTTTTAGATGACGGTTTCTCAAAAATAATGCCAGCCAAAAAAATAACGCCGCAGATCTTGCGATTCACGGCGTTTCGTGTCTGGATGACTGGACTTGAACCAGCGACCTCCTGGTCCCTAACCAGGTGCGCTACCAACTGCGCCACATCCAGATTTTCTGGAATGGGCTGCAAAAGTACTACTTTTTTGTTTTGTACGCAAACCATTTTTTATTTCCGCCAAACTGAAGCATACTGTTGGGCCCTACAACCCTCAGAAATAAAGGTAAGCATGCTTCATCGGCCCAAATCGGTCGGTCAAGCATATCGACCCCTTCCATAGCATTCTAAAAGGGGTATTGCCATGCGTCACTTTGGCGAACCTATTTCCAGTTGACTCGTTCCGGGGCGGCGCCGATTTCGAAATGGTACCTGGCGATGCCCAGATCCATCCGCGTATAGCCGGCCAGCGAGCGCAGTGCCCGAGCCTCAACGCGCCCGTCCGCATGAAGGATAAACTTGAATTTCTGTTGGTTGATGGCGGTCGGCGCAAGCAGGGCTGCATCCAATCCGGCAATAAACCAGTCCGGCAGCGGGCCTTCCGCCTCAAAAAATCGTTCGCGCGGCCTCATAGGATGCTGAACGCCAGGCGTTTCGCCGTAACCGAGCGAAATGACGCAATGAACCCGTTCGCCCGGATTCAACCGGTATGTTCCGGGAATTCTTTTATAGGTAAGCCCCACCCAGCATGTGTTCAGCCCGAGCATCTGCGCCAGAAGAACCAGCTCTTCGCCATAGTAACCAACCGCCTCTTCCGCCACGCCTCCCTTTTTGCCGGCCATGACCAGATAGTTCTTCACGCCGGAAAACGCCCCATATTTGAAAAGGCCGGTCGAAAAAGCTTTGGGCTCATCGAGCACCAACTGGATATGCAGGCCGGACTCTGCGTTGATGCGCGCGATGGCAGCCTGAAGCGTGGCAATCTGATCCGATGTCAACGGTTTGTCCAGATATCTGCGCACGGAATGGCGTGCGGCAATCGCTTCCTTAAGATCCATAGCATTACAGAGCAATGGCCGCAGCCAAAACGCCCAGCGCAATCAAGAGGATTATGAGGCCGAAGAAGCTGATGACAAAACCGGCTATGGCAAAGCCACGCGGTTGCTTGAAAAGCCCGATAATCGAGAAAATTGCCCCGAGGAGCCAGAGCAGCCATCCGAAGACGGGTATCCAGTCGAGAAACAATGCAACCAGTGCGAGAATAAAACCGGCAAGGCCAAGGCCGTTTTTCTGCTGCGGTTCCCGTTCGATGATAATAGGGTTCTGGGTCTGAGGCGTATTCTCTTCCATAAGGCAAGTGTTAAATAATCGTTCGTTTCTGTCCACAAATATAGTTAAAACCGCTATCTTTACGGAATCAAACATGTATCGTTCATCGTAAAGGTGGCGAGAGTAAAAAGAGGAGACAGAATACGATGGACAAGTTCCAGTACTATCATTATTGTGCAAAAGGCACCGATGCTCGGAATTTTATTCTGTGCGAGGCCGATCATGTGGCCGTTTTTAATATTATAGGCCTCTGTGCAGCAGTCACCGGCGCGGTCGTTGTCTCTTTTTCTATCGAGGATTCGCATCCGCATATCCTGCTGTATGGACCCATCGGGCGCTGTGCCAGGTTCAAGGTTCTTTTTGAGACGACCGTTCGGCACTATGCTGCCAAGACGCGGAATGGAGGTGCGGATTTCCAACTCCGCGGGGAGTTATTTTCCATAGGCGATGATCTTTCTTACTTGAGGAATGTCGCCGTCTACACAATCATTCAGGCAACAAAAGACGGAAAGCCGGTAATGCCGTATGACTACCGTTGGGGGACAGGATCGATGTATTTCAGGAGTGGGTATTATACTCCTGTCTGGTTGTTCGATCGCCGGGGAAGCATTTGCAAAACGGTTAGATTCGGCGACTTAACGGCAGTTCAACAGCGGGAGGTTATTCATACGAGGAGATACTCCATCCCCAACGACTGGCAGATTTGTAATGGATTGATTCTTCCGTCCAATTATGTGGATGTTACTCGTTTTGAGGCAATTTATGGAACGTACAACCGTTTCCGAGTATACCTGTCCAGTCCTAAGAGCCGGGAAGAGGAGATGTTGTCGCGAATGGCCGACGAAAGGGGAATTGCCTTAGAGGATGTTGAGGCCAGAAACGTTTGCGGAGATGAGTGTAAGGTTCTTTTTGGAACGCGTGATCCCAGGCGGTTAACCACCTCTCAACGAATTGAACTTGCTCGCGCTCTGCGAAAAAAGTACCGTCTTACCCGCCGACAACTGGCAACAGTCGTGCGACTCCCCGAGACGGAAATTCAGCAATACGTCCCCTAGGTGATTTTGCCAAACTGACGCACCTTGACGGGCGTTACAGCCACCTAGAGCTGGGATGAGCTTGCTTCAGGGGCCCAAATCGGCCGATGAAGCAGACGTACTCCCTGTAGAGAGCCTTCAGCGGGGGATTGTTGTGCGTCATTTTGGCGAAAAAGACAGATAGCGACGAAAAGGCAAGATCGACCTTGGCCAGCGGTCGGGAGATGGCGGAAGACAGGTTCTGACCAACGTTCGGGCGGCTGCCATGAAAGAATGCCCGATATTCACCGGCAACAGTCACGAAAAAGCGCTTGGCTTCTGCCCCGGGAGGGCTCTGGGGAGGTTGTTCATAATTTCTCGCAAGAAAGCGAAAAACGGTCTTGGGCGGGGGCGAAAAAATTAATAACTTGCTGCCCGAAGCGAACCGGCCGGAGAGCCGCAGTGCCGCCGCATGAAACATTGACCCGCTGAAGCTATGTCTTTCGTACACCTACACGTCCACACGCAGTATTCGATTCTCGACGGACTCTCTGATATTGAGAAACTTTTCGCCCGGGCACGGGAACTTGGAATGCCGGCGCTCTCCATCACGGACCACGGCAACATGTACGGCGTGAAGGAGTTTTTCAAATGGGCGTACGACAAATCCAACAAAGACGCAGAGGGCAACCTGATCGTCAAGCCCATCATCGGCTGCGAGGTTTATGTGACCCGTCATTACGACCACCGCCTGAAAGACCGCGCGCACGACAAATACTATCACCTGATCCTGCTGGCCAAAGATTATGACGGCTACCGGAACCTGATGAAGATCTGCTCCACAGGTCATATCGAAGGCTTCTACTACCGCCCCCGCGTCTCGCACGAAGTGATCGAGAAATATCACGACCACCTGATCTGCTGCTCCGCCTGCCTGGCCGGCGAGATTCCCAAGGATATCATGGCGGGCGACCTGGACGCTGCGCGTGAAGCCATCCGATGGCACAAGAATCTCTTCGGGGAGGATTACTACCTGGAGGTGATGCTCCACAAAACGGAGGTGCCCGGCGTTCCGACCGACGTCTATGAGGCGCAGTCCCAGGTCAATCCGCGCATCTTCGAACTGGCGGAAGAGCTGGGCGTGAAGGTGGTGGCCACCAACGACGTCCATTTTATCCAGAAAGAAGACGGCCCGGCCCACGACCGCCTGATCTGCCTGACCACCAACTCCGATATCGACGACCCGAAGCGCCTCCGCTACACCCAGCAGGAGTTTCTCAAGAGCGAAGAGGAGATGGCGGCGCTCTTCCCGAACCATCCGGAGGTGCTGGCCAACACGCTTGAGGTGGCGGACAAGTGCGCGAACTACACGATCGACCACGACTACATCCTGCCCAAATACAAGATCGACCCCGCCTTCCTGGCGGAGATCGACACCTATCTTGAGAAATACAAAGAGGTGATCGATGCCGGACGCACGGACGCCAAAGGTCACGAGCGCGGCGAAGATTTCTGTAAATCAGTGGCTTACCTGTGCCACCTGACCTACGAGGGTGCCAAGATCCGCTACGGCGAAACGCTCACCCCGGAGCAGCAGAGCCGGATCGGCTTCGAGCTGAAGACCATCTGCAAGATGGGCTTCCCGGACTACTTCCTGATCGTGCAGGACTACATCCGCGCTTCGCGCAATGCCGGCTTCATGGTGGGGCCGGGCCGCGGTTCGGCTGCCGGCAGCGTGGTGGCCTACTGCCTCTGGATCACCAATCTGGATCCCCTGAAGTACAACCTGCTGTTCGAGCGCTTCCTCAACCCGGACCGCATCTCCATGCCGGATATCGACGTGGACTTCGAGAACCTGGACTTCGCCCACAAATACATCGAGGACACCTACGGCCAGGACCACGTGGCGCGCGTCATCACCTTCGGCACGATGCTCGCCAAAGGTGCCATCAAAGACGTGGCGCGCATCAGTCATGTGACCATCGACGAATCGAACCGCCTGACCAAACTCATCCCGAACCGCCTGCCCACGGAAAAGGTCCGCAAGGACGACGGCACCTACGAGGAGAAATCCCCGAAGGTCAACCTCAAAAACTGCCTGCGGCTCGTGCCGGAGCTCAAGGCGGAGATGGAGGGCGGGTCCCCGCTGAACCGCGAAGTGCTCAACTATGCACAGCAGCTGGAAGGCAGCATCCGCCAAGTGGGCCAGCATGCCTGCGCCACCGTAATCGGACCGGGCAACATCAGTGACTACGTGCCCATCTGCCTCTCGAAAGACAAGGAGGGTCAGGATCTCTGGACCTCGCAGTACGACGGCCACTATATTGAGGAGTGCGGCCTGCTGAAGATGGACTTCCTGGGACTCAACACCCTCTCCATCATCCATAAAACCCTGGACCTGATCAAGGAAGGTCACGGAATCGACATCGATATCGAGGCCATCCCCATCGACGACGCGAAGACCTTCGCGCTCTACAGCCGCGGCGACACCACCTCCGTCTTCCAGTTCGAATCGCCCGGCATGAAAGAGTGGCTGCAGAAGCTTCAGCCCACCCGCTTCGAGGACCTGATCGCTATGAACGCCCTCTACCGCCCGGGCCCGATGGACTACATTCCGGACTTCGTGGACCGCAAGCACGGCGTGAAAAAAATCACCTACGACCTGCCGGAAATGGAAGAGATCCTGGCAGACACCTACGGCGTCACGGTCTACCAGGAGCAGGTCATGCAGCTTTCGCAGAAACTGGCCGGCTTTACCAAAGGTCAGGCCGACAAGCTCCGCAAGGCGATGGGCAAGAAGCAGATCAAGGTAATGGAGGAACTCTACGTCAAGTTCATGGAGGGCGGTCTCAAAAACGGACTTCCGGAAGAGAAACTCAAAAAGATCTGGCAGGACTGGCGCGCCTTCGCGGAGTACGCCTTCAACAAATCGCACGCAACCTGCTACGCCTGGGTCAGCTACCAGACCGCCTACCTCAAGGCCCATTATCCCGCCGAATTCCTCGCCGCCAACCTGAGCTGCAACTTGAGTGATATCGAGGAGATTACAAAGATCATGGACGACTGCCGCAAGAGCCATGTGGCGGTCCTGATTCCCGATATCAACGAGAGCTTCACCGAATTTACCGTCAACAAAGACGGCAACATCCGGTTCGGCATGGGCGGCATCAAGGGCGTCGGCCCGAATGTCATCGATACCGTCATCAAGGAGCGCAAGGCGCACGGACCCTACAAAGACCTGTTCGACTTCGTGGGGCGCGTGCCGGTCACGGTGGTGAACCGCAAGGTGTTCGAATGCCTGGCCTTCTCGGGGGCCTTCGACAGCCTGCCGGACATCACGCGCGCCGTCTTCACCTGGAAAGAGCCCGGCAAAGAGGATACCTTTATCGACCAGATGCTCCGCTACGCCTACAAGTTCCAGAACGACACCCTTTCGCAGGGCGCAAACCTCTTCGGCGGCATGGAGGAACTCAAACCCGTCCGCCCGGAGATCCCCGCCGTTCCGGAATACGACGAGATGGAACTTCTGCGCCAGGAAAAAGAGCTGGTGGGTATGTACATTTCCGCCCATCCGCTCGACAAGTTCCGCCTGGAGATTGACGAATTCACCAACGCCGACATCGCCAAGGTCAACGAGGCCGAGAGCCGCATGGCGGTGGACAAGAGCTACCGCGACAAGGTCTTCTTCGTGGCCGGCATCGTGACCGCCACGGAGGGCGGCATTTCCAAGACCAACAAACCCTGGAGCAGCTTCACGATTGAAGATTTTACCGGCCAGCACATCTTCCGCCTCTTCGGCAAAGACCACGAAAACTTCATGAAATACACGACGTTGCACAACCAGCTTTTCATCAAGTGTGCAACCGTCAAACGCTTCCGCGGCAAGAATGCCGACCCGAACGAGGAAGAAGAGTACACGCTCCGTCTGCAGAGCATCACGCTGCTGGGCAATACGCGCGACGAATTCATCACGGAGATGCATATCGGCTTCCCGATCGAGCGCTGCGACGCCGCCTTCCGCAAGAAACTCCTCGCCCTCCTGAAGCGCCACAAGGGCGAAACCCGTCTCTACTTCGACATCCACTACCGTTTCAACGGCGCCGAAGACCTGCTGACGATGTTCTCCAAGAAGTACCTGGTCAAACCCTCTTACGCCCTCTACGACGACCTGGATGCGCTGGCCATCTCGCACCGCATCGTCAAGAAGGATTCTTCGAAGTGGTTCTTATAAGCCGTTGTGGCTCAGTCTGTAAAGACGGCGTGGAGGACGTCGAGGGAGCGTATGTCCAGCGACTGGCCCAGGTGATACGACAGATAGCCGAGCATCCGGCGCGAGAATGCGCTGCGGCGCGTCGCCGACAGCGGCAACACCATAGCCTCCTCAAACGTCATTGTCAGCATCTGATGCAGAAGCAAAGACTCTTCTGCCTTAAATCGTTCAGAAGATCCGATCTCCATACCGGCAGACTCCGGTTTGTTTGCTTCGCGCGGACGGAAAGAGCCTGACGGCGAGTCCGCACTACGCAAACAAGACCTCTGCTCCGCCGGCATGGAAGAAGCCGGCGAGGATTTTCCGAAAAGGCGGGACTCTTCCCGGCTTTTGTCCAGCCGGTCGGAAAACCGAGCATAGGCTTCTTCCAGATGCTCGAGACGTGGCTGGAATCTGGCGGAGACGATGTCGAAGACGGGGGTGTCTTCAGACCAGTTGTCTTCCGGGCGGAAGCCCATCAGGGCTGAATAACCCACCAGCCACCAGGCGGCAAAATTCGCCACGCCCTGACATTGATCCAGCGCCCGGATACTCTCTACCAGCCAGGCAAACAATTCCGGATCGCCGTCGCCGGTGCGGAGCGTACGCCAGAGCACCTCGCAGACGAACTGCGCCGTGGAGCTCTTGCGGATATCGGTCCGCAGGCTGGCCAGCGGAAAAAGCGGCTCATACTCCCGGAGATACAGCAGCGAACTGCGGGGCGTGGCCACCGTAACCACCTCCAGCACGCTCAGCGGATGAAAAGCCGCCGCAGCCGAACCGTTCCGTCCCTTGCCTACGCCGCGCAGATAGAGACTCTGCCGGCCGGCGGAAGCGTCCAGGACGTGAACCACCAGCGACGAATCGCCCTGCCGCGTAGTGTGCAGGACTATTGCGCGAGATTTCGTTTCAAGTGACATACCAGCAGATCCATGGCCCTGCCGCGATGCGAGAGGGTATTCTTTTGTTCGACAGGCATTTCGGCCATCGTAACGTCCATTCCTTCCGGAATAAAGACCGGATCGTAGCCGAAGGCGTCGTTGCGTACGGGGGCGAAGTTGATGCGACCTTCGCAACGCCCCTCGAACTGCGTCAGCGCGCCGTTCGCATCGATATAACTTACCACGCAGCGGAACCGCGCCGTGCGCTTTTCAAACGGGGTATCGCCCAGCTCACGCAGCAGTTTTTCAATGTTTCGCGCGGCGTTGGAGGGTTCGCCGGCATAGCGGGCGGAATAGACGCCCGGTGCGCCGCCGAGGGCATCCACCTCCAATCCGGTGTCGTCCGAAAAACAGGGTTTATGGAACAAATTCCAGATAAACTGGGCCTTCTGGGCGGAGTTTTCCGCCAGCGTCTCGTGGGTTTCGGGAATCTCGCCCGTGAAACCGAGGCCGGCGGGCAGCAGAATCCGGAATTCGGGGCCGAAAATTTTCTGAGCCTCAAATAGTTTGTTCTGGTTGGCGGATGCAAAAAGAATCTCCATACGGCTTGGCGCGGATTTTGCCCAAAGGTAGGACATTTCCAATAAATAATTAACTTTGTATGAATATAAATATGCGCGATAAAGTAGCGATAGAGATGAAAAGAACCCTGATTGCCCTCTTTGCGGCACTCCTGCTGACCTCGACCGTTCCTGCGGCAGCCCAGTCTTCCACCTTCAACCTGGGCCGCGGACTCGATATCGAATATTCCATCCTGAAGAGCCTTGCGCGCTCTTATGTGGATACCATCAACTACGAAAAAATGATCACCGCCGGCGTCAATGCGATGCTGGAAACGCTTGATCCTTATACGGTTTACATTCCTGAAGATGCCACCGACAACTTCGCGATGATGACCACCGGCAACTACGGCGGCTGCGGCGCGCTGATCCGCAAGCGGACCGACGGCCCCGTGATTATCTACGAGCCCTACGCCAACTCGCCGGCCGTCAAGTGCGGTCTTGAACCGGGCGACGAGATCTGGGAGATCGACGGCGTCAGCGTGGTTGGCGAGACCTCCGACAAGGCCACCGACCGGATGAAGGGCCAGCCGGGTACCGATGTGAAATTCAAGGTGTTCAAAGGCCGTACCCGCGACACGGTGGACGTCGTGTTGCGCCGCGAGCGCATCCATGTCTCCAGCATTGAGTATGCCGGCATCCTGAAGGGCGATATCGGTTATGTCTATATCAGCAGTTTCACCGACAAGATGACGATCGAACTCCACCGGACCCTCGAGTCCCTGAAGGCCCAGGGTGCCAAGCGGTTGGTGATTGACCTGCGCGACAACGGCGGCGGCGTGATGGACGAGGCGGTCAAGATGGCGGCGCTCTTCGTGCCTAAGGGTACGCTCGTCGTATCGTCGAAGGGCCGCGACCCCAAGATGAACCAGGAGTACCGCACCCAGGAAGAACCGTTCGATACCGAAATCCCGCTTCTGGTGATGGTCAACAGCGCATCCGCGTCCGCTTCGGAGATCTTCAGCGGCGCCATGCAGGACCTGGACCGCGGCACGGTCGCCGGCCGCCGGACTTTCGGCAAAGGCCTGATCCAGACCGTAGTTCCCACGCCTTACAACGGCAATGTGAAAATCACGACCGGCAAGTACTACATTCCCTCCGGCCGCTGCGTGCAGGCTATCGACTACAGCCACCGCAACGAGGACGGCAGTGTGGGTTTCGTGCCGGATTCGCTCCGCAAAGCCTTCAAGACCAAGAACGGCCGTACCGTCTATGACGGCGGCGGCATCACCCCGGATATCGAAACCAAACAGACGTACTACAGCCGTCCTGTCGTGGCGCTGGCGTACTCCGGCGTGCTCGGCGATTATGCGCTGGAGTACTATAAAACCCATCCGCAGATTGCACCCGCCAGGGATTTTCGCCTGACCGACGCCGAATATGACGCCTTTGTGGAATATGCCGACGGCCGGGAGTTCGATGCCCGCAGCGCAGCCGAAGCGGCGTTGGACAACCTGACGCAGTCCGCAACGCAGGATGGCCTTTATGAGCAGTTCAAAACCGAGATAGAAGCGCTCAAAGCCAAAGTGCAGATTGATAAACGCTCCATGCTCCGCCTCAAGAAAGATGAAATCCTGCCGCTGCTCGAGTCGGAAATCGCCGTCAAATATTACTATCCCGGCTCCGGCCGCGTAATCACGCTGCGTACCGACAAGGCGCTCGACGAGGCTGTCGAAAAATGGTCCAACCCCAAAGAACAATAATCAAAAACCTATACTGATTGATGAAAAAACGCTTCCTTCCCATCCTTCTCGTCTTGGCCCTGGTTGTCTGTGGCTGTGAAGGAATGGGCCTTTCAGGCGGGTCGCCGCGCGATGTTTCCGTGACGATCCGTATTCCGGAACTCACACCAACCCGTACCGCAATCGCTGACAACCTGCTCTCCGTCAAATGGGCGGAAGGCGACTGTATCGGCATAGTCGGCAAAACGGAAGTCAACGCCTGCTTTTCCCTTTCACCCGAATCGGCAGGCCAGGTGACCGGCGTCTTTACCGGCACGGTTACCGGCAATATCGTTTCTGCGTACTATCCTTACTCGACGGCCGCCGGCACGGACGCCTCCGTGGCCGAACTTGCGATGTTCGTCACCCGCACGGGCGTGAGCGGCACGCCGGACATGCACTACAATTACATGGTCTCCACCCTCGCGGAGGGAACGCCCCGGAAAGGCTTCACGATGACCATGGTACAGAAATCCGCCCTGCTCGACTTCACCGTCAAGCCCAATAAGTTCCTGACGGGAGGACACCTCAACAGCTTGAAAATCGTGGTTCCGCAGCGCGAACTGGCAGGCCGCTTCAAGATGGACCTGACCGACGCCGCTGCGCCGCTCGCATTCGTCAATTCCGCCGATTCGGTGGTGATCAACCTTTCAGATTCGCCTGAAATGACGGCAGGCGGTACGATTTCCGTTCCGTTCTTCCTGAATCCCGCCATCGCAGCGGGAGATTCGCTCCATATCACCCTTGGTTCCGACCGGGGCCAGGTCTTCATCGACCTCAAGGCCGACAAGGCGCTTGCAGCCGGTGCACAGCTGACCATTCCGCTCGATATCGAAGCGCTGGTGGAGGCCGGTAAGGCAAGGATTCCGCTCGATTCGCCGGATGCTCCGGGCATCTTCGCCACCCTGACGACCCCGGGCGTTTACGATGCTTCCAACCCTGATGCAATCGTACCGATCGTGACCTATACGCCGGGCGAAGACCAGTACGCACTCTACACCTCCGGCCAGTACCGCTACTACCGCATTCAGAATTTCCACGCCGGCTATATGATCTACGCCTCCACGCCGACCACGGCGGCGATGGGCGAAACCGTCAGCCTGAAGACGGACAACGTAGGTTTCCCGCAGGTTCCCGCCTCTACGAGCGAAGTAATTTGTGTCAACGCCAATTCTACCCTGGGCTGGTTCTATGACAAGACCACCCGTATCGGTTACATCCTTCCCAGATAATCTGCCATGAAAAGAACAGCTTTAACCCTCATTCTGTTGTTTGTCGCCGTTCTTGCTATGGCCGACAGCATAACCCCCGAGAAGGCCCGCACGATGGCCTCATCCTTCTTTACCGACACACGTTCCCAAGCCAGGGTTTCCCTGGTCTGGGACGGTACCGACGGCCAGACCCGCAGCGCCGCAACCCCCGCTTTCTACGTCTTTAACCGGGAAGGCGGCGGATTCGTCATCATAGCCGGTGACGATGCGGCCGTTCCGGTTCTCGGCTTTTCCGAGACGGGGGCTTTCCAGACCGAAGACATGCCGGAAAATATCCGTCACTGGTTCGACGGATACACCGCCCAAATCAATTACCTGCGCAATATCGGTGAAAAACAGCGCGCTACCGGCGCCGCCCTCTGGGAGAAGGCCACCCGTGAAGGCATCCGCAGGTATTCCCCCGTCAAACGCGTAGAGACCCCGTCCTGGGGGCAGGGCGCTCCGTTCAACAATCTCTGCCCTACGGTCGACGGTGGCCGTTCCGTGACCGGCTGCGTCAGCACGGCGCTTTGTGAGGCAATGTTCATCCAACAGTGGCCGCTTACCACAAATGGCGAGAAACTGGATGACTACACCTATACCACGGACAAGAACAAAAAGCAGACGATTACCGGCCACAATCTGGCAACCTCCTATAACTGGACAAGCATCAAGCGTTCCTATAAGGGCAGTTACTCCGAAACGGAAGCCACGGCCATCGCAACCCTGATGCACGATGTGGGCGTGATGCTGCAGTCGGAATACAATCCCACCGGAACCGGTGCCTATCCGGAGATGATCCCCACGATGCTCATCCGCTACATGGACTACGATTCATCGGTCTATCTTGCTTACCGTGAAGAATTTACGAATCGTGAATGGTGCGACCTCATCAAGAAGGACATCGATGCAGGCCTGCCGGTCGTCTATGGCGGCGACGGCGGCGGCGGCGGTCATGAATTCGTGCTGGACGGCTATGCGACGGAAGACTATTTCTATGTCAACTGGGGCTGGAACGGATCGGACAACGCCTATTACAAAATCAGCGCGCTGATGATCGACAAGGACTATGATTTCCGTTTCCACTGCAGCGCCATCTTCAACCTGAAGAAAAACGCCGGCGGTAAACCGGTGGAGCGTATGCTCTATTATCTGGACAACAGCTACAAGGGCGGTCTTACGCTGACCGGCGGTTCGTTCGAGAAAGGAAAGACCGCAAAAGTAACGGCTACCAACCTGTGCAATTACGGCGAAGGAACCTTCGTCGGCCAGTTCGCACTGGCGGTCGTTGACTGGAAGGGGAATATCAAACAGGTCTTCGAAGCGCAGCCTCTCGAACTGGAGTCCCAGTACGGCGTCGACGCCACCATCTCGGTCACCATTACCGACACCCCGGCATTCGGCGACCGGCTGATGGTCTGCTACAAGGGCCAGGGCGATTGGAAGCCGGTTCTGAGAGACCCGTATTACTATAACTATATGGTCGATGCGATTCCCGCTTACGACTATCCCGCCATCCAGTTCGATCCGACCGTAGCCTATAAGACCGGCGATATCTTTGATTTACAGCTGGTCAATAACTTGAAAGCCGCGAATCCGCTGACCTGGTACTATGATTCGGAGAAACTGCCGGAAGACATTTCCTCCATCACGCTGACCTCCGGACAGCACACGATCCGCGCGGTCGCGAAGATCGGCAGTGTCACCCACAATATTTACCAGGTGATCAACGTTCAGTAAGCGCGCTTACTCGAAGAGAAAGACCTTGTCGCCTCGGCGCACCTTTTCGGAAAGGGGGATGGAACAGACATCTCCCTTTTCTGTTTGGGCGACGCTGCCCGAATCCAGCCGGATTTCCGCAACGTCGCATTCGATGACGCCCGTGGTGGCGCCCGTGAAGAGCAGGTGCGACCCGACCTTGAACGATCCGGTTTCCAGGGTGATTTCGGCCACGCCCAGCTTTTCGTACCAGTTGGTCACCTTGCCCAGATAGGTTTTGGTGCGGGTGGCGCGGTTGCCGTAGACTTCGCTCCATTCCCCGAGCCGGGCTCCCTGGTAGTAGCCGTCCCAGAACCCCCGGTTGAATACCGTGGCGAGCTTTTCCTTCAACTTAGCGGCCAGTTCCTGCGTGTAGGTTCCCGCGAGCACCGCATTTGCCGCCTGCCGGTAGCAGCGGGTGACGGTCTGCACATATTCGCTGCTCCGCGCGCGTCCCTCGATCTTGAAAACGGTCACGCCGGCGGCGATGATCTTGTCCATGAATTCAATGGTACAGAGATCCTTGGGCGACATGATGTATTTGTTGTCGATCTCCAGCTGCATGCCGGTTTCCAGGTCGGTGACCTCGTAGCCGCGGCGGCAGAGCTGGTAGCAGCTGCCCCGGTTGGCGGAGGCGCCGTATTCGTGGAGCGACAGGTAGCACTTCCCGGAGATGGCCATGCAGAGGGCGCCGTGGCAGAACATTTCGATCTGCAGCGGTCGTCCGGCGGGACCGCAGATACCCTCGTCGCGGATATAGTCGGAGATGGCCTTCACCTGCGTCAGGTTCAGCTCCCGTGCCAGCACGATCACGTCCGCGAACTGCGCATAGAAGCGGAGGCTTTCCCGGTTGGAGATGCTCAGCTGGGTGGAGATATGCACTTCGATCCCCAGTTCGCGCGCACAGGCGATGGCGGCCATATCGGAGGCGATCACGGCGGTGATGCCGGCCTCGCGGGCGGCCAGCAGCGTTTCGCGCATGGCGCTCAGGTCCTCGTCGTAAAGCACGATGTTGAGGGTCAGGTAGGACTTGACGCCGGTTTCGCGGCAGATCCGGCACACTTCGGCCAGGTCTTCCGGCGCGAAGTTGTTGGCCGAATGCGAGCGCATGTTGAGCTGGCCCACTCCGAAGTAAACGGAGTCGGCACCGCCCTGGATGGCGGCCCTCAGGCACTCGAAGTTGCCTGCCGGGGCCATGATCTCGAGCTTATTTTTCACGGTGCAGCAGTTTTTCCGCCATCTCGCGGAGGCATCCGATCTGGGCGTCATTGAATCCGGCCTGCGTCAGCGCGTCAATGGCACTGCGGTGGCACTCGAGGATGGCGGCGTCGGCCGCATCGCGGACACCGAGTTCCACGTAGAGCTGCGTCATGGCGGCAATCTTCTCCGCCCGGCGGTCGTCGCCCATGGCCATAATCTCTGCAATCCGGCGTTTGTCCGCCTCACTGACGGCGCGGCGGAGCGCCTCCACCAGCAGCCAGCTCTTCTTGTTCTCGGCGATATCGCCGCCGATAGGCTTGCCGAATGTGGCCGCATTGCCGAAGCAGTCCAGGTAGTCGTCCGTGATCTGGAAGGCCAGACCGGTCCGGTAACCAAAGTCGTACAGCGCCTTGCACTGGGCCTGCGAAGCGCCGGCCAGGATGCCGCCCATGCAGGTAGCGGCCGCCAGCAGCACGCCCGTCTTCTGTCCGATCATCAGCAGGTAGTCGTCCATCGTGATGAAGGGTTTCTTCTCGAAATCCATATCGCGCTGCTGCCCCTCGCACACCGCCACCGCCGTGTCGGTGAAAAGCTTCAGCATGGCGGGCAGCTTGTCGGCCGGCCCCATCGCCAGGTAGCGGTAGGCCAGGATGGACATCAGGTCGCCCGAGAGGATGGCCGTGTTGCCGTCCCACTTGCAGTGCACCGTGGGATGGCCGCGGCGGGTGTCGGAACGGTCCATCACGTCATCGTGGATCAGCGTGAAGGTATGGAAGGTCTCGAGGGCCAGCGCCGGCCAGATAACCTCCTGCGGCACAGAGTCGTGGAAGAGGCCGTACGTCATCAGGCAGAGCCGGGGGCGGAGGTGTTTTCCGCCGATGCTGAACATATAGCCGACGGGTTCGTACAGCTGGCGCGGTTCGGTGGTGAAATCGAGCGAATGGATGGCCTTTTCTACAAGGGCCGAGACGGATTCCTGCTGGAGCATGGTAAGAATCGGTTTAGAACGGATACAAAGATAGTGGATTTTGCACAATTTGCTATCTTTGCGCCGGTATGAAAAAGAGCGGAACAGCCACGGTCGTCAAGCATACGGGAAGTCACTACCTGTTGAGTGAACTCCCCGCATGGGAGCCCTTTGCAGCGGTGATTCGCGGCAAGGTGCGGCTCTCCGGCAGTCATGCCACCAACCCGGTGGCGGTGGGCGACCGGGTGGACTACCATCTTGAAAGCGACGATCCGGAAGGGATGGCCGTGATCGACAGAATCTACCCGCGCAGCAACTACATCATCCGGCGCAGCGTGAACCTGTCGCGCGAATCGCACATCATCGCCGCCAACCTGGACCGCGTTTTCCTGGTGGTGACCATCGCCTTCCCGGAGGTCAAGCGGGCCTTCGTGGACCGGTTCCTGGTGACCTGCGAAGCCTACCGCATCCCCACCACGGTGGTGGTCAACAAGACCGACATCCGCACCGAGGCGCTGGAAGAGGAGACGGCCGATTTCGTGGCGCTCTACCGCCAGGCCGGCTACGAAGTGCTGGAGGTTTCGGCCCGCACGGGCGAGGGGGTGGAGCAGCTCAAGGAGCGCTGCCGCGGCGCCGTATCGCTCATTTCGGGCATCTCGGGCGTGGGAAAATCCTCCCTGATCAACGCGATGGATCCGTCGCTCTCCCTGCGCACCGGCGAAATCTCCCTCAGCCACCTGCAGGGCAAACATACCACCACTTTCTATGAGATGCACCCGCTCGCCTCGGGCGGTTTTATCATCGACACCCCCGGCATCCGCGGCTTCGGCCTGGTGGATATCGCGCCGGAAGAGCTGAGCACCTACTTCCCGGAGATGCTCCGCGTGATGGACGACTGCCGCTTCAAACCCTGCACGCACACCCACGAACCGGACTGCGCAGTCAAGCAGGCGGTGGATGAAGGCCGGATCGCCCCCGAGCGCTACAACTCCTACCTGGGCATGCTCGAAGAAGAAACCAAGTACCGCTAAGCGTCTCTATGCCCCGTTCCCGCTCCCTAAACCGGCAAATTCTGGGACTGGCCCTGCCCAGTATCCTGGCCAACATCACGGTCCCGCTGGTGGGAATCGTGGACCTGGCCATCGCGGGCCATCTGGGCGACGCGGCGGCCATCGGCGGCATTGCGGTGGGTACCATGCTCTTCGACATGCTCTACTGGAACGTGGGATTCCTGCGGGTCGGTACGGGCGGCATCACGGCCCAGGCATTCGGCCGGCGCGACTGGAAATGCGCCTCCGAGACCTTCGTTCAGGGAATTGCTACCGCCTGGCTGCTGGCGATCACCTGTCTGATAATCCAGTGGGTCTACGTGGATATCTCCTTCCTGGTCCTGGACTGCACACCCGAGGTGGAAAAGGTGGCGCGCGAATACTTCTTCATCCGCATCTGGGCCGTGCCCGCCACCATGTCGCTCTTTGTCTTCAAGGGGTGGTTTATCGGTATGCAGAACACGGTCTTTTCCATGATTACCGACATCTGGGTGAACGTGGTGAATATGGTGGCATCCTGGCTGCTGGCCTTCCACACGCCGCTGGGTCTCAAGGGCGTGGCGGTGGGTACGCTGGTCGCCCAGTGGTCCGGCCTGCTGGTGGCCTCACTTCTGCTGATCTTCCGTTACCGGTCTACAATGGCCTTTGCAGATATCCGGCACGCCGTCCGATGGCGGCACATCTGGTCGTTCTTCCGCATCAACCTGGACCTCCTGGTGCGCTCCTTCTCCATGCTGGTGGTTTACAACGGATTCACCATCATCGCTTCCTACTACGGCGACGTGCAGCTGGCCGTGGCCGCGGTGATGATGAAACTGCTGCTGCTCTACTCCTACTTCGTGGACGGATTCGCCTATGCGGGGGAGGCGCTCACCGGCCGCTTTATCGGCGAGCAGGACGCACCGCAGCTGCACCGGGTCGTGCGGTTGCTCTTCTGGTGGGGATTCGGGATTGCCGTGGTCTCCACGCTGGCTTACGCCATCGTTCCGGAGACCCTAATCGGTTTGATTACGGACGATCCGGCGGTGCTGTCGGGTTGCCGTCCTTTCCTCTTCTGGCTCCTGCTGATGCCGGTTTTCAGCTGCATCGCCTTCATCTGGGACGGAATCTATATCGGCGCCACCGCTTCGGCTGCGCTGCGTAACGGAACGTTGGGCTCCGCCCTGGCTTTTCTGGCCACCTACTTCCTGCTCGCCCCCGTCGCGGGCATCCAGGCACTCTACATCGCCTACTTCGCGCACCTCATCTGGCGCTCCGCCTACCAGACGCTCTTCGCGCGCAAGCACGTCTATTCGCGCGTGGCCGGCGCGTAGCGCGCGTTTTTTTCGGTGTTCTACCGGAAAAATTGTCGGGAACTTGTTGGTAAATAGGAAATAATGCCGTATCTTTGCAACCCGCAAAAAAGCGGCTTTAAACACATAAATAAAAGATTTACAACTATTTATGCCGACAATTCAACAATTAGTTCGCAAAGGACGCGAGGTTATCGAAGAACAGAGCAAATCTCGCGCGCTGGATGCTTGCCCTCAGCGGAGAGGTGTTTGCGTACGTGTGTACACGACCACCCCTAAGAAGCCGAACTCTGCAATGCGTAAGGTTGCACGTGTTCGTCTTACCAACCAGAAAGAGGTCAATGCATACATCCCGGGCGAAGGACACAACCTCCAGGAACACAGCATCGTGCTGGTTCGCGGCGGCCGTGTCAAGGACCTTCCGGGTGTTCGCTACCACATCCTTAGAGGAGCTTTGGATAC
>DBXZ01000063.1:0-4849 GCA_002309795.1 Bacteroidales bacterium UBA1199
GCGGCAAAGGTGCGGAAATACGCCAACACTTCTTCTACGACATCGTCATAATGCCAGTCATTGTGCATCGTGGTGAAATCGCCGCGGCGGTGCATCGCCACATAGGGGAGGTCCAGGAAGGAGACCGTGCCGAGCATGTTCGGGTCTTCGGCTCCGGCGGAGATGTCGTTCACCAGGAAGCGCCCCACGCGGTCATAGACGCGTTTGACGATGCCGCTGCGGAAGGTATCTACGGAGAGCTCCAGGTTGCTGAATTCCCGCTTCCAGACCTCCAAGGCTGGATCCAGCCGCCGCCACTCCTCCTCTTCGCCCACATAGGCGGCGCCCGGGCGCGAAGAGACAGCGCCCAGGTCGATCAGCCGGATGCCCCGCTCCTTGAGCTGCCCGACGCGGCGGATGAAATCCGCTTCCCCGACGGCCCGGCTTTCCGCAAAGAAAGAGTCGTCATTCACATTGACAACGCCCATCAATTTGACTTGCCCTGTTTCCATAATTGAAATAAAGTGTATCTTTGTCGAACCGCTTGCAAAGATACACATTTTACCCTATGCTGATCGTTCTCGAAGGGCTCGACGGAGCCGGCAAATCTACCCAGCTGAAAATGCTTTCAGACTACATCGCCGCCACGGGCAGACAGGTTGATTACCTGCACTTCCCGCGCTACGAGGCGCCGGTGATCGGGGGGATGATTGCCGGTTTTCTACGGGGCGATTTCGGGGCGATCGACCAGGTGCATCCGCAGGTGGTGGCCTATCTCTTTGCGGAAGACCGCCGGGAGGCGGCGCCGCTGATTCGGGAAAAGCTCGCGGCGGGCCACTGCGTGATTCTGGACCGCTATGTCTATTCGAATATCGCCTTCCAGTGTTCCAAGATGCCCGATGCCGCTGCGGCCGAGCACCTGCGCGACTGGATCTTTGATACGGAATACCGTGAATTCGCCATTCCCAGACCGGATCTGAACCTCTTCCTGGACGTGCCCATCTCCTTCGTGGATGAGAAACTGCACAACTCCCGCGCAGGGGACGACCACCGGGACTATCTGGAGGGGAAATCAGATATCCACGAGAAGGATATCGAGTTCCAGAAAGGCGTCCGCCGGATCTATCTGGCCGAATGCGGAAGGGATCCGCAGTTCAAGCGGATCGACTGCGCGGATGCTGAGGGCAGGATGCTGCCTGCGGAGGCCATTTTTGCCAAAATTGCGGCGGAGGCCGATAAACTGCTTTCGCGATGAAATTCCTGGACCGCTTGTGCTGCACATTCCCGGGGCTGACCGCTTCGGCCGCCGGCCTGCTGATGCTGCTCGATCCGGTTACGACCGGCGAGCGCCTGCACCTGGGTACGGTGGCGGGAATTCTCGTTTCCCTGATGGTCCTGCTCACCGGCATGGCCACCCTCTGCGGTTTGCGGCGCAAAGTGGTTTCGCCCCTGCTTCTGGCGCTCGTTGCAGCCGGGCTGATTGTCTGCCTGCTCACGCACCATTTCCGCCTGGCCGGGTGGGCCCTCATCCTTCTGCCGATGGCCATTTATCACCTGGTCTATTGTCTGCGTGAGCCGCAGGACGCCGTGCCGGCCTGGTTCGAGCGGGTGGCGCTCGGCGTGTTCGCTCTCGTGGCCCTGGCCATTCCCCTCGACGCCCTGGTGAACCTGCCGCGCATGGAGTTCGGTCCCTATCGGGTGGGCATGGACGTCCGCAAGACGCCCCTGGGGGAGAGCGCCGCACCGCTGGTCGTCATCGGACATCGTGTCATGGTCGTTGAGAACCATCATATCATTGCCCAGGCACCTCTCCGCCGCATCGATTCGCCCCGGTTCCAGGCCCGCCTGGAGGCGGATCCGGACCGGGTGATGGCAGACGGGATTGTCGCGGGAAGATTGTATGTCGCCGCCCTGGCCGCCCTGTTTGCCCTCCTCGCCTGCGTCTGCGCCATCCTGAAAAGACACTTTCTGAAAGAACAACCATTATAAACCTTTAAATTCGCATTACTATGAGCAAAAAATGGATTTGCACCGTTTGCGGTTACGTCCACGAAGGACCTGAGGCACCTGAGCAGTGCCCGCTCTGCAAAGCCCCGAAGTCTAAATTCAAAGAGGTCGTTGAAAATTCCGGCGCCCTGGAGTTCGTCACCGAGCATAAGCTGGGTGAGGCGAAGGGTTGCGATCCCGAAGTTTGGGAAGGTCTCCAGAAACATTTCCACGGAGAGTGCACCGAGGTGGGTATGTATCTCGCCATGGCCCGCCAGGCTGACCGTGAGGGTTATCCCGAGGTCTCCGAGGCATTCCGCCGCTACGCGTACGAAGAGGCTGACCACGCTGCCCGCATCGCCGAACTGATCGGCGAGGTGGTCTGGGACACCAAGACCAACCTCCAGAAGCGCATGGAAGCCGAGGCTGGCGCCTGCGAAGGCAAGATGGCCATCGCTGCCAAGGCAAAACAGCTGGGTTATGACGCCATCCACGACACCGTCCACGAGATGGCCAAGGATGAAGCACGCCACGGCCAGGGATTCCAGGGCCTCTTCAATCGCTACTTCAAGAAATAAGGAGTGCTATTCGACATACTCCGTGGCCCGGTTCCATGCCAGATCACGGTAGAATGCATTCAGATTGACGTATTCGGGCTTCGGCAGATATGAGCTGAGGCCCGAATATTTATTGATGACGATCCCCATGAATTCCGGGGTGGCCGCCTTGTAAATGACCAGCTTGTCCATCGCACTCTGGAAGGCGTCGAACTCACTGGGCGTAGCTACCTGCTCGACAATGTCTCCCAGGTCGAAGAACCAGTGGTAATTGTAGCGGAAGTAGCGCTGTACGGAGTTGAAGTTCAGCCCGTAGATCTCATCGCGGTGGTTGGTGAAAATGCCGCGGCAGACCGAGGCGAGCGCCGGAAGCTCCGCCGATTTGAGCAGGGTGACGGTGCCGCCGTTGTTGGTCGCCAGGCCCGCCTTGTAGCGCTGGTAGGTGCTGTCGTAGTAGTGGTAGTACTCCTGACAGACCGCCTTCATCGCCTCTTCCGTGGAGTTGCCGTTCCAGAGGGACTCGAACATCACGTAGTAAGGGAAACCCTTGGCCATGATCTCGGTGGGGGAAAAGGCGATATAGTCGCATTTCTCCCGGAGTTCATAGGCTACTTCGATGCCGCCCATGAAGCAGCAGTCGAACAGAATGAAGTCGTAGTGGAAGGGGAGCGCCTCGGCCATGTCGGTTATCTCCATCTCTTCGGTCTTGCTGTACTCCGACCCGAAGGTGCGCGCATAGTGCGGCTGGGTCGGCTGGGCCATGTCCGTCGGATGGTTGAAGTATCCGGAGGGGAGGTATCCCGTGGCATGCGACCACATTACCAGGCCGTGGTGTGCGGCGGGCGCCACCGCTTCCGCATCGAGGATGACCTGTCGCAGCATTTCGGGAGAGGCGGAGTTGACATCCTTGTCGTATAACTTGATGAGGAGCGTGTCGAGCCCGGTCCGGTCGCTGCGGCGCGTGAGTTTCATGAGCCTCGGGCTGCTGGCCGGCATGTGGCAATAGACCAGCACTTCCCGCTCTCCCGTGTTCTTGGCCGGAAGCGTACCCCGGGTAATCTGATCCATGAAGTCGTAGGCGTAGCTCGAGAGCGAGTTGTTGGCGTCCATATAGAACAATACGGACGAAGAGTCCGGATCCGGCCATTCCGGGCGTCCGCAGCCGGTCGCCAGAAGCGCCAGTTGCGCACAGAAGAGCAGGATTCCGAACCGTTTTTTCATCGCCTTTAGAGTTTGCGCTTGACCTCGACGATCTCGAATGCCTCGATCACATCGCCGACCTGAACGTCGTTGTAACTTTCAATATTCAGGCCACAGTCGAATCCGGCAGCCACCTCCTTGACGTCGTCCTTGAAGCGCTTGAGCGAACCCAGGGTGCCGGTGTGGATGACGATACCGTCGCGGATGACGCGCACCTTGGCGCTGCGGGTCAGCTTGCCCTCCTTGACCATACAGCCGGCAATCGTACCGACCTTGGAGATCTTGAAGGTCTCGCGCACCTCGGCGGTCGCGGTGATTTCCTCTTTCTGCTCGGGAGCAAGCATGCCCTCGATACCGCTCTTGACCTCCTCGATGGCGTCGTAAATGACGGAATAGAGGCGGATTTCGATGGATTCCTTCTCGGCCAGCTTGCGGGCACCCGGCATCGGACGGACCTGGAAACCGATGATGATGGCATTGGAGGCCACGGCGAGCAGGACGTCGGATTCCGAGATGGCACCCACGGCCTTGTGAATCACGTTCACGCGGATTTCCTCGGTGGAAAGCTTGATGAGGGAGTCGGAGAGCGCCTCGATGGAACCGTCCACGTCGGCCTTGACAATGATATTGAGCTCCTGGAAGTTGCCCAAAGCAATACGGCGTCCGATCTCCTCCAGGGTGATGTGGGTCTGCGTCTTGATGCCCTGGATGCGGAGCAGCTGCTCGCGTTTGGCGGCGATATCGCGCGCCTCTTTCTCGTCTTCGAGCACGTTGAGGTTGTCACCTGCGGTCGGTGCACCGTTCAGGCCCAGGATGGAAACGGGGGTCGAAGGACCTGCCTCCTTGATCTTCTGGCCGCGTTCGTTGAACATGGCCTTGACGCGGCCGGTGTAGCAGCCGGCGAGCATCACGTCACCGATGTGGATGGTACCGCTCTGGATCAGCACGGTAGCCAGGTAGCCGCGGCCCTTGTCGAGCGACGACTCGATCACGCTGCCCACGGCGCGCTTGTTCGGGTTGGCCTTCAGATCCAGCATGTCGGCCTCGAGCAGCACCTTCTCCAGCAGGTCTTCCACGCCGATACCCTTCTTCGCGGAAATCTCCTGGCACTGGTACTTGCCGCCCCA
>DBXZ01000063.1:4909-5129 GCA_002309795.1 Bacteroidales bacterium UBA1199
TGATGGCGAACACCATGGGAACGCCGGCAGCCTGTGCGTGGTTGATGGCCTCGATGGTCTGGGGCATCACGGCGTCGTCGGCCGCCACGATAATGATGGCCAGGTCGGTGACCTTCGCACCGCGGGCACGCATGGCCGTGAAGGCCTCGTGACCCGGGGTATCGAGGAAGGTGATCTGCCGTCCGTCCGGCAGCGTCACGTTGTAGGCACCGATATGCTG
>DBXZ01000063.1:5188-75731 GCA_002309795.1 Bacteroidales bacterium UBA1199
CCGTGGTCCACGTGACCCATCACGGTAACGATGGGCGGACGCGGCAGCAGGTCTTCCGCCTTGTCGGCCTCTTCGTCGATCGCACCCTGGGTCTCGGCCTTGACGAATTCGATCTTGTAACCGAACTCCTCGGCCACGAGCACGAGTGCCTCGGCGTCGAGACGCTGGTTGATGGAGACCATCAGGCCCAGGTTCATGCAGGCCTCGATCACCTTCGTGACCGGCGTGTTGTCCATCAGGATGGCCAGCTCGTTTACCGTCACGAATTCAGTAACCTTCAGGATGTTGCTGGTACGCTCCTGGCGCTCCTGCTCCTCCTGCATCTTCTGGGAGAACTCTTCGCGTTTTTCGCGGCGGTGCTTCGAGGTCTTGGTCTTGCCCTTGCCCTCTACCATCCGTGCGTAGGTCTCCTTGATCTGCTTCTGGATTGCATCTTCGTCAATCTCGGTGTGGACCGGTTTGAATCGGTCGCGGCGGTTGCCGTTGCCGCGGTTGTTGTCGCGCTGCGGCTGGGCCGGCTTCTCGCGGCGGTTGCTGCCTTCGGTCGCGTTGATATCCACCTTGGCGGGACCGCCCTTGTGGATGCGCTCGCGTTTGCCCTTGTCCTTGGCGGCCGCAGGCTTGGGTTTCTTCTCGAACTGCGAGAGGTCGATCGTGCCGCTGATCTTCGGACCGGCCAGCTTTTCGACCTTGGTCTCGATGTGCTCGGGAACGTTGATTACGGGTTTCTCCACGACCGGTTCCGCAGCCTTGACGGGTTCTGCAGCGGGCTTCGGCGCCTCTCCCGGCTTCTCTTCCGCCTTGGGAGCGGGAGCCGGAGCGGCCTTCTTCTCTTTCTTGGGCTTGCTCAGGTCAATCTTGCCCAGCACTTTCAATCCGGTGGCGTCATCGGGAGTCTTGACGCTTTCAGCCGGCTTCGGTGCGGGTTCTGCGGGACGCTCGGCGGGCCGTTCGGTGGTGAGGACGTTGGTCTTGATGAAGACCTCCCGGACGGGTTCCTCTTCGCCGGCCACAGCGTGCTCCTTCTCGGCAGAAGTTGCCTCTTTCAACTTGTTGCTGACCTGTTTGGACTGTGCCATCAGCAACTGCTGTTCATTGCCGTACTCCTTGAGCAGCAGGGAATAGACATCCTCGGAGACCTTGGACGTAAGCGTGATCTCCTCAGTTTCAATGCCCTTCTTTTTCAAAAAGTCGGTAAAAGTTGGAAAACTGATATTGAAGTCTTTCAATATCTTGTTGACTCTGATGGTTCCTTCTGCCATAATTGTTTCTCCCGAATAGTTAATGGTTTATTCCTCCCCCTCGAATTCTGCCTTGAGAATCTTGAGAACGTCTTCCACGGTCTCGATCTCGAGGTCTGCGCGCTCGGCGATTTCGTCTGCCGGAATGGCCAGAACGCTCTTGGCCGTGTCGCAGCCGATTTCCTTCAGGGCATCGATCACCCACTGCTCGATTTCGTCGTTGAAATCGTCAAGCAGGACGTCTTCCTGCTCTTCGGCGTCAGCGCGGTAAACTTCGATCCGCTTGCCTACCAGCATGCCGGCGAGCTTGATGTTGGAACCGCCCTTGCCGATAGCCAGCGAGATCTCTTCTTTCTTAAGGTAGACGCGGACCTCGTCCTCGAGGAACTCCATCGAGGAGATCTTGGCGGGCGAGAGGGCGCGCTGGATCAGGATCTGGACGTTGTTGCTCCAGTTGACCACGTCGATGTTCTCGTTGCGCAGTTCGCGGACGATTCCGTGGATACGGGAACCCTTGACGCCGACGCATGCGCCGACCGGGTCGATACGGTCGTCATACGATTCGACTGCAACCTTGGCGCGGTCGCCGGGGACGCGGACCACCTTCTTGATGGTAATCAGGCCGTCGTAAATCTCAGGCACTTCCTGTTCGAAGAGACGCTCCAGGAAGAGGCCGGAGGTACGCGACAGGGTGATGACCGGAGAACCGTTGCGCATCTCCACGCTGGTGATGACCGCCTTGACGGTGTCGCCCTTGCGGAAGAAGTCGGAGGGAATCTGTTCGGTCTTGGGGAGAACGAGTTCGTTGCCGTCTTCGTCCATCACAAGCACCTCTTTCTTCCAGGCCTGGTAGACTTCGCCGACGATGATCTCGCCGATCCGGTCTACGTACTTGTCGTAGATATTCTTCTTTTCCAGTTCCATGATGCGGCCCTGGAGGTTCTGGCGGATGTTGAGGATTCCGCGGCGGCCGAAGTCGGAGAGCTGGATCTCTTCCGTATAGTCCTCGCCCACCTCGAAGCTGTCGTCGATCTTGTGGACCTCTTCGAGCGAAATCTCCGTAGCGGGATCTTCCACCGTCTCCACCACGGTGCGGTTGCGGAGGATCTGCAAGTCGCCCTTGTCAATGTTGATGATGATATCGAACTGTGCGGTTTCACCATACATCTTGGCGAGCTGGTTGCGGAAGACCTCTTCGAGCACGCCCATCATAGTGGGGCGGTCGATGTTTTTCTGTTCCTTGAAATCAGCGAACGGGCTGATAAGATTCACTTCCATTGTGTGACTGTTTATGTTTGTTGTTTGTTATTCTTCGTCTTCGTCTTTGTAGCCGGTGCCGGCGGAACTCACGGTGAGCGAGAAATCTTCCCGGTCGCGGTCCAGTTTGCTCTCGATATGACGGCTCAGCGCCACGCAGTCGTCAATGCAGACGCCCGCACCGCTGCGGTGGATAAAGACCGAAATGTCGTTCTCTTTGCTGACCTTTACGCGGACCAGTTTCAGGTCGGTGGCAGCGAGATACTCGTTTGCAATGGCTTCAATAAGCGATTTCTCAATCATAAGGCAGGTTCTTTTTTCGACAAAAAGCAAGGGAGCCCTCAGGGCCCCCTTCGCTTCGTCTTCTCTATCGGTGCAAAGGTAAGCATTCTTTGGCAAAGAACCAAATTCTCTCTATCTTTGTACTTCGTACACGGTTCAAATGGCACTTCAGGTAACAGCCCGGGAAATCGCCGAACGCTTGGGCGGCGAACTCGTCGGAAACCCCGACGTGACGGTCTCCGCGCCCGCCCGCATCGAAAGCGGCCGGCCCGGAACGGTCTGTTTCTATGCCAATCCCAAGTATGAGCATTACCTCTACACCTGCCAGGCGAGCGTGATTCTCGTCAACCGCACCTTCGAACCCGCAAAACCCGTCTCCGCCACCCTTGTGAAGGTCGACGACGCCTACGCCTCGGTGGCCGAACTGCTCGGCTGGTTCGAACAGCTGCGCAAAAGCCGCCCCCGCGGCAACCGCTTCTGCGCCCGTTTTTCGCTTCGCCGGAGCATTGCCTGCAGCGCGCGGATCGGCCGGGGAACCTGCATCTTTCCGCAGGTTTACATCGGCCCGCGGGTGAAAATCGGCCGCGACTGCATCCTCTATCCCGGCGTCAAGATCTACCACGACTGCGTGATCGGGGATCGCTGCATCGTGCACGCCAACGCCGTGATCGGGGCCGACGGTTTCGGTTTCGCCCCTGCGGCCGACGGCTCCTACCGCAAGATTCCCCAGACCGGCAATGTCGTGCTGGAAGACGACGTAGAGGTCGGCGCCTGCACCACGATTGACCGCGCCACGATGGGCTCCACCGTCATCCGCCGCGGCGTCAAGCTCGACAACCTCTGCCAGGTGGCGCATAACGTGGAGATGGGCGAGAACACGGTGATGGCCGCCCAGAGCGGAATCGCCGGCAGCGCGCACGTCGGCGGACAGTGCATGATCGGCGGACAGAGCGGCATCAACGGCCACATCTCGGTGGCGGACCATACCACCGTCGCCGCCCGCACCGGCGTGATCGGCAACGTCAAAAAAGAGGGGGAGGTCCTGCTGGGCTACCCCGCCATCGACCATAAAACCTACATGAAGGCCTACGCCAAGTTCAAGGCGGGCGGAAAGGAATGATGAACCAGCACACGATTCATCGGCCCTGTCACTTCAGCGGCACCGGTCTTCATACCGGCTGCACCGTTTCCATGCATCTGTTGCCCGCTCCCGCGGGGACCGGAATCCTCTTCGAACGGACCGACCTGGGCGGTGCGGAGATTCCTGCGCTGACCGATTACGTAGGCGCAACCCAGCGCAGCACTTCGCTCGTCCGCGAGGGGGCGGATGTACACACCGGGGAGCACCTGCTCTCCGCCTGCGCAGGAATGGGAATCGACAACCTGCGGGTGCAGCTGGATGCCCCGGAGGTGCCCATCCTGGACGGTTCGGCGGCCCTATATGTTGCCGCGTTCCGCGAAGCCGGACTGGAATCACAGGATGCGCCACGCCGGGAAATCGTGCTTCGCGAGCCGTTCGAGTTTAAAATCGGCGATTCGCTGATCCGGTTCGAGGCTGCCGAACGCTTTTCGGCAGAAGTGGAAATCGACTTCCATTCGCAGGTGATCGGCCGGCAGACGGCCGCTTTCGCAGAAGGCGACGATTATGCTGCCCAGATAGCACCCTGCCGCACATTCTGTTTCCTGCAGGAGGTGGAGTTCCTTCGCAGGAACAACCTCATCAAAGGGGGATCGCTCGACAACGCGCTGGTAATCGACGAGCCGCGCGGCTACCTGAACGAAACTCCGCTGCATTTTCCCAACGAATGTGCGCGCCACAAACTGCTTGACCTGCTCGGCGACCTGATGCTTTGCGGCGCCCGCCTGAGGGCCCGCGTCACCGCCTGCAAGCCCGGCCACAGCGTCAACACCGCAGCCCTGCGCGCGCTGCTCACCCAACTCAATGCCTGAATATGGATACCAACAGCGTCATACATCCCAATGCCCGAATCGGAAAGAACGTGGAGATAGGCCCGTTCTGCTATATCAGTGAACATGTGGAGATCGGCGACGGTTGCCGGATCGGCCCGCACACCGTCATTTTCGACTACGTCCGCCTGGGGCGCGACTGCCGGACCTTCCCGGGAAGCGTGATCGGCGCCGTTCCGCAGGACCTGAAATTTGCCGGCGAAGAGTCCTGGGTGGAGATCGGCGACCGCACCGTCATCCGCGAGTGCGCCACCATCCACCGCGGTACGGCAGCCAGCGGGAAACTGCTGACCCGGGTGGGCAGCGACTGCCTGCTGATGTGCTATTCGCACGTTGCGCACGACTGCCGTATTGGCGACCACGTGATCCTTTCCGGTTACTCCGGCCTGGCCGGCGAAGTGGACGTCGATGACTGGGCCATCCTGGGCGGTGCCGTGGTGGTGCATCAGTTCTCGCATATCGGCGCCCACGCCATGGTGGCGGGCGCTGCGGCGGTCACGAAAGATGTTCCGCCGTTCGCCCTGGCCGGCCGGTTGCCTTTCGATTACGAGGGGGTCAACCTGGTGGGCCTGCGCCGGCGCGGTTACAGCGCGGAGCAGATTCAGCAGATAGCGGATATCTACCGGATGCTTTACGAACCCGGCCAGCAGACGGCTGCCGCCTGCGACCGGATCGAGGCGGAATTCCCCGCTACCGCCGAGCGCGACCTGATTCTCGACTTTGTCCGGAACTCCACCCGCGGCATCATCCGTCCCTCCAACCGATAACCGTGGCCCGCTTCCCGCATACCCTGCTTGCAACGGCATATTTTCCGCCGGTTTCGTGGTTCTTCGCCCTGGCGCAGAGCGACCGCGTGGAGATCGAAGCCTGCGAAAGCTACCAGAAGCAGTCTTACCGCAACCGCTGCCGCATCTATTCCGCGGCCGGTCCCGAAGCGCTGGTGGTTCCGGTGGTTCATGCAAAAGGGGAGAAGATTCCCATCCGCGACGTGCGGATCGATTACTCCGAACCCTGGGTGCGGCTCCACGAACGGGCCATGACCGCCGCCTACAACCACTCCGCCTTCTTTGAGTATTATCGCGACGACCTTTTCCGCATTCTGGAAGGGCAGGAGACCTTTTTGTTCGATCTGAACTGGAAGTTGTCTGAGAAACTGATTGAATTCTGCGGCCTGCGGGTGCAGCCCTCGCCGACCGTCGGTTTCCTGCCGCCGGTTCCGCCCCCCGACGCCGGTCCGCTTCCGTCCGCTCCGCTCACCGACCTGCGCGCCCTGATCCAGTCCAAATACCGGGGCGAGAGCCTCCTTCGCCGCTATGGCCGCGAAACGCCGTATTTCCAGCTATTCCCCGCCGGCGGCTCCTTCATCCCCGACCTCTCCGTCCTGGATCTCCTCTGCGCGGAAGGACCCAACGCCATCAGTTTCCTCTCCGGCATGAAGACCATCGAAGTCGTAGCGGCCATCATCCGCAAGGGAGACCGGTTTTTCGCCACCCAGCGCGGCTATGGCGACTGGAAGGACTGGTGGGAGCTTCCGGGCGGAAAAATGGAGCCCGGAGAAACCCCGGAGCAGGCCCTTGTCCGCGAAATCCGCGAAGAGCTTGATGCCGAAATCAGCGTGGACAAGTATCTTACAACCATCGACTGGGACTACCCGAAGTTCCATCTGACGATGCACTGCTACGTCTGTTCCCTCCTCACGGACGCCCTTCATCTCAACGAGCACGAAGCCGCCCGCTGGCTGGGAAAAGATGAAATCCATACCGTCAAATGGCTTCCGGCTGACGAGTTGTTACTTCCTGAGATTGTAAAAGAATTATGGTAGGAAAATATCCGCTATCTGGAAGAAGCATAAAAAAAGCCGCCCGGAAGGACGGCTCTTTTTTTAAGACGCTCTGGCTTAGAAGGTAAACTTGATGCCCAGGCCGACGCCGGTATAACCGTAGCCCAGGGTGCCGTCACCCGTGCTGACAACAATTGCCGGACGGTAGTCGAGCGAGATAGCGATAGGTGCTACCGGAATCTTGTATTCCAGACCCACGACACCTTCAACGCCGAGTGCGAGGACTTTGGAAGCGAGCGCTGCGCAAATACCTGCACCATAATAGAAGTTGAAGCCGTCGGCGATCACGGGAACGTTGAATTCGTAGAGGACGTCACCTGCGATGCCGCCTTCCCAAGCCATACGGACCGTACCGTCGATTGCGGATGCGCCGAAGTTACGCTTGATGGTGATACCGCCGCCGTCCACGCCACCGCGGAGACCGACTGCCCAGTTGTAGTCCTGAGCGAAAACCGTTACAGATGCAATCAGCAGAGCTGCTGCCAGAAAGAATTTTTTCATAGGTTGTTTATTTAGGTTAAACGAATAATCGTTTGGGTTCACGAATCACAAAGATACACTTTTTTCAGTTCTTTACAACTTTTCACCGGCGAGCCGGAAGTCGCCGGAAGCCACGCGCCGCAGGGCGGTGAGGTAGGCTCCGGAGTTCATGGCAAGTCCCAGGTCGCGGGCCAGCGAACGGATGTAAGTCCCTTTGCTGCAACGAATTCTGAGCAGCACTTCGGGGCCGGGGACTTCGCTGCGCGCCGCCGTGTGGAAGTTCTTGACGTTGCGCACAGCTTCGGAGACTTCGACCGCTTCCCGCTGCGGTCCTTCGGCCATTCCGGAAGCGCGGTAGTCCAGCAACTCGATCGAGCTGATGGTGATTCGGGCCGTGCGCAGCTCTACCGCTTCTCCGGCGCGGGCGTATTCGTAGGCGCGCAGGCCGCCGACCATCTTGGCGGAGAAAACCGGCGGAACCTGTTCCTGTTCGCCGATAAAACCCGTCAGCGCTGCTTCCACCCCTTCCCGTGTGATATGTTCAAACGGGAAAAACTGATCCACAGGCTGTTCCAGATCGTAGGATGCCGTGGTGGCGCCAAAGGCGATCCGGGCCAGATACTCTTTCTCATGGGCTTGCAGCGCTTCGGCAATCTTGGTGGCGCGGCCCACGCAGACAATCAGCAGGCCGGTGGCCATCGGATCGAGCGTACCCGCGTGACCGACCTTCAGCTTGTGGGTGTGGAAATGCTTCTGCAGCTGGAACTTGATCTTCCTTACCAGGTCGGCCGATGTCCAGCGGATCGGTTTGTCCACCGGGATCAGGATGCCCTCCGGATAATCCTCGATGCTGTGCGAGAGACGGCCTTCGCAGTACTCGAGGGCCGTTTCCACCGGACAACCGGTCAGGATATGGGGGTTCAGTTCCAAAACGTTTACTTGCAGGGAATCTTGTCGATCCGGCGCTGGTGGCGTCCGCCTTCGAACTGCGCGTCAAACCAGGCACGGACAATGGCTTCGGCCGTTTCCACCGGGATAAAGCGGCCCGGCAGGCAGAGCACGTTCGCATTGTTGTGCTGCTTGGCCAGCGCACCGATCTCAGGGGTCCAGCAGAGGGCTGCCCGCACGCCGGGATGGTGGTTGAGGGTCATGCTGATGCCGTTGCCGGATCCGCAGACTGCGATGCCGCAGGACACTTCGCCCGACTCCACCGCATAACCCAGCGGGTGGGCGGCGTCGGGATAGTCCATGCTCTCTTCACTGTGCGTGCCGAAGTCGCGGATCTCGTAGCCCATCGACTTCAAAAGCGGCTTGAGCGCCTCTTTCATGGCATAGCCGGCGTGGTCGGCCGCCATTCCTATGATTTTTTTATCGTTCATGGTTCGAATTGGTTACCGTTGGTTGAGGATACGGATGCCGCGGTCAATCCGGAAGCCCGTCTCGTCGCGGCCGATAATCTGCATGATGTCCGAAACGCCGGGACCCTTGGATTCTCCCACAAGGAAGAGGCGCAGGGTGTTCATCACCTTGCCCATCGACCAGTTCCGGAAGGTGATCAGGTCGTGCAGCAGCGTGTCGATGTGTTCCTTGTCGAAGGGTTTGAGTCCCTTGAGGAAACGGGATACCTCCGGCAGGATCTCGGGAACCTCTTCTTTCCAGTATTTGGCCACGGAGGATTCGTCGTAGGTTTTCGGCGGTTCGAAGAAGAAAGCGGTCATTCCCCACAGTTCGTAGGCAAAGTGCGCACGTTCCTTCATCAGGTCCAGCACGGCGCCGATATACTCGTCGCCGAAGCCCTCCAGGTGCTCCGCATTGAGCGTGCGGAATTCGGCAATCAGGTCGGCGCGGTCGCGGCGGCGCAGGTACTCCTGGTTGAACCACTTGGCCTTTTCAAAGTTGAAGCGGGCGCCCGATTTGACCACGCGCTCCAGCGAGAAGGCCTCCACCAGTTCGGGGAGGGTGAAGAGTTCCTGTTCGGTGCCGGGATTCCAGCCCAGCATGGCCAGCAGGTTGATGAAGGCTTCCGGGTAGTAGCCGTCTTCACGGTAGCCTCGGGAGACTTCGCCGTCGGGTGCCACCCACTTGAGCGGGAAAACGGGGAAGCCCATCTTGTCGCCGTCACGCTTGCTCAGCTTGCCCTTTCCGTCAGGTTTGAGCAGCAGCGAGAGATGGGCGAAGTTCGGGCGACTCTCCTGCCATCCGAAGGCTTCGTACAGCAGATAATGCAGGGGAAGGGAGGGCAGCCACTCTTCACCGCGGATCACGTCCGTAATCTCCATCAGATGGTCGTCCACGATGTTGGCCAGGTGATAGGTGGGCAGGTCGTCGGCCTTCTTCCAGAGCACCTTGTCGTCCAGCGTGCAGGCGTTCACGGTGATGTGGCCGCGGATCAGGTCGTCCATCTCCACCAGCCGGTCCGGGTTGATCTTGAAGCGGATGGTCCAGTCGTTGGTCTCCACCAGGCGGCGCACCACCTCTTCGGGCGGGAGCGCCAGCGAGTTCTTCAGCGTGAGGCGCGTCTCGTGGTTGTAGGTGAAGGTGCGTTTCTCGGCTTCGGCGGCGGCGCGCAGGGCGGCCAGCTCTTCGGCGCTGTCGAACGCATAATAGGCGAATCCCTTCGAGACCAGCTCCTCAGCGTATTTCCGGTAGATATGGCGGCGCTGCGACTGGCGGTAGGGGGCGTGGGGATGCTGCTCCGAAGCCTTCTCCACCACGTGGCCGTCGGCATCTACACCCTCGTCGGGCAGGATGCCGCACCAGCGGAGCGCTTCAATGATGTATTCTTCCGCACCCGGCACGAACCGGTTGGAGTCGGTATCTTCGATTCGGAGAATAAAATCTCCGCCCGCCTGCTTGGCGTACAGGTAGTTGTACAGTGCGGTCCGGACGCCGCCCATGTGGAGCGGACCGGTCGGACTCGGAGCAAAGCGGACTCTTCTCTTTTTCTGTGTCATAGGCTATGCGTTTCGGCGGTTGAATGCCGGCTCTTCGGCCAGCTGGTTCAGTTCTTCCTGCGATTCGGTGATCAGCGCAGGGACCCCTTCGAACTGGAGTTTCCGGTTCACGCGGATCTCCTCTTCCGGATAGACGGGGGTGCCGCGCTTGGGCACGATATTCTTGGCCACCACGGTGATGACGTTCTTGCGACGCTGCGAGAGCACGGGCAGCTGCGTCATGGCGAAACCGGTGGCAATCACGGTGACGCTGATCTCGTCGCCCATCGAATCGTCGCGCACCAGACCGCGCTTGAAGACGCCGGTGCTGCCGATCCGGGCCCGGACCTCTTCCATAATCTGGCGGAGTTCCTCGGCCTTGATGGCACGGCCCTCTTCACCGCTGCAGGTGATGTTCACGATGGCATTCTTGGCAGAGGCCAGATCGAGACTGTTCAGGAGCGGGGACTGCAGCGCGTCTTCCACGGCCTTGATGGCGCGGTTTTCACCCTGGGCGCGTCCCATACCCATCATGGCCACGCCGCTGTTCGCCATCACGCGCTTGACGTCGGCGAAGTCGGCGTTGATGAAGCCGCTCTTGGTGATGATTTCGGCGATACTCTTGACAGCCGTGCAGAGCACCTCGTCGGCCTTGTGGAAGGCGGAGAAGATGTCCAGGTCGGGGTAGATGTCGTAGAGTTTCTGGTTGTCGATGATCAGGATGCTGTCCACCTGGCCGTTGAGGTCTTTGATACCTTCCACGGCGCGCTCCAGCGCCTCTTCGCCCTCATCGCGGAAGGGGATGGTCACGACGCCCACGGTCAGTTTGTTGGCTTTGCGGGCGGCCTCTGCAATCACGGGAGCCGCACCGGTTCCGGTACCGCCGCCCATACCGCAGGTGATGAAGGCCATTTCAATGGGGTCCTTGAAGAGCTGGGCAATCTCGTCGGCGGATGATTCGGCCGCCTTGCGGCCCACGGCCGCTTCGGTACCGGCACCCAGGCCTTTTTCGCCCAGCTGGACCTTGTGGGCCACCGGGCTCGCCTCGAGCGCCTGGCTGTCGGTGTTGCAGACTACGTAGTCCACGTCCTTGATGCCCTGGTTCTGCATATAGTTGACGGCATTGCCGCCACCGCCGCCAACACCGATCACGGTGATGATGTTGGTGCGTTTCTGCCAGGTATTGGGAATCAATGATTGATCGATGGTATTGTTCATAGTAGTGCCTCCTTATACTTCATCGCCGCTATTGTTGTCGCCGAAGATATCGCTGAACAGGTTGCGGAATCCGGATTTGGGTGCGGGCTTGGGTTTCGGTTTATCGTGCCGGTCTTTGGGTTTGTCCGGCTTGACGGGTTCGGGTTCCGGAGCGGATGTGACCGGAGCGGGGTCGCCGAACACGGTAGGCCGTGAAATCGTCGTTTCCGGCTTCTGCGGTACGTTCTGCGTGGTGGAGAGCTTCGGTTCGTAGAACTCGAGCAGCAGACCCACCGCCGTGGATGCGAAGGTGTCGTTGGCGGCTTCCACCGAATCGTCTGCGATACAGCTGCGCGGTGCGGCCAGGCGGACCTTGCGTCCCAGGATGGCACCGGCGAGCAGCGGCAGGTGGGAAAGATAGGCCGTTCCGCCGGTAATCACCACACCGGCAGGAATGCGATCGCTGTAGGCGCTTCCGTCAATCAGGTACTTGACGGCGTCCAGAATCTCGCTCATGCGGGCTTCGATAATCCGGGTCAGCTGAAGCAGATCCACACTGCCCTCTATATTGCCCTCTTCGCCCTGCAGTTCCACCATCTTGCCGTCGGGAACCTTTTCCTCCAGGCAGGAGCCTACGCCGACCTTGACGGTTTCTGCCCAGGTGGCGGTAAAGTTGGTCAGGTTCTTGATGTCGGTCGTGATGGATTCGCCTCCGAAGGGAATCACGAAAGCGTCACGGACCACGTTCTCCTTGATAATGGCAATCTCCGTCAGGTCCTTGCCGATATCCACCAGCGCCACGCCGTTGTCCATTTCCTGGGCGGTGAGGACGGCGCGGGCCGATGCGATGGGCGAGAAGATAGCCTTCCGCGGCGTGAGAGAACACTCGGCCAGCACCGCCTTGCGTTTCTCAAAGAGCGCCTTTTTCCCGGTAAAGATCTTGAAATATCCGTCCAGCGAACTGCTGCGGATGCCGTCGAGGTCGTCGCCGGAAAGCCCGATCTGGTCGTCCACGCTGTAGGACTGCGGGGCGACCTCCAGGACGAGTTCGCCGTTTCCGGCCCGGTTGTACTGGTCGGCAATCATCCGGCGGACATCCTCGGTATTGATCCGGCGGTTGTCGTCACGCTGTTTGTCGCGCGCTTCGCTGTCGCGTTCCTGGATGAACTTGCCGGAAATGCTGATTACGGCGCTGGAGATGGTCTCTCCTATCGCCTGCTGGGCCCGTTGGATCATCGGGTAGAGGATCCGGCTGACCTGGTAGTCGTTGAAGATTTCGCCGTAACGGATACCTGCTGAGGGCGCGGATTCGTAGTGGACCACATGGATGCGTCCGTCCCGCTTCTCGCCGACTGCCACGGCGATTTTCCCGGAGCCGAAATCTACGGCTGTTACGTAAGTACTCATATACTGTTGAAGATTATTTGCAGACAATCTGGTCTTTGTATTTCAGGTTGACGGTTTTATAGGGTTTTGTTCCGCGCAGCGGAGCGATACTGCGGTAGTAGCGGCTGATCTTGTCGAACTTTCCGGCGATGTCGTCCGCCCGGCCGAAAATGAACTGTTCACCGCCGTTGTTCATGTAGAGAACCAGGTCTCCGTTGGGGGTGACGTCGATCTGGGCCACCTGGCGGTGCCAGAAATCGTGGTTCTCGATATAGTCGCCCAGCGCGAGAATCTCTTTCAGCCATTGATTCTCCGCCGCCGTCCGGGGACGTCCCTGGAAACGGCTGCCAATCTGCAGCGGAATCCGCCCGGTCACGACCGGCACGTCGGCGGGGTTGCGCAGCGGGAAGAGATAGCCCGTAGGGTCGCTGTAGTAGACGCCGTTTCCGCAGAAGAGACGCAGTGCCGCGTGGCGGTGACGGACGTCGATCTGCACCGTGCCGTCCGTCTTGCGGTATGCCTGGCTGTCCAGAATCTCTCCGCAGGTGGCGAGTTTCTGCTCGATTCCGCAGAGGTCCACCGAGTCGGCCTTCGTCCCGACGATCCCGCTGCCGCCGCCTATGATGCCCATGATGTCATCCGTCCCGATCAGGTTGCTGCCGTCGCCCTTGATGGCGATACGGACATTGCCGCAGACGACTTTCGCCCGCTCCGCACGCTCCATCTGACCGACGAACCAGATATAGCAGCCGCCGATCCCGGCAACGCCCAGGATAATCAGGATGGTGAGTAGGACTTTTTTCAGCATAATCCGCGAAGCCAGTTTTCAATGGGGTCTATGAAACGGTCTATATCGCCCGCCCCGAAGGTGATCAGGCAGTCGATTTTCCGCTGTGCGAGGGTTTCCATCAGCCGGTCCTTGGGGATCAGCTGCTTGTCGGTGAGGGTCACTTTGTCCAGGATCATCTCCGAACAGACGCCGGGGATGGGAAGTTCCCGCGCCGGATAGATGGGGAGCATGATCAGGGCGTCCAGGCCGCTGAGCGCTTCGGCGAAGTCGTCGGCGAAGTCGCGCGTACGGGTATAGAGATGCGGCTGGAAAATGCCGCAGAGATTGCGTCCCGGGAAGATGTTCCGGATAGAGGAGATGGCCGCCTTGATCTCGTTCGGATGGTGCGCATAATCGTCTACATAGGCGATTTTGGGCGTGTTGACATGGATGTCGAACCGGCGCTTCACGCCGCTGAACGATTCGATGGCTTTCCGCACCGTTTCCGGTTCCACGCCGTGAAGCAGCGCCACGGCGGCGGCCGCCACGGCGNNNTCCACGTTGACCCAGCCCGGGATGCCCACGCTCCAGTGCGGGAAGCGTCCCATGGGGGTATTCAGGGTGAAGTCGAACTTGCCGCCCTCCTTCGCCACGATTTCCGATGCATAGAAGTCGCAGGGGGTGTCGTAGGCATAGCGGTAGACGCGGGCTTTCACGCCCTCGAGCGGAAGTTCCACGCCCGCCTTTACGATGACTGCCTCGCTGACCTGCGCGGCGAACTGGCCGAACGCCTCCAGCAGATGGCTGCGGTCGCTGTAGATATCCAGGTGGTCGGCGTCGGTGGCCGTGACCACGGCAATGGCCGGGTTGAGCTGCAGGAACGACCGGTCGAACTCGTCGGCCTCCGCCACGAGCACCGGGTTCCGGCTCAGCAGCAGGTTGGTGCCGTAGTTCTTGGAGATACCGCCCAGAAAAGCGGTGCACCCGCCGCCCTGCGTCAGGATGTGGGCCAGCAGCGTGCTGGTCGTGGTCTTTCCGTGGGTGCCCGAGACGGCCAGGCATTTCTGGTCGCGCGCGATCTCGCCCAGCGCACGGCTACGCTTGCAGAGGGCATACCCTTTTTCGCGGACGTGGCGCATTTCGCCCAGGTCCTCCGGAATGGCCGGCGTATAGATCACGAAGGTCTCCGCCACCGGAGGAATCATCTCCGGGCGGTCTTCGTAGTGGATGGCGATCCCTTCCGCCTCCAGGGCGGCCGTCAGGGCCGACGGGGTGCGGTCGTAACCCGACACCGCATAACCCGCGTGGTGGAAGTAGCGGGCAATGGCGCTCATGCCGATTCCGCCGATCCCCAGGAAGTAGTAATTCTTATAGGTAGCCATCGTTATTTCTTCTTAATCAGTTTGAGCACTTCGCGTGCGATCACTTCGCCGGCGTCCTTGCGCCCCAACTTTTTGATATTGGCCTCGAGCGATGCGATCCGCGCCTCGTCGCCCAGCAGCGATTCGGCCACGGGCATCAGTTTTTCCACCGCTTCGGCGTCGCGAACCATCAGGGCGGCATCCTTGCTGACCAGCGCCATCGCGTTGTGGGTCTGGTGGTCTTCCGCCACATTGGGCGAAGGTACGAAAATGGTGGCTTTTCCGGCAACGCAGAGTTCCGAGATGGTGCCGGCACCCGCGCGCGACACGATCACGTCGGCCACCGCGTAGGCCAGGTCCATCCGGCGGATAAAATCGTAATGACGGACGTTGGCCGCGGGATGGGCCGCCACAAAGGCGTCCACCTCTTCCTTATAATACTTGCCGCACTGCCAGATGACCTGGTAGCCTGCTTCGGCCGCGGCGCCCGACTCGATCCAGTGCATCATCGTGCGGTTGAGGGTGCGGCAGCCCAGGCTTCCGCCCACCACGAAGAGCGTCTTTTTGGCGGGGTCCAGGCTATAGTATTCGTAACCTTCGCGGCGCTGTTCCGCGGTCGGGGGATTGATCTCCGCGCGGATGGGGTTGCCGGTCAGGATAATGCGGTCTTTCGGGAAGAACTTCTCCATTCCTTCGTACGCTGTGCAGATGGTCTTCGCCCGCTTGCCCACGATCTTGTTGGTCAATCCGGCATAGGAGTTCTGCTCCTGGATGAGGGTGGGAATGCCGCGGTGCGAAGCGCTCCAAAGCAGCGGGGCGCTGGCGAATCCGCCCACGCCGACCGCCACGTCGGGCTGGAATTCCTTGAGGATCTTGCCGGCGAGCCGGACGCTCTTCAGAACCTTGAAGGGGAGGGCCAGGTTCTTCAGCGAGAGTTTGCGCTGCAATCCTGCCACCGGCAGTCCCTTGATGGGATAACCGGCCGCGGGAACCTTCTCCATCTCCATCTTGCCCAGGGCGCCTACGAAGAGGATGTCGACGGAGGGGTCGATCGCCTTCAATGATTCTGCAATGGAGAGGGCCGGGAAGATGTGTCCTCCCGTACCGCCGCCGCTGATGATGACTTTAGTCGGTTTGTTCATCGGTTTTCAGTTTTTCAAGTTCCTCTTTCTGTTCGAGATGACGGCTGACCGACAGGATCATTCCCATCGCGCCGCTCAGCACCAGATAGGCCGTGCCGCCGTGACTGATGAGCGGCAGGGTATGGCCGGTGACCGGCAGCAGGCCTACGTTCACGAAGATGTGCAGCATGGCCTGCAGGGCAATCAGCCACGCAAGACCCAGAATCAGCGATTCCGAGAAGGTGGTGGAGCACCGGCGTGTCATCCGGATACACCGGAAGAGTACAATTATATATAACAGGATCACGACCCCGCCTCCCAGCAGGCCGTATTCCTCTATGATAAAGGCGAAAATGAAGTCGGAGAAGGCCATCGAGAGTGAATAGCGCTGCGTGCTCTTGCCCGGCCCTTTGCCGATCAGGCCGCCCTGCGATATGGCGATCTTGGCGTTCATGCTCTGGCGTTTGGTGTCGCGGATCTTCTCCACCTCTTCCTGGGAAAGGGTTTCAGAAGCCTCCTCTTCGTCGACTTTGACGCCGGTCACGAAGTTCATCACGCGGCTCTGGGCAGTTCCCACGCGGTTGAAGAAACTCTCGATTTTCCCGGGTTTCTCTCCGGGCGGATGCGTCTTTCCGGCATAGGCCACATTGTAGACCAGCACCACCAGTGCGATGGCAGCCACGCCTGCTGCAATGGTCAGCAGCAGGTATTTGGGCTTCACGCCCATAAAGAACATGATCAGGAAGCTCAGCAACCCGAGCAGCAGCACCGTGGAGGCACTGTTCGGCAGCACGAAGAGACAGGTGACGCCAATCGGTACCAGCAGCTTGAAGAAGTAATCTTTCAGCGTGCCCAGACTGTCTTTCCAGAGTTCCAGCGCCTTGGCCAGGTAGAGAATCAGGCCGATCTTGGCGAACTCGAGCGGCTGCACCGTGAATCCGGCAATCCGGAAACTGCGCTTGGCACCGTTGATATCCGCGCCGAAGAGCATGGCCGCCACCAGACCCACCAGCGTGATGACGAACACCGCGAAGGCGGCCCGGCGGTAGAGGCGCATCGGGACCAGGTAGAAGACCAGCAGCGTGAAGAATCCCATCGCCACGAACTTCAACTGGCTGAAGAAGATGGTCGTCTTGGACGTATCCAGTCTGTTGGCGATGAACGAGCTCGACGAAAAGACCGCGAGCACGGAAATCATCGCGAAGAGCATGACGCAGATCCAAAGGACCTTGTCGCCCCGCAGCTTCGGTTTGGGAATCTTCTGTAACAGTTCCTGGGCTTCCATCATTCAGGCATTAAAGTCTCCGCACGGCCTCTTTGAACTGACGGCCGCGATCTTCGTAACTCTTGAACAGGTCGAAGCTTGCGCAGCAGGGGGAGAGCAGCACCGTGTCGCCCGGCTCGGCGATCTCGGCGCACTGGCGGACGCACTCCTCTGCGGAGAGCGTGTCGTAGATGGCCTCCACCTTGTCTTCGAAGCATTCGTGAATCTTCTTGTTGTCCACGCCCAGGCAGACGATCGCGCGAACCTTCTCGCGCACCAGGTCGTAGATGGGCTCGTAGTCGTTGCCCTTATCCTTGCCGCCCAGAATCAGGATGATAGGCGCATGGACGCTCTCCAGCGCGTACCACGTGGAGTTGACGTTGGTCGCCTTGGAGTCGTTGATGTAGAGCACGCCGCCGACCGAAAGCACCTTCTCCATCCGGTGCTCAACCCCCTGGAAACTCATCAGCGAGTCGCGGATGGAGTGGTCGGTGATGTGCATGATCTTGCCGGCGATTGCCGCAGCCATCGAGTTGTAGACGTTGTGGCGGCCCTTGATGTTGATCTCGTCGATCGGCATCTCGAACTTTTTGCCCTCATAGGCCACCACCATGTTGCCGTTCTCCGTGTAGGCGCCTTCATCCACCTTGCCCTCCTGAGTGAAGGGAAGTTTCTTGGCCTGCAGCACGATCTTGTCGAGCTCGCCCATCGTGATGGCGTCGTCGGAGCAGAAGATGAAACAGTCGTCCTTGCTCATGTTGCGGGTGATGCGGAACTTGGCGTTGATGTAGTTCTGCATCTTGTAGTCGTAGCGGTCCAGGTGGTCCGGCGTGATGTTCAGCAGCACGGCGATATCAGCCTTGAAATCGTACATGCCGTCCAGCTGGAAACTGCTGAGTTCCAGCACGTAGATATCGTGTTTCTCGAGTGCGACCTGCATCGCGTAGCTCTTTCCGATATTGCCGCCCAGCCCCACGTCCAGCCCTGCGTTCCTGAGCAGGTAGTAGATCAGCGAGGTGGTCGTGGTCTTTCCGTTGCTGCCGGTGATGCAGATCTTCTTGGCGGTGTCGTAGCGGCCGGCGAATTCGATCTCGGAGATGATGTTGACGCCGCGCTCGCGGAGCGCCGTCACCATCGGTGCCGTATCCGGAATGCCCGGGCTCTTGACGACTTCGTCGGCGTTGAGGATCAGCGCCTCCGTGTGACGTCCCTCCTCAAAGGGGATTCCATACTGCTGCAGGGTCTCCTTGTAGCTCTCCTTCAGCGTGCCGCTGTCGGAGAGGAACACATCGAACTGTTTGACTTTTGCCAGAACCGCGGAACCGACTCCGCTCTCTCCGCCGCCCAATATGACGATTCTCTTCATATCTGTTTCTATCGGATTTTCAGGGTAATGATGCTCAGCACGGCCAGGAGGATGGAGATGATCCAGAAGCGTGCTACAATTTTATTTTCAGGAAGCACTCCCTTGGGTCGCTGCAGGAGCGCATCCGGATTCTCTTTCTGGTAATGGTGGTGCAGGGGAGCCATCCGGAATATGCGGACGCCCTGGCCGTATTTCTTCTTGGTGCGCTTGAAATACCAGCGCTGGATAATCACGGAGATGCTCTCCATGAAGAAGATGCCGCAGAGGATGGGAAGCAGCAGTTCCTTGCGGATGAGCACGGCGAAGACGCCGATGATACCGCCCAGCGCCAGGCTGCCCGTATCGCCCATGAATATCTGGGCCGGGTAGGCGTTATACCACAGGAAACCCAGCAGCGCACCCACGAAGCAGCTGATGTAGACCGTCATCTCACCTACATTGGGCAGGAACATGATGTTCAGGTATTCCGCGAATCCGGTGTGGCCCGACACGTAGGCCAGTACGCCGAGCGTCGCGCCCACGATGGCCGAAACGCCGGCCGCCAGGCCGTCCATGCCGTCGGTCAGGTTGGTGCCGTTCGAGCAGGCGGTGATGATGAAGGTGATGACCAGCACGTAGAGACCGCCCTGCAGGGCGCGCACGAACTGTCCGGAGAAGGGAATCAGCCACTTGTAGTCGAACTCGTTTCCTTTGAAGAAGGGGATGGTGGTGCGGCTGTAGCTTACCCCCTGGTCGGCGGTGAGGTAAAGGGTCAGACCCACGGCCAGACCCAGCAGCACCTGTCCGGCAATCTTGTACTTGCCGTTGAGCCCCTCCTTGTTGTGTTTGAATACCTTGATATAGTCGTCGATAAAGCCGAGGCCGCCCAGCCAGACGGTGGTCAGGATCAGCAGCTGGGTGTTGATGTTCGTGAGGTTGCCGAAGAGCAGCACCGGAACCAGGATGGACATCAGGATAATCAGGCCGCCCATCGTGGGGGTGCCCTTCTTCTGGAGTTGTCCCTCGAGGCCCAGGTCGCGGATGGTTTCACCGATCTGCTTCTTCTGCAGCCAGTTGATCGTGCGGCGGCCGAATAACATTGCCGTCAGGATAGCCACGACGCTGCCGGCGATGGCGCGGAACGAGATGTAGTGCATCAGGCCCACGCCGGGAAAATCGATTCCGGCTCTTTGGAAATAATCAAACAGGTGGTATAGCATAGCGTATCTTTATATTTCTTTCATCAGGGCGGCCACGTAGCTGCGTTCGTCGTAGTCGATCTTGGTGGTTCCGATAATCTGGTAATCTTCATGGCCCTTGCCGGCAATCAGGATCACGGCCCCTTCGTCGGCGGTCATCAGTGCGGTGCGGATGGCCTCTTTGCGTTCCGGGATGAAGATGGATTTGCGCATTGCGGCAGTGTCCAGGCCCTTCTTGATATCCTCGATGATGGCCAGCGGATCTTCGGTGCGGGGATTGTCGCTCGTCACCACGAGCCGGTCGGCATACTTGCCGGCAATCTCGCCCATCTCCGGGCGCTTGGTCCTGTCGCGGTCGCCGCCGCAGCCGAATACGCAGATCAACTGGCGGTCCTGGGCCGTCTCGCGAAGCGTCTTGAGCACGTTCTCCAGTCCGTCGGGCGTGTGGGCGTAGTCCACGAAAGCGGTCAGGTCGCGCGTCTGGCTGCGGTAGAATTCCAGCCTGCCCGCCACCGTCCGCAGGGCGCTCATTTTGATGAGCACCTCGTCCCGGTCGGCTCCCAGCAGGAGGGCGGCGCCGTAAACGGCCAGCAGGTTGTAGGCGTTGTGCGCGCCGATGAAGCTGCACCAGAGCTGGCGGCCGTCAATCTCGAGCTGCATGCCGTCGAGCGTCTCCTCCACGATCCGGGCGCGGAAGTCGGCCATCTTGCGGCATGAATACGTATGAATATGTGCGCGCGTGTTCTGGATCATCACCTCGCCGTTGCGGTCGTCCAGGTTGGTGAGTACCCAGGCCTCTTTGGGCATATTGTCGAAGAAGAGCTTCTTGCAGCGCAGATACTCCTGGAAGGTTTTGTGATAGTCCAGGTGGTCGTGCGTGATGTTGGAGAAGATACCGCCCTTGAAGCGGATGCCCGCAATGCGATCCTGTGCCAGCGAGTGGGAGCTGATCTCCATGAAACAGTACTGGCAGCCGCGGGCGGCCATCTCGGCCATCAGCCGGTGGACGCTGACCGGATCCGGCGTGGTATGGTCGGAGGGAAGTTTCTCGCGGTCAATGTAGTTGGCAATGGTGGAGAAGAGTCCGCAGCAGTATCCCAGCGAGGTGAAAAGCTGCCAGAGCAGCGTCACCGTCGTGCTTTTGCCGTTGGTGCCGGTGATGCCCACCACCTCCATCTTGGACGACGGGTGGTCGTAGAAGTTGTCGGCTGCGAGGCCCAGCGCCGTGCGGCTGTTCGGCACCTTGACGGTGGTCACCCCCTCGCGGACCACGTCGCCCTCTTCGTAAAGGACGGCCGTGGCGCCGTTCGCGATAGCACCGTCAATGAAGCGGTGGCCGTCGGCTTCCGTGCCGTTGACGGCCACGAAGAGCCAGCCCGGTGCGCAGGTGCGCGAGTCAAAGGAGATGCCCTTGATGTCGATGGCGGTGCTGCCGCTGACGGCGACCGTCGGGATGTTTTGGAGAATGTCGGTCAGTATCATTGTTCAGACTTTTTATCGGAAGATAGAATCAGTTCAACGGAGCCGTCGGCACTGACTGCGCCCGGTGCGGGTTTCTGCCCGGTCACCTTGCCGTGGCCGGTGGCGGTCACGCGGAATCCCGCCGCTTCGAGCAGCGAGAGGCTCTCGCGCAGCCCCAGGCCGCGGACGTCCGGCACACAGCCCGCAGAATCCGGCGCGTGCAGGGTGGCAGCTTCCACTTTGGGCAGGTTGCCGGTAGGGGTTACGGCCTGTTTCCATTCGGGCCGGTTCGCATAGAGTTCGTTGGCGATTTCGCAGACCACCGGGCCGCCCCAGGTGGCGCCGTAGAAAGATCCCCGGGTGGGGAAGGAGTAGATGACGGCCATCACGGTGTACTCCGGATGCTCATACGGGAAGAAGCCGGCGAAGGTCGCCTGGTATTTGTGGCGGCCGAATTTATCCTCATAGCGGCCGTTGTCCAGCACCACGCGGGAGGTTCCGGTCTTGCCGGCCACCTCCACCTTGCAGTCCCGGAACTGCCAGTAGCCGGTACCGTCGGTCACCACGCTTCGCATGGCCCGGTGCAATTCCCGTACCGTCTCCTTCTTGCAGACGCGGCCGATGGTTTCCACTGGGAACTCTTTGAGAATCACGCCGTCCTTGCTGAACTCCTCGAGTAGCCGCGGAGCGACCATCACGCCGCCGTTGGCAATCGCGTTGTAGAAGTTGAGCGTATGGAGCGGCGTCACCTCCACGGTGTAACCCATCGCGATCTGCGGCAGGTCGGTCTCGGCCCAGTAGGTCCCGTCGTTCGGATGCTTGATATGGGCGTTCCGCAAGCCGCGGATGTCGAAGTTGTATTTGTAGTCTATATGCAGGTCCTTGCTGAGTTTGTCCACGAAGCGGGCGGGATTGTTGCCGTAGTGCTTGTAGGCCTGGATGCGGAAGACGTTGTTGGAAGAGATCTCGAATCCGCGCAGGATGGAGATGGTCTTGTAGCTGTCCAGATAGTGGTCCACCAGCGGTTTGCCCTTGCCGCACTGGAAACTCACCGTCGCCGGCATCTCGTCTTCCAGCTTCACCTTGCCTTCGTCCAGCAGGATGGTCAGGGTGGCCAGTTTGAAGACGGAGCCCGGCTCGCCCCGCTGTCCGATTGCGTAGTTGTAGGTCTCCTTGTATTTGCCTTTGCCCTCCTTGCGCAGGTTGGCCATCGCCCGGATGCGTCCGGTGGCAGTCTCCATCACGATCACGGTGCCCGCCTCCAGCTCGTCGCTCTTGGCCAGCTGGCGGTGCAGCGCGCGTTCCGCAATGTCCTGGATGTCAATATCGATGGTGGAGCGCACGTCGATTCCGTCCACCGGTTCCACGCGCGGGTGTTCGGTGTCTTCAATCCACTGGTTGTGCTCGGTCTTGCGGGTGTAACGGATGCCCTCCGTTCCCTTCAGGATGGAATCGCAGCTGCCCTCGATGCCGGCCTGCGAGGTCTCGTTGGCCTTGATGTGGCCCAGCGTACGGAAGGCCAGCTCGCCGTAGGGATACTGCCGGCGGTCGAAACTCTCCGTCATCACGCCGCCGCCGAACCGTCCTTCGCGCAGGATGGGAAGCGCGCAGATGGCCTTCATTTCCTGATAGGTCACGTAGTGCTGCGTGAGGCGGGTATAGCGCTTGCCTGCCCTGCGGTCGCCCACAATCTGCTTGCGGTACTCCTTGGCCGGCTTGTCTTTCAGGATGGCGGCCAGACCCATGGCCAGGCTGTCGACGCCTTTGGAGAACTTGGCGGAGTCGCACTGGCAGCAGTCCATCGCCACTTTGTATTCCGGAATCGAGAAGGCCAGGTAGCGGCCGTCCGTCGCCAGGATGCTGCCGCGCTTGCAGGCGATCGGCTCCTCGCCGGAAGTCTGCACGGCAAAAGAGATGTCCGGCTTGTGGATCAGCTGATAGTCCACGATCCGGACGACCGCGGCGATACACCCGATCACGAAGAGTGCGAAACAGATACCGACCTTGATGATGTTTGCCCGCATAATCCGTTACTTTTCTTCGAGAATGGTTGCCGGCGCATCGGGCGCCTTCAGGGTAGAGTGATTCTTCCGAAGCAGCTCTTCCAGCGTGCTGCGGCGGTCAATGCTGAGCAGTTCGATGGCCCGCTGGTCCTTGGCGATGTTCAGCGCCTCGATGGTCTTTTCATTCTTGCGAACCTTTACCAGGGCGCTTTCCACCGTCAGGCTCCAGGTGATGAGGATGCTGAAAAGCACGAAGATATAGACCGCAAACCAGATATGCCTGTCCAGCTTGCGGTTGATGATGAAGTCCCCGCTGAAAAAGGAGACGAACCGTCTTGTAATCTTCCTGGCCTTTCCCATCTTCTATGCGTTGATGCGTCGTGCGACGCGGAGTTTTGCGCTGCGTGCGCGGGTATTGCCGGCAATCTCCTCTTCTTTCGGGAGAATCGGTTTGCGTTCCACGTTCTCGAGCGGAGCGGCGCCGCGGCCCATCAGGTCGCGCTCGATTTCGCCCTTGGCGTTGCCCGCCTTGAAATAGTTCTTGACCAGCCGGTCTTCCAGCGAATGATAGGTGATGACGGCGATTCGTCCGTCCGGTTTCAGGCTGCGGATGGCGCCCTGCAGGAAACCCTCCAGGTCGTCCAGTTCGCCGTTCACCTCGATGCGGAGCGCCTGGAAAACCTTTGCCAGGTATTTGTGCTCCGCCAGTTTGGGCAGGATACTCTCCAGCGCGCGGCTCAGGTCGCCCGTGGTGCAGATGGGGGCGGCCTCCCGTGCACGGCAGATCAGCTGCGCAGCCCGCCGGCTGTTATCCACTTCGCCATAGAGGCGCAGGATCCGTTCGAGCTCGGCCTCGTCCGCGTCGTTCACCAGGTCGGCGGCCGTCCGTCCGGCGAGGGTATTCATCCGCATGTCGAGCGGCGCGTCGAACCGGAACGAAAACCCCCGCTCTCCCGTGTCGAACTGGTGCGACGATACGCCCAGGTCGGCCAGAATGCCGTCAACTTGCGGATAGCCATGGTATTTCACAAAATTGTGCACAAAACGGAAGTTGTTGTGCACAAGGATGAGCCGCTTGTCCCGGGGGGCGTTGGCCAGGGCGTCTGCGTCTTTGTCGAAGGCAATCAGCCGTCCCGTCGGCCCCAGTTTCCCGAGCAGGGCGCGGCTGTGTCCGCCGCCGCCGAATGTCGCATCCACATAGACCCCGTCCGGCTTGACGGCCAGCGCCTCGATGCTCTCATTCAACAGTACGGGGATATGGTAAGCGGTCATGTCGTCCTCCCTGTTTTATCCGAGAATCTTCTCGGCAAGGGCGACGAATGCATTGCTTTCTAATTTCTGGGCCTCGTAGTGATCCTTCGGCCAGATTTCGATCTTATGATTGTTGCCCGAGAATACTACTTCTGTTCCGGATGTGATGCCAGCCTGCTCCAGAAGCGCCTTCGGGATCAGGATGCGGCCCAGTTTGTCATCCGGTTCAACGATGGCGGTGCCGCGCATGTACTCCCGCCAGAAGCGGTCGTGTTCGCGGTTGAAGAAGTTCAGCTTTGCCTTCACGGCGGCGGCCTCAAGCTCCCACTCTGCATAAGAGAACATCTCCAGACTGCCGGTGAACAGGGAGGCCTTGACCACGAACCGCAGGTCTGCACCCGGGCCCATCGCCACTTTGAAGGCGGCCGGGAACACGATGCGTCCCCGATCGTCCACTTTCGCCTTGTATTCGCCGATGAAAGTCACCACGTTGAAATTGTCGGAAATTATACGACTGCAAAGGTACGGATTAATCTTCCATTTTCTTCCATCCGCTTCCATTTCTTTCCACATTTTATCCACAGCTTCCGCGGCACTTATCAACACTCGTTTTTTTTGCTACTTTTGTGGTGATGGAAAACGAAGTCCGTGAGAACGTAGGGCTGTATGAGCTGCAGCACCGGATCCAGGGGGCTCTGGCAGAGAATTTTGCCGGAAAGTACTGGGTGCGGGCGGAGGTAAGCGAGTGCAAGCTGAACCCGGCCGGCCACTGCTACCTGACGCTGGTGGAAAAGGCCGAGTCCGACGGCGAGCTGCAGGCGCGCGCTTCGGCGATTGTCTGGGCTTCGTCGTGGCGGCTGATCGGGCCCTATTTCGAACGGGAAACCGGTGCGCAGATAGCCGCCGGCATGAAGATCCTCGTGCAGGCCCAGGTGCAATACTCCGAACTCTACGGACTCTCGCTGATTATCTCGGATATCGATCCTTCCTTTACCCTGGGCGAGCTGGAAATGGCCCGCCGGCAGACCCTGCTCCGGTTGGAAAAAGAGGGGATGCTGGATCTGAACGCCCAGCTGACGCTGCCCGCCCTGCCGCGCCGCTTTGCGGTGATTACCAGCGAAACGGCGGCCGGATGGCGCGACTTCCGTCACCACCTGCACGACAACGAATACGGCTTCAAGTTCACGACCACGCTGTTCCAGGCCACGATGCAGGGGAGTGACGCTCCCGCCAGCATCATCGCCGCGCTCGATGCCGTGGCTGCCCGCGAGAGGGAGTTCGATGCCGTGCTCATCCTGCGGGGCGGCGGCGGAGCGTCCGACCTGGTCTGTTTCGACGACTACGAACTCGCCGTCAACGTGGCGCAGTTCCCGCTGCCGGTCCTCACGGGCATCGGGCACGACCACGACCATCATATCATCGACGATGTGGCCCACACCAGCGTCAAGACGCCGACCGCCCTGGCGGACCATATCATAGACCTCTTTGCGGCGGCAGACTATGAACTCGCCTCGCTCGCGACCCGTCTGCGGCTGGCCCTGGAATCCAAGATTTCGCGCAGCGAGGCGCAGCTGGAAGCGCAACTGATGCGCATCCGCAGCGCCGTTTCGCTCCGGTACACGCTGGAAGAGAAGCGGCTGGAGACGCTGATGCTGAGAGTCTCTGCAGCCGATCCGCAGGCGCATCTCTCCCGCGGCGGTTCGCTCGTCCTGCGCGAAGGCGTCCGCGCTACCCGGGCGGCGGACTTCCGCCCCGGCGACCGGCTGAGCGCCCTCTTCGGCGACGGAAAGGTGGAGGCGACGGTTATATCCAAAGAATTGAAAACGAACTGAATATGAAAGAGCAGAAAACCTACGAAGAAGTCTTCGGGGAAATCGAAAAGCTGGTTGCGGCCATCGAGGATCCCAAGCGGGACCTTTCGGCCGTAGCCGCCGACGTGCGCGAGGCGATGGAAAAAATTGCCTGGTGCAGGGAGTATCTCCGCGGCGACCGTGAAAAGATGGATGAACTTTTAAAGGAGGAACAGCAATGATCGTAGCAGCAACCGGTTTTTTTGACGGGGTCCACAGCGGACACCGCATGGTGATTGACAAGGCGGTGGCCCTTGCCAAAGAATACAACGGAAAAAGCATCATCGTTACCTTCTGGCCCCATCCCCGCAACGTTCTCCAGCTGGATGCGGATAAATTGCGCCTCCTGAGTTCCCTTGAGGAGAAGCGCCAGCGGGTGCTCGCCTGCGGCGTGGATGAATTTGTGGTGCTGCCTTTCACCCGGGATTTCAGCGGTCTGACCGCGAGCGAATTCTTGAGCCGCTACCTGATTGGCCGCTATGGTGTGACCCATCTGGTGCTGGGGTATGATCATCACCTGGGAAGCGACGATGTCCGCGACGTTGACCAGCGCGACCGCATCGTACGCATGTGCGGCATTGTCCCGGTTCCCGTTTCGGACAGCATCTCCGCCTCCGGACGCGCCGTGAGTTCCACGATGATCCGCGAGATCCTCTCGAAGGGTGACGTCGTGCTGGGCGGCAGCCTGCTGGGCTACCGCTATGCGCTTGACGGCGTGGTGGTGGCCGGCCAGCGGATTGGCCGTACGATCGGTTTCCCCACCGCCAACCTCTCGCTCTACGAGCCGCTCAAACTGATTCCCGCCGGCGGCGTCTATGTGGTCAGCGTGACCGTTTTGGGCAAGTCTTACCTGGGTATCTGCAACATAGGCACTCGTCCTACGCTGGGCGACGGAAGGGGGCAGATCGTGGAGACCCATATCCTGGATTTCGACGAAGAGATTTACGGCCTGGACCTCCGTATCGAGTTCATCAGCCGCCTCCGTGACGAGCGGAAATTCGATTCGCTCGAGGATCTGAAAAAACAGTTGAAGAAAGACCTTTCCGCTGCGCGGAAATTCGAGATATAATTCGTATCTTTGCCCCGTCTCAAAACCGGGGGTCAAAATGATGGAAATTCGCAGCGCCGTCTTTGCCGGAAGCAGCCAAAAGCTTCCCGAGCGGCCTGCTGCCCGTCTCCCCGAATTTGCCTTCATAGGCCGCTCCAACGTGGGCAAATCCTCCCTGATCAACTGTCTCTGCGCACATGGCAAACTGGCGCACACCTCGTCGCAGCCCGGCAAGACGCGGCTGGTCAACCACTTCCTGATCAACGACGCCTGGTACCTGGTGGACCTGCCGGGTTACGGCTACGCCAAAATGGGCCGCGAAGGCCGCGAAAAGCTGGCCGAAATGATCCGCGGTTACGTGTTGGGATCGGAGGAACTGGTGCTCCTCTTCGTGCTGCTCGATTCGCGTCTGCCGCTGCAGAAGATCGATCTGGAATTCATCCGGATGCTGGGCGAGAACGGCATCCCCTTCGCCATCATCTACACCAAATGCGACAAATCCGGCGTCACTGCGCTGGAGAAGCAGCTCGCGGAGAACAATGCCGCCCTGTTGACCGAGTGGGAGGAACTTCCGCCGGTTTTCCGCTCCTCTTCCAAAGACAAAACGGGCCGCGAGGAGATTCTGAGTTATATGGGAACCATTCTTAAAAATCTATAAACCTTTTATAACCTATTCAGAAACCTATGGAACAGTACAGCAATCACCGATTGGAACAGTACGATCATCGATTGAAACTCTTTGCCTGCACGGGCGCCCGTCCTTTCGCAGAGAAGATCGCGGAAAAACTCGGCATCAAGGTAGGCGAGTCCGAACTGACCGTTTTCAGCGACGGGGAATTCCAGCCCCAGTATATCGAGAGCGTCCGCGGCGCGACCGTCTTCATCGTGCAGGGTACCAATCCGCCGGCCGACAACCTCTTCGAGCTGCTGCTGATGATCGATGCCGCACGCCGTGCTTCCGCCTACAAGGTGATTGCCGTGATTCCGTACTTCGGCTGGGCCCGTCAGGACCGCAAGGACCGTCCCCGCGTCTCGATCGCTTCCAAACTGGTGGCCAACATGCTGACCGCTGCCGGCTGCGACCGCGTGATGACCTGCGAACTCCACGCCGCACAGATCCAGGGCTTCTTCGACATCCCGGTGGATCACCTCTGGGCAAGCTCCATCTTCATTCCTTATATCAAGGACCTGAACCTTGAGAACCTGGCCATCGCTTCGCCGGATATGGGCGGCGCCAAAAAGGCCAACGTCTACGCAAAGAATCTCAACGCCTCCCTCATCATCTGCCACAAGGACCGCTCCAAGGCCAACGTGGTGGGCAGCATGACCGCAATCGGTGACATCGAGGGCAAGGACGTCGTGATCGTGGACGATATGGTTGACACCGCCGGCACCATCACCAAATGCGCCGACGTGCTCATGGAACGCGGCGCCCGCAGCGTCCGGGCCGTCTGCACCCACGCCATTCTCTCGGGACCCGCTTACGACCGCATCAACGCCTCCTGCATCCAGGAGTTCATCGTGGCCGACACCGTTCCTCTCAAGGCAGACAGGGACAACTCCAAGTTCACCGTGCTTTCGATGACCGGCCTCTTCGCCGACGTGATCGACCGCATCTATCATAACGAACCGGTCAGCGACCTCTTCATCCGCAGTTAATCATGATTCTCGAACCCTCACTTCCGATTGAAAAAGTCCACAAGACACTTGTCGACAAGATAGCCGCTTACTTTGCCGGCTGCAACAAGACCAAAGCCGTGATCGGCCTCTCCGGCGGTATCGACTCCGCCGTGGTCTATGCCCTTGCCGTCGAGGCACTGGGTGTTAAAAATGTCCGCGGCATCCTGATGCCCTCCGAATATTCCTCCATCCACTCCGTTTCCGACGCCGTGGAGCTGGTGAACAACGTGGGCGGCCGTTACGACATTATCCCCATCGAAAAGATCTACGCCGCATTCATGCGCGAGATGGTCGGATATTTTTCAATCGGTGAGTGGTTCGTGGCGCAGGAAAACCTGCAGGCCCGCATCCGCGGAACCATCGTGATGACCTACGCGAACCGCTACGACGCGCTGCTGCTCAACACCTCCAACAAGAGCGAACTCTTTATGGGCTACGGCACGCTCTACGGCGACCTTTGCGGTGCGATGATGGTCCTTGCGGACCTCTACAAACTGCAGGTTTACGAACTGGCGAATCATATCAACTCCGGCAAGAAACTCATCATTCCCGAGCACTCCATCTCCAAGGAGCCCTCGGCAGAGCTGAAGCCGAACCAGAAAGACACCGACACGCTTCCGCCCTACGGTGTGCTGGACCCGATTCTCCACGCACTGCACGAAGAGGGCATCCCGGCGGAACAGGTGATCGCTTCCGGCGCGGACCCCGCATTGGTGGACCGGATTGTCCGCCTCAAGGCGGGTGCCGCCTTCAAGGTCATGCAGCTGCCACCCATCCTTACGGTGGGTGACCATCCGCTTGCTCCCGCGGAAAAGTGTCTCTAAATTAGTGGATTACTGCTCCGCCCGTTCGTGCAGAACGGCTTTGCGGAGCTCGAAATTCTGTCCCAGGTACTTCTTGCGGACCTCCGGATTGGCGGCCAGCTGTTCGGCGGTGCCGCTCTCCAAAATGCTGCCTTCATAGAGCAGGTAGGCCCGGTCGGTGATGGCCAGGGTCTCATGGACGTTGTGGTCCGTGATGATGATGCCGATGTTCTTGGTCTTGAGTTTGGCAATGATGTGCTGGATATCCTCCACGGCAATCGGGTCCACTCCGGCGAACGGCTCGTCCAGCAGGATGAACTTGGGATTGATGGCCAGCGCGCGGGCAATCTCGCAGCGGCGCCGCTCGCCGCCGGAGAGCTGAATGCCCAGGCTCTTGCGGACTTTGTGCAGACCGAACTCTTCAATCAGGGATTCGAGCCGCTCCAGCCGGTAATTCTTTTCAAATCCGGCCATCTCCATCACGGAGAGAATGTTGTCCTGAACGCTCATCGTGCGGAAGACGGAAGCCTCCTGGGCCAGGTAGCCGACTCCCTTCTGGGCGCGGCGGTACATGGGCAATTTGGTGATGTCTTCGTCGTCCAGAAAGATCTGCCCGTCGTTGGGCTTGATCAGGCCGGTAATCATATAGAAAGAGGTGGTCTTGCCGGCGCCGTTCGGCCCTAACAGACCCACGATTTCGCCCTGTTCGACTTCGATGGAGACGCTTTTGACGACCGTGCGTTTGCCGTATCTCTTGACCAGATCCTTGCAGCTGAGTTTCATATCTGACTATTTTACTTCGAGTTCGAACTCCTTGCGAAGTTCAACGAAATCGGGGGAGGTTTGACGGAGGTAGCGGTCCTTGTCGGACTGCATATAGGGGACTTTCTCTTCGCGGACCGCGGCGCTCTCGTCGACCACGAATTTCAGCTGGATGGCCTTGTCGGAGAGTTCGCCCCGGAGGAAAGCCTCCAGTTTCTGCCGGCAGGTGTGCTCGATCCAGTCTTTCTGCGCTTCGCTGGCCACGCTGAAGACGAGCGTGTGGTCGTCGGCGTTGATCACCGGATTCTTGGCGGAGAGCACGGCGGAAAGCCGGGGCTGCGGCTGTTGCGAAGCCATCTTCTGCCAGGCGGCGTTGACCGTCTCTTCCACGAGCGGCTTGGCCTCCGCCTTGTCTGCGGGAGTGTGGTTGGCTGCGGCCTGCTGCAGCATGTCCTTGATGGAGAGGCCGGTAGGCTTGCGCGGTGCTTCGACCGGCTTGGGAGCTGGTGCAGGTTCAGGCGCAGGTGCGGGTGCCGGCGCCGGTGCCGGTGCCTCCACAGGCTTCGGTGCCTCCGCGGGTTTCGGTGCGGGAGCCGGTGCGGCACTCGGGCGGGCCGGTTCCTGACGGAGCGGTGCGGCCACCGGTTCGCAGAGCCGACAGATCTTCATCAGTGCGAATTCAATCAGCAGGCGAGGATTGCCGCTCTGTTTGTACTGGGAATCGGCCGTCGTGGCGATATCCAGGGCCTGGAACAAAAACTCCGGCGGGCAGGCGGCGGCGCAGGCTTTGTAGCGCTCCGCCACCGAGGGCGCCAGTTCGAGCAGCGAATCGGCCGCTCCGCGGGCGCAGACAATCAGGTCGCGGAAATGCGAGCAGAGCCCGCCTATGAAGTGCTGGGAGTTGAATCCCGCCGAAAGGATCTCGTCGAAGATCTTCATGGCCGCGGCGCTGTCGCCCTGGCGGAAGGCATCCGTCAGCCGGAAGTAGTATTCATAATCGAGCACGTTGAGGTTCTTCACCACCTGCTCGTAGGTAATGTCGTTGCCGCAGAAAGCCACCATCTGGTCGAAGAGCGTGAGGGCGTCGCGCATGGCGCCGTCCGCCTTCTGCGCGATGATGTGCATGGCATCTTCGCTGATGGTGATCCCTTCGCACTCTGCGATATGCCGCAGGTTCTGCACGATGCCCGCAATCGAGATGCGGTTGAAATCGTAGGTCTGGCAGCGCGAGAGAATCGTCGGCAGAATCTTGTGTTTTTCCGTGGTGGCCAGGATGAAGATGGCGTATGCCGGCGGCTCTTCGAGCGTCTTGAGGAAGGCGTTGAAGGCTGCCTGCGAGAGCATGTGGACCTCGTCGATGATATAGACGCTGTAGCGGCCGATCTGGGGCGGGATGCGCACCTTGTCGGTCAGCGCGCGGATATCGTCCACCGAGTTGTTCGAAGCGGCGTCCAGTTCATGGATGTTGTAGGAACGGCCCTCGGCGAAGGCGCGGCAGCTTTCGCATTCTCCGCAGGGTTCCATCTCGGCGGAAGGGTTGGCGCAGTTGATGATCTTGGCAAAGATGCGGGCGGCACTGGTCTTGCCCACGCCCCGCGGTCCGCAGAACAGGTAGGCGTGCGCCAGCTGTTCGCGAAGGATCGCATTCTTGAGCGTGGTAGCAATGTTTTCCTGCCCGATCAGTGCGCCGAAGCTGTTCGGACGGTATTTGCGTGCGGAGACGATGAACTGTGCCATAGTGATACTGCCTTAAGCATACAAAAGTAGGAAAAATCTCTAACTTTGCGGCGGACTTATGAACAATCTCGAAAAATATATCGAAGATTTCTCCGAACCGCTGCCCGAGGCGCTTTCGTGGCTGGAGCGGCAGACGCATCTGCGCACCAACTTTCCGCACATGCTCTGCGGCCCGGAGGTCGGGCGGCTGCTGACAACCATGGTGCGGATGCTCCGCCCGCAGCGGGTGCTGGAGATCGGCACCTTCACCGGCTATTCGGCCATCTGCCTGGCCTCCGGTCTGCCGGAAGGGGGCGTGCTCGACGCCGTTGAAATCAACGACGAACTGGAAGACCTCATCCGCGAGGGGTTCGAACGCGCCGGGGTGAGCGACCGCATCCGCCTGCTCTTCGGCGACGCGCTGCAGCTGCTGCCCGAACTGCCCGAAAGGAGCTACGACCTGGTCTACCTGGATGCCAACAAACGGGAGTATCCGCTCTACCTGCCGCTCATCCTGAACTGCCTGCGCGAAGGCGGCTGGCTGGTGGCCGACAATGTGCTCTGGAGCGGCAAGGTCTGCGACGACAGTTCCAAAGAGACGGTCCAGACCCGGGGCATCCTGGAATTCAACGCCGCCGTGTCAGCAGATCCCCGTCTGGAGAGTTTCATCCTGCCCCTGCGCGATGGATTGAACATAATCCGGTTGCGCCAATCAAAATAATTGTTTACCTTTGTCGCAGATTAATGATTTGAATTGATGAAAGGGTCCCCACGCGGGATTCTTTCTAATTTTTTCGGTTTTATTGTAAAGAATATGGCTGATATCCATTATGTGACACAGGAAGGTCTCGACAATCTCCGGGACGAACTGGCAAAACTGACCGCACAGCGGCCCATTATCTCCGCACAGATTGCGGAGGCGCGCGACAAGGGCGACCTCTCCGAGAATGCGGAATACGACGCCGCCCGGGAAGCCCAGGGCCTTCTTGAACTCAAAATCGCAAAACTTCAGGACCTGGTGGCGAATGCCCGCGTGATCGACGAATCCAAAATCAACACCGAGTGCGTGCAGATGCTCAACAAGGTCAAGATCAAGAACCTGGCCAACGGATCCGTGGTCGAATATACGCTCGTCGGTGAAAGCGAAGCCAACTTCAAAGAGGGCAAGCTCGCCGCTGCCACCCCCATCGGAAAAGCCCTGCTGGGCCGCAAGAAGGGTGAAATCGTCGAGGTCCAGGTTCCTTCCGGCCTTCTGAAATTCGAAATTCTCAATATCTCCATCTAACGGCTATGGCATCCATTTTCTCCCGCATCGTCGCCGGCGAAATTCCTTCCTACAAAGTGGCCGAGAGCGAGCGCTACTATGCGTTTCTCGATATCGCCCCGCTGGCGGAAGGTCACACCCTCGTCATCCCCAAACAGGAGGTCGATTACCTCTTCGATCTCGATGCCGACACCTACCGCGGCCTCTGGGAATTTGCCGCCAGGGTTGCCCGCGCACAGAAGGCTGCGCTGCCCTGCAAACGAATCGGCGTGGCAGTCCTCGGCATGGAAGTGCCCCACGCCCATATTCATCTGGTTCCCCTGCAGAGTGAAGCGGATCTCGATTTCCGCAAAGAGAAACTGCAGCTGAAGAGCGAGCGTTTTGCGGAGATTGCAGCCGCCATCGCCCGGGAATTCGACAAACAATAAACGCTATGAAAAAGAGTGCTTTGCTGCTCCTCGCCCTGCTGGCCTTCGCGGCCTGCAGTCAGACCCCTGCGGCCCGTATCGAGGGTCACAGCGAGGATCTTTCCGATACGACCCTGATTCTCCAGAAGGTGGCCGCCAACCAGCTGACCGCGCTGGATACGCTGAAGGTCGACTCGAAGGGTAACTTCCAGGCCAAAGTGGCCGTAAAGAAGGGCGCCCCGGTCTTCTTCCACCTTTCCGACGGCATCTCTGCGCTGGCCTCGGTCGTGCTGCTGCCGGGCGACGTGGTCCGTGTCAACCTGAAGGCCGACGGCGACTACACGGTCGAGGGTTCTGAAGAATCCGTCCTGCTGAAGGCCGTCAACGACGAATTCCGCCTGACCGGCTACAAGATGGGCGTCTTTGCCGACGCACTCGAAGTGGCTGCCGATGCACGGACGGCCAAAGAGTTGCGCGCCGACATCAGCCGGGCATACATAGATTACAAACGCTTTGCACTGGCCCACGTGCTCTCGCATCCGAAGTCCATCACCTCCGCCGCCCTCTTCTTCCAGAAGTTTGGCGAGAACCTGCCGGTGTTCGGCGAGTTGACGGACGTGCTGGTCATCAAGCAGGTCTATGACTCCATCCAGCCGGTGTATCCCAATTCGGAGTACGTGGCGGCGCTCGCCGACGAAATCCGTGCCCGCGAAAACCTCCTGGGACTCAACAGCAAGCTTGAGACGGTGGAGACAATCCCCTTCCCGGAACTCGAGATGCCCGACATCGAGGGGCAGATGCGCAAACTCTCCGACCTGAACGGCTCGGTGATTCTCCTCTCCTTCTGGAGCGTTGTGCATGACGGGGCCAAGATGTTCAATCACGCGCTCTCCGACCTTTATGCCAAGTACCACGACCGCGGCCTGGAAATCTACCAGGTTTCGCTCGATGTGGACAAGGCGGTTTGGGCTACGGTCGTCCGCAGCCAGGAGATACCCTGGATCAGCGTCAACGACGGAAATGGCCGGGACTCCCGTTCCGTGGCGATTTATCGCGTGACGGAACTGCCTACGCTCTATGTCATCAACCGCCAGGGAGATGTCGTAGGGAAGGATATCTTCGACGCCGCAGCGCTCGAAGCGCTGATCCGCCGCAGCCTCTAGAGCACCGACCGGGTACTGATTCCGGCCACAAACTCCTTGAGATAGAAGGGTTCAAAGTACGCAACGTCTTTGAACTCTTTTTTTTGCCATGCCTCGAGGGCGGCGACAGCCATGGCACCGGCGGCCGGACTGCAGCTTTGGAAGCGGGCGTTGGGCGAGGAAACCAGCGGTGCGAACTTTTCCACGCCGTTGCCGATAAAGAGGACGGTGCCGCGCGCGAGCAGGTCGGCGTAACTCTGCCCGTCAAGTACGACGGCCGCCGTTTCTGCCTGCTGTTCCAGGGTTTTTCCGTCAAAGACGGCACTGTAGACCTCCATCCGGCGGGCGTCGATCATCGGCACGATGAAATCGGCCTTTCCGCGGCCCGTTTCCGCCAGAATCCTGAGTGTGCCTACCGCAATCAGCGGGAGATTCGCCCCAAAGCAGATACCCTTGGCCGTAGAGACGCCTACGCGGAGCCCGGTGTAGGATCCGGGGCCTTCGCTGACGGCGACCGCATCGCAGTCGCGGGCCTTCAGGCCGGCTTCGCGCAGCACTTCGTCCACGAAGGGGGCGAGCAGCGAAGACTGACTTTTGGGACTGTCGGTGTGACGTTCCGCCAGCACTGCCAGCCCTTTGCAAAGGGCTACCGAGCAACTGTCCGTGCTCGTTTCAATCATCAGGATGCGAGGATCTTCCATCTCTCTGTCTTTAGTTATTCGGTGCACGCTTGACCTTTACCCGGCAACCTTCCTTCAGCGTCTGGGTGATGGCCTGATAGGGGGCGCAGACAACGGTCTCGCCACTGGTCAGCCCGGCGCGGACTTCAATCCGGGTGAGGTCCTGAATGCCGGTTTCAATCTCTTTGGCGGTAACGGTGCCGTCGTCGCCGACGCTCCAGACGGCTTCCCGCCTTCCCCGCAAAAAGACGCTCTGGATGGGGATGGTCAGGACATCCTCCCGGGAGCGCGTGATGATCGAGGCGGCGGCCGACATCCCGGGTTTGAGCGGGGTCGGATCGTCTTGCAGCAGCGCCTGGTAGGAGGCCGGCTGCACCGCTATCCGGACTTCAAAGTTAGCAACTTGCCCGATTCCTGCGCCAACGAATTTCGAGGAATTTGCGATTTGTGTCACCAACCCGCTGAAAGTCAGGCGCGGATAGGCGTCGAGCGTAAGCGAGACGCTGTCCCCCGGAGCAATCCGGACCACGTCGTTTTCCCCGACGTCGGTCACCACCTCCATCCGGCTGAAGTCGGCAATCCGCAGCAGTTCGGTCCCGGCCATCTGGGAAGTGCCCACCACCCGTTCCCCGAGCGATACGTTGATTAGGGAAACGGTGCCGTCCATCGGGGCGCGGATCACGGTTTTCGTCAGGTTCTCGCGCGCCTCTTTCAGGGATGCCTCGCCGCTGCGCACATTCCAGCGTGCGGCGTTCAGCTGGCCGTTCATCATATCGTATTCGGCCTGGGCGGCCTCCAGCTCGGAGGCGGAGATGGCTTGCTGGGCGAAGAGCGATTTTGCGCGGGACAGCGCGGCCCCGGCCTGCCGGGTTGCTGCCTGCTGACGGCCCAGTTCGGCCCGCAGCGATCCCAGTGCCGCTTCGGCTTTCTCAACCATCGAAAGATAAAGGTCCTGCTTGATTTTCAGAAGGATATCGCCTTTCCGGACCGGGTCGCCTTCCCGGAAGTTGAGCTCTACGATTTCGCCGGAAACGTCGGGCGAGACGGCAATTTCGGTCACCGGGCGCAGCTTGCCGCTGGCGGGAATGGTCTCCACCAGGTTGCCGGCGGTGACCGTCACGACTTCAACTTCGGGCAGTTGCTTGCCTTTGCGGCCGGAAAGCAGCAGAAGCAGCAACAGGGCGCCGCCCGCTAGGGCCAGACGGCGGACCCATCGTTTGGCGGCCGGTTTCATGGCGTTCCTCCCGCCTGCACGGGAATCTTCCGCAGGCTGATGATTTTCAACTGGAAGAGGTATCGGTAGCGGGCCTGCCAGTAGGTCCCGACCGCTTTCTGCCAGTTGGTCCGTGAAATCAGGTATTCGCTGCTGGAGATGGCCCCGTTTTCGAAACGCGCCTCGTTGGCCCGGAAGGCGGTTCCGAGGGCTTTCATGTTCTCTTCGGCAGCCAGGCAGCTTTCGTAGCAGTTGATGGCGTTCAGAAGCGAAGAGAGCATCTCCGATTCGAGTTCCTGCCGGAGTCCTTCAATCTCAAGCTGTTGCCGGGAGACTTCGGAGGAGCGTTGGCGCAAACGCGTGAAGGGCTGGCCGCCGGGCAGCGGAATGCTGAGCGTAACGCCGAGCGAGGGATTTCCGTTGCCGGTCAACTGGTTGTACCAGGTCACGCGGCTCGTGTTGCTGTAATAGGTGCCGTAGCCGCCGGCTACCGTCAGTTCGGGCAGGAGGGAGAGCCGCTCCTTCCGGAGATTGATCCGTCCGCTTCCCAGGACGGCTTCCGCCTGCCTGATTCTCGGGTGGGCGGCCAGGTACCGGGCGATGTCGCCGGCCGTGGGCATCGGCCAGGGTTCCGGAAGCGAATCGTCGGCCGGAGGGGCAACGGTGAGATCCTCCTCCGGCGACAGATTCAAGTAACGGGACAAGTTCATGGCGGCGGTGCGCCGGTTCCCCCGGGCACTGGCCACCGATGCCTTTTCTGTGGCGCTCTGGGCTTCGATTTCCGCCAGCGACCGGTACGAGAGACGCCCGGAGAGGACCTCTTTTTCGGTCCTTTCCCGTTGGGCTTGAATGCTCTCGTAACCGGCGCAGGCATTTTCATAGTTTTTGTCGGCCAGCAGCAGTTCCAGGTAGGCTTCGGTAATGGCGATTTTCAGTCCGGTCTCCATCTCCTCCCGCCCGTCGGCCGCTTCCTCCCGGAGGAAACGCCTGTCGCGTTTCTCCAGCAGGGTAGACGCCACGCGGGAAGAAGAGAGGGAGGCCCCCACGGACCAGCTGTTCGATACATTGAGACGGTGGTCTACGATCGTCAGTTCCTGCATATCCACGGTGCGGCCCCAACCAAAGTCGCACCCCGTGCGCAGGGTGATTTCCGGCAGACCGTCCAGCAGGGCGAGACGTTCGTCACTGCGCCGCTGGCGGAGCAACAGCTCCTGCCGGTGCAGTCCGACGCCTTCCTGCAGGCCGCGCTCGATGCAGCTTTCCAGCGTCCATTCGGGGACGGCGGTCACCAGAACCGCCAGAACGAATCCCAAAGGCATAGCGGTTCGGTTTTAAAATCCTTTGATCAGGCTGAAGATCGATGCGAAGACCTTTGCGATGATGCCTACCACGTAGCCGACCATCCAAAGGGCCTCCTGTGCATGCTTATCGATACCGCCGCGTACGGCGCAAAGCTCGTCTGCACCCATCGGCATCAGCGCGAGCTGAGTGTAATACTGTTTCATGACATGCCCTCCTAAAAGATTTTAAGTGAAAAACCATCGATAAAGCCCTTGACGAGCTTCGGGATGTAATCGGCGATGAAGTTGATCAGCGATTTGGCCTTGGTGAAGATGTCGGCCCAGATGCCCGACGCTCCGCCTCGCAGGATGAGTTCGGAAGAATCCATCTCCCGCAACCCTGTTTCCAGCAACAAGTTTTCTTCCATAATACGACTAATTTAGGTTATCCGCAACTTCAAGACGGGCGTGCGGAAACGGCCCTTTGAGCGCGCACTCATTCTTTCATGGTCATTCCGTGACCCATCTCCAACACCCGGTCCGCAACGGCGATATTGTCTTTGCGGTGGGTAATCATAATGACGGTTTTCCCTTCATCCCGCAGCGCGGCCGCCTTGCGGAGGATGCACTGTTGCGAACCCGTATCCAGCGCGGCCGTCGCCTCGTCCAGGATCAGGATCCGGGGATCCCTGTAGAGGGCTCGCGCCAGTGCAATCCGCTGTTTCTGTCCGCCCGAAAGCAGACTTCCGTGTTCACCGGCAGGGGTCAGGATACCCATCGGAAGCGAGGCGATGAATCCGCCCATCTGCAATTCTTCAAGTATCTTTCCTACTTTCCGCAAGTCGGGCTCCTTTTCCCCTCCGGTTATATTGTCCAGGATGGAGCAGCTCAGCAGCCCCGTTTCCTGGGGTACGATCGATATATATTCCCGCCAGCGCTGCAGGTCTATCAGCGCGATGTCGGTTTCGCCCAGCATGATATGCCCGCCTCCGATCGGATAGTCCCGCATCAGCAGGGCCGCGAGCGTGCTTTTTCCGCATCCGCTTTCTCCCGTGACGGCGGTCAGCGTCCCCTTCGGAAAAGTGGCGCTGAAATGCTCCAGCAGCGGGTTGCAGCCCGGGTAGGCGAAGGTCACGTCGCGGAAAGAGAGTTCCCACGATTCGCCCGGCGGCGTCTCGAGCCCGCCCTCCGGTTCCCCTTCGAGCAGCGTGATGTCCTGCAACCGTTCCAGCGAGATATTGGATTCGTTGATGCGGTTGCAGATTGCAACCAGTTCGCCCAGCGGGGTAGCGAACCAGGCAGAAAGGGCGTAGAACGATACCAGTTCGCCGGTGGTCAGGTCGCCCCGGAATACATAGAGCGAACCGATGCTCAGGAGCGAAAGGGTCATCAGCTTGGCGAGTAGGTCGGCCGAGAGCGAAAACCGCCCGAGACTGCGCCCGGTCCGGTACATGTTCCAGTTCATATTGGCGAAGGCGTGCTGCAGGTTGCCGTATCCCGTGTTTCCGCGGCCGAAATACTTCACGGTCCGGATGGCGGAGATGCTCTCGATGGAATTGCGTTCGAATTCGGCGGCGCTCTCCAGCAGCGACCGGTTGCGTTTGCGGGTAATCCGGCTGGCGACTACGTAGAGGCCGATATAGATCGGCACGAACGCCATCGTCATCAGGGCCAGTTTCCACCAGAAGGTGAACATCAGCGCAAATGATCCGATCAGCAGAAGCGCACCGGTCGTCATACCGGTAAGCCCTTCGGTCAGCAGGCTGCGGACCTTGAAAGCGTCCGTAATCCGGGCGTTGAGTTCGCCCGCGCCCCGCCGCTGGAAGAAGCCTACCGGCAGGTTGAAGAGATGCCGGAGATAGTTGAGAATCAGCGTTCCGTCCATCCGTACGCCCGCCCGGAGAGAGAAGATGGAACTGCCGTAACCGACAAGGGCGGAGCAGACCAGGATCAGGGCGAGAAGGATCGAAACTTCCGCCAGTTCCCGGACATTTCCGCCCGGTAGGACGACATCGACGATATGCTGCAGGAAGAGCGAAGTCGCGATGCCCGCGATTACACATAAGAAGGATCCCGGCAGGGACCGTAGATAGTCCTGTTTTACGCAAGATAATAGATGAAAGTATTGGGACGAGTGAGAAGTGTCCGAAGCGGACAGGTGGGATGTATTGCTGCCGGGATCCGGGGATATGACAACCAGATAGCCGCTCCAAATGCGCTGGAGCGCCTCGTAGGAGAGCGAACGGTGACGCCCGAGTGCGGGGTCCATCACCCGGACCCGCCGCTTCCCCGCCCGGTAAAGGACCAGGTAGTGCAGGTCGCCGTTCTTCTTGACCGTGTGGAGAATCGCCGGGGTGCGCAGTTTGCGGAGCGGGGCCGTGTCCCGTTCTGGCGACCGGTAACCCTGCCCGATAAAGCCCAGCGCACGGCAGGCATCGATCAGCCCTTTGACCGTGGTGCCGGTGCGGTCCGTACCCGAAGCCTCGCGGATCACGGTCAGGGGAATATCCCGTCCGAAATACCGGGCGACGGAACAGAGCGCGGCGGCGCCGCAGTCAGAGAGGTCGTGTTGTTTGATGGCGGTTCTCATGGCTCTACAGATATATGGCAAACGCCAGCGTGACCAGGAAACCAAGCAGCACCAGCAGCAGCGTGTAGCATCCCCTGGCGGCGCGCCCCAGTTGCGGGGCGAGTCCGTCGGCCGTGACCCGGAGGTCGGCGAGGGGGAGAAGGTTGCGGTCGCTTGTCATGGCTCGGAGCGTTTTCACCGCAAAGAAAAACACACTTTCGGCAGGGTGGTTACCATCCCGGACAATTTCGGCAGGACCCCCTTATTTTGGTCAAAATGCACTTTTTTGAAAAACGCATCATTTTTTTAGAAAAATGAAAAATCGCAAAAATCGACCGTTGTCCCGGGGCGTCCGGCTTGTGTTTCAAGTGAGAAATACTATCTTTGCAGGTTATTATTTGCAAAACCAGTAACCCGACCGATATGAGTTTTCCCGAGTACAAAAAACTGGATCTGGTGGCGGTCAACCGCGAGGTCCTTTCCGGGTGGAAGGCGAAAGATACCTTCCGCACGTCGATGAAGCTGCGCGAAGGCGCGCCGGCATTCGTCTTCTTCGAGGGCCCGCCCTCCGCGAACGGCATGCCGGGCATCCACCACGTGATGGCGCGTTCCATCAAGGACGCTGTCTGCCGTTACAAGGCGCAGAAGGGCTATTTCGTGGATCGCCGTGCCGGCTGGGACACCCACGGCCTGCCCGTGGAACTCGGCGTCGAGAAGAAACTCGGCATCACCAAGGAAGACATCGGCAAGAAGATTTCGGTGGAGGAGTACAACCGCACCTGCCGTGAAGAGGTGATGAAATACACCTCCGAATGGGTCTCGCTGACGGAAAAGATCGGTTACTGGGTTGATACCGACCGTCCGTACATCACCTACGACAACCACTATATCGAGACGCTCTGGTATCTGCTCAAGAAGATTTACGACAAGGGTTATCTCTACAAGGGTTATTCCATCCAGCCTTATTCACCGGCCGCCGGCACGGGACTGAGCTCGCACGAGCTGAACCAGCCGGGCTGCTACCGTGACGTGAAAGACACCACCGTCACCGTGCAGTTCGAGGTGATTCGCGACGCCGCTTCGGAGTTCCTCTTCGAAGGGGCCGACCGCCCGGTTTACATCCTGGCCTGGACCACGACCCCCTGGACCCTGCCGTCCAACACCGCGCTCTGCGTGGGCCCGAACATCGATTACGTGATGGTGGACGGCGTCAATCCCTACTCCAAGGCGCCTGCCCGCTATGTTGTGGCTGCACCGCTCTTCGACGCCCATTTCAACGATAAGAATCCGGGTACCCGGGTCGGCACGCCCGTCAAGGGTACCGCGCTGGTGGGCATCCGCTACAAGCAGCTGATCCCCTGGATGAAACCCGAAGGCGACGCTTTCCGCGTCATCCCCGGCGACTATGTCACCACGGAAGACGGTACGGGTATCGTCCACATCGCCCCGACCTTCGGTGCGGACGACGACAAGGTGGCCAAGGCCGCCGGCATCGCGCCGATGCAGGTAATTGACCGCGCCGGCAACCGCCAGGCTATGGTGGACCGCACCGGCAAGCTCTACCGGATAGAAGACCTCGATCCGAAGTTCGTCGCAGAACGGGTGGATGCGGCCGCGTACGGCCCCTTCGCCGGCCGTTTCGTGAAGAACGCCTACGACGATACGCTGGCCCCGGACGCTCCCACGCTCGATATCGACATCTGCATGGAGCTCAAGCAGCAGGGTATCGCGTTCCGTATCGAAAAACACGTTCACAACTATCCGCACTGCTGGCGTACCGACAAACCGGTGCTCTACTATCCGCTCGATTCGTGGTTCATCCGCACCACGGCCGTGCAACAGCGGATGTTCGACTTGAACAAGACCATCAACTGGAAGCCCGAATCCACCGGTACCGGCCGTTTCGGCAAATGGCTCGAAAATATCCAGGACTGGAACCTCTCCCGCAGCCGCTACTGGGGCACTCCGCTGCCCATCTGGCGCACGGAGGACGGCAAACAGGAGAAGTGCATCGGTTCGCTCGAAGAGCTTTACGCTGAGATCGAACGCTCCGTGGCCGCCGGCGTGATGGCTGAGAATCCGCTCCGCAAGGCCGGTTTCGTCCCGGGCGACTTCTCCAAAGCGAACTACGACCGCGTGGACCTGCACCGCCCCTACGTCGACAACATCTATCTGGTTTCCGAAGACGGCCGCAAGATGGTCCGCGAGAGCGACCTGATCGACGTCTGGTTCGACTCCGGCGCCATGCCGTACGCCCAGGAAGGGCTCTCCGAACTGGGCAAGCCCAACTTCGGCCAGACGGCCGACTTTATCGCCGAGGGCGTGGATCAGACCCGCGGCTGGTTCTACACGCTGCATGCCGTCCATACGATGGTCTCCGACACCTGCGCCTACAAGACGGTCATCTCCAACGGCCTGGTGCTCGACAAAGAGGGCAACAAGATGTCCAAGCGCCTGGGCAACGCCGTTGACCCCTTCAAGATTATCGACACCTACGGCGCCGACGCGCTTCGCTGGTACATGCTCACCAACGCCCAGCCCTGGGACAACCTCAAGTTCGACGAGGCGGGCGTGAGCGAGATCCAGCGCAAGTTCTTCGGTACGCTCTACAATACCTACTCCTTCTTTGCACTCTATGCGAACGTGGACGGATTCGATCCGGCTGCACCGCAGGCCGATCCTTCCGAGCGTCAGGAAATCGACCGCTGGCTGGTTTCGCTGCTCAATTCGCTCGTAAAGAAGGTGGACGCCGCTTACGCCGATTACGACATCACGCTGGCCGGCCGTCTTATCCAGGATTTCGTCTGCGACGACCTCTCCAACTGGTATGTCCGGCTCAACCGCAAGCGCTTCTGGGGCGGCGGTCTGACCCGCGACAAGCTGGTGGCTTACCAGACCCTATACCGTGCCCTGCGGACCGTTGCGCTGCTCGCAGCCCCGATCGCTCCCTTCTACATGGAACGTCTCTGGTGCGACCTGGTTCCCGGTGCGGAGTCCGTGCATTTCGAACGGATTCCGGAATTCTGCGAATCCGAAATCGACAACGCTCTCGAGGAAAGGATGGCCCTCGCACAACAGGCCACCTCGATGGTGCTGGCACTTCGCCGCAAGGTCAACATCAAGGTCCGCCAGCCGCTGGCAAAGATCATCATCCCGGTGATCGATGCTTCGCTGCAGACCCAGATTGAAAAGGTCAAGCAGTTGATCCTGACGGAGGTCAACGTCAAGGAAGCGGAATTTATCCGCGATACCACGGGCTTGATTACCAAGAAGATCAAGCCGAACTTCAAGACCCTGGGCAAGCGCTACGGCAAGCAGATGAAAGAGATTGCCGCCGCATTCGCCGCCATGGACCAGGCTACGATCAGCGCGATTGAGCGGGCAGGGGACTACACCCTTGAACTGCCCTCCGGCCCTGTCGCACTGGAGACGGCGGACTACGATATTCACTCCGAGGACATGCCGGGCTGGCTCGTCGCATCCGAAGGCCGCCTGACCGTCGCGCTCGACGTGACGCTCACCGACGACCTGCGCCGCGAAGGCATCGCCCGCGAACTGATCAACCGCATCCAGAATCTCCGCAAGGAGAGCGGATTTGAAGTGACCGACCGGATCTCCGTGGTGATCGCTTCCGATCCGGCAATCGAGGATGCACTCGCCGCATACGGCAGCTATCTCTGCGAGCAGACCCTTACCCAATCCCTCTCCTTTGCCCCGGCGGCAGACTTCACCGGAACGGAGGTGGAATGGGACGAAGGTACGCTCAAGATTTCCGTCGCCAGAGTATAGGATGTTTGAGAATTAATTATTAGCTTTGTAAGAACTAAAACGAACGAGGAATTATGGCAAAGAAAGTTACAACCGCCGAAAAGGTTCGCTACAGCGATGAAGAACTCCAGGAGTTCAAGGCCCTGATTCTTGAAAAGCTCGACGCCGCCCGCAAAGAGTATGACATGCTCAAGGGGATGGTCAATCATAGCACCAGCAACGACACCGAGGATACTTCCCCTACCTTCAAGGTGCTCGAAGAGGGCGCATCTTCTCTCTCCAAAGAGGAGATCGGCCAGCTGGCTTCCCGTCAGTACAAACTGATCCAGAATCTCGAAGCTGCGCTCGGCCGCATCGAGAACAAGACCTACGGCATCTGCCGCGCTACCGGTAAACTGATTCCCAAGGAGCGTCTCCGCCTGGTTCCGCACGCTACACTCAGCGTCGAAGCCAAGGAGCAGGGATACAAATAATCTTCCCGCCCGATGAAGCTCTCCCGCGGAACGAAGATCACTCTGCTTGTCGTCCTTCTGCTGGTTATTGATCAGGTCATCAAGATTCTGGTCAAGACCAACATGACGCTCGGGCAGAGTATTCATGTTTTCGGCGACTGGTTCCAGATCTATTTCGTCGAAAACAACGGGATGGCCTTCGGAATGCAGTTCGGCGCCACCTTCGGCAAACTGTTGCTCAGTGTCCTCCGCGTCGCTCTGGTCGTTTTCATTTTCCTCTACATCCGCAAGTTGCTCAAGCGTCCGGCCACCCCGATGGGGGTGCTGGTCGGCCTGGCCGCCATCCTGTGCGGTGCCCTGGGCAACATTATCGATTCCTTGTTCTACGGACTGATCTTTTCACAGAGCACGGCTACGCAGGTAGCTACGATGTTCCCCGCCGGGGGCGGCTACGAAAGCTTTCTCTTCGGCAAGGTGGTAGATATGTTCTACTTCCCCATCATCGACACCGACCTGCCCTCCTGGTTCCCCATCTGGGGTGGACAGCACATCATTTTCTTCCGCCCCATCTTCAATTTTGCCGACTCCTGCATCACTGTCGGCGCCATCTACCTGCTGATCTTCCACTGGCGCTTCTTCGGCAAAAAGCCCGAAACAGAGGCCTCAGCCAAATAATTTTGCGCGTCGCGCGCGATTTCCTATCTTTGCCCTCCCAAAAGGGAAGGTTGGCCGAGTGGTCTATGGCGGCGGTCTTGAAAACCGTTAGGCGGCAACGTCTCAGGGGTTCGAATCCCTTACCTTCCGCAAATTAAAGAATTGGAGGCTGCGCGACATGGTCGCGCGGCTTTTTTTGAGATTTGAGGCCGCTCGGAAAGCTAGCTTTCCAGACGGCCTCACTTCTCAAAAACCGACCGGAGGTCGGGCCTCCAATTCTTTAATTTGCACTGCCCCGCGCAGCGGACAGGGATGTGTCAGCCGCAGGCTGGCAAATCCCGGAGTGAATGCGTAGCAGGTGGGTCACTGTTAGGCCCACCTGCTACGATTTACCCATATAAGTGTAACAGGTGGTCCCCTGTTTGGATTACCTGTTACACTTGAAGACTTGGTGCACGATCAGGGAGCGATTACCGCCCAATCCCGCTGCCGCCCCCTGCACGGGAAGCCTCTTCCAGATCGCCCACGTTGCGTCGGCGGGTGGAACTGGACTTGCCGAACCGCCAGGTGAGGCCGACCTTCACGCGCTGCAGCAGATACTGCTGGCCGAAGTAAGAAATCGGCTTCCCGGTAGCCGGGTCATATACGTCAAGGTTCTGGATGCTGGTGCGGAAAATATCGTTGAACGCGAAGTTCAGCGTCAGGGCTCCGTCGAAAAAGCTCTTGTTCGCTGCGATATCGGAGGAAAAAGTCGAGTGAAGCATCATATAGGAATAGGCCAGCGGCGTCCGCGCGGATGCGTCCCACTCCACTTTCCAGTCAGCGGGCAGCGAGAAGGTCAGCGAAGTGTTCAACATACCGGCGAAATTGGACTGGCGGTAGGAAGTGTCATCGGAGACGTTGTTCAGATATGCACCAGCCACAAAGCAGGTCCAGTCGAGCCAGGAGGTTATCGGGAGCGCAATGATGTTGGCTCCCAGCACGACCTGATGGGTGCGGCCGAAGTTATCCCACACCAGACGCTGATTGCCTGAGCCGTCGAAAGCGGGCACCTGCGTAGCGACCTGGGTGGCGTACTCCCAGGAGGCCATCAGGGAGAAATGTCGGCCGAAGGCAGCCTGAAGCCCCAGTGAATGAGCGAAGGAAGGCAACAGGTCCGGGTTGCCCACCGTGCTGGTGTGGGCGTCTACATAGTCTTCCACCGGGTTAAGCGTCCAATAGCCGGGTCTTTGGATACGGCGCGTGTAAGAGAAGGCGTAGTTCCGGCCCTCGGCAGGATTCCAGCCTACGAAAACCGATGGGAACCAGTTCAGGTAGTGACGCCGCGTCTGGTCATTGGCCGTAATCCAGTCGCCGAAGGTCCAGGTATACTCGGCGCGCAGGCCGGCCTTGACGCTCCAGTGCGGACCGAACTGGCGTGCGAAGTCGAAGTAAGCAGCACCGATATGCTCCAAATAAGTAAAGGAGGTCATCGCATCCATCGGAGCGGCGCCGGTTTCAATCCGGCGGGTATCGCTCGCAGTAGAGGAACGGGCCCACTTGGCACCGGCTTCAAACATCGTCGTTCCCCATAGTACGCTCTGGTAGTCAGCCTTTGCCGAGAGAATATCCAGCAGATTGTCTCCGAGAATCTGGCGGCCGGATTCCGTCCAGGCTGCAGTCCCGGCCGGCTGGGTCCAGATCGCCTGATTGTTGGCGGATTTGCCGTAATAGCGGTAGGCATCCACGTTGACGGTGAGTTCCGAAGCGCGGGACTCGTCGAAGATGTGGGTATAGTTGAGGTTGCCGGAAATCTGCCTGCGACGCGAATCGTTTGAGATTTCAGATTCATCCCGCTGGAGCTCAACGCCATCCAGGAAAAGCGAGGAAACGTTGTCGGGACGGGCGCTGTTGGTGCGCTCTGCGAACCAGGGCAGGCGGACGATGAAGCCGAAAGTGTTGCGGGAATCCGCGAACCAGTCGTTCCCCAGCGTAATCGAGGTACTGCGGCTTCCCATATTATGGAAAGAGTGGGACTGCTGGGCTAGAAGGCCTGCCGGAGTCTCGGTCTTCGTATCGACGTCGATTGCGATATCGTAGGCATCTTTGCCGTGCGAGAGGTTGAAAAAAGTGTTGTTTTTGGCCGTCCGCCACGAAAGATTCGCCCATTCGTTGTTGTCTACAGCCAGCAGGTCATGCTCGCTGAAGTACATGGCACCCAGGTTCGCCCCTACCGTTCCGTGAAGGCCGGCGAGCATGTTCCGCTTGGTGCGGATGTTGATGATGCCGCCCGACCCTTCCGCATCGTATTTGGCTGAAGGGTGTTCCATCAGTTCAATCCGGTCGATGCTTCCGCCGTCGGTACTGCGCAGGAATGCCTCCAGCGCCTTGCCGTCCATGTGCGAAGGGCGTCCGTCCATCCAGACAGCTACCGGCTTGCCATTAAGGGTAATGTTCCCGTCTTTGTCAATCACCACGCCCGGGGCTTTCTTGAGCAGGTCCAAACCATTGGAAGTCTGCGCAATGGCGCTCTGCGAAACGTTCATCACCAGTTTGTCTATCTTGACCTCCATCATGGGCGTCTTGGCGGTAACGCGCGCACTTTCCAGCAGTTGTGCATCCTCTTCCAGAACAACGGGAGGAAGTTCGGTGCGCGGCGCGCGGACGGAAACATCGATGCTCTTGTCGCTATATCCGATCAGGGAGACGAAGAGAGTCCAGTCGCCCGCGGGTGCATTGAGAAGGTAATAACCGTTTTCATCGGCTGCCGTGCCGGCAATCAGGGTACTGTCAGGCGTCATCAGCGCCACCGTGGCAAAGCCGAGCGGATTGCCGGAATTATCTGTGACTGAGCCTTCTACCGGAACAAGCGTCTGGCGTGCGGCGAACAGTGGCGTGATTGCGAAAAGCAGAAAAGCGGGAATAAGGTATAAGAGTTTTTTCATTGTCGATTCTTTATTTTTGGCTGTTAGACGGCACTCGGCGCTGAAAGGTTGCAAAAAATCGGCCGATTTCTGCTATTTTTGTGCAGTTCTACAAGATTGTGTATGGCAGAAAAATACTCATTGGGAGTTGCGTTCAGCGGCGGCGGAGCCAAGGCTGCAGCGCATTGCGGGGCGCTTCAGGCCCTGAAAGAGTTCGGGCTGAAGCCAGATATCATGGCCGGGACCAGTGCCGGATCGCTGGTAGCGGTTTATTATGCGGCGGGCCTGGAACCCGTGGAGATTCTGAAACAGTTCCTTGGGATGAATTTCTTCAAGGATATCGTTGCGCCCGCGCTGCCCAAAGGCGGACTGTTCGACTCCAAACCGCTGGTGGAGCATCTGCGCAAGACACTGCCCGTCCAGAAGTTCGAAGAACTTTCGATTCCGGTCTGCGTGGTGGCCTCCGAGGTGGAGCGCGGCCAGGCCAGGATATTCTCGCGCGGCGAAATCGCTCCGCGCGTCACGGCCTCCTGTTCCATCCCCATCATCTTCTATCCGATGGCGATCGGCGGCTCGCACTTCGTGGACGGCGGGGCGGTGCAGAATCTGCCTGTACCGGCCATCCGCAAGCAGTGTCAGAAGGTGATAGCCTTCAGCCTGAATCCCATCGAGGAGGAACCCTACCGGAACAACCTGATTGCGGTGGCCATGCGCTCTTACGCCATGATGATGCGCTCGAACGTAGCGGCCGACGCCCGCCTGGCGGATCTCTTTATCGATCTGGACACGAAGGGCTGTTCGGTCTACGATATGTCCAAGTTGGAAGAACTGTTCCGCCGCGGCTACGCCAGCGCCGTGAAAGGGCTGGAGGCCGGCGGCTATACGCGCGTCCTTCCGCCCGAGTCCATCTCCTTCCCCAAGTCCCGCAAGACTTCCGCGCCCGACTCCGCCTCCGAAGGCTGGAAGCACCTGCTTCCCTCCCGCCTCCGCCAGAAATAGTTCGAGGTGTGCATAGTGGTCCAAGTGCTGGACCACTATCTACGCTTTTGGGGGTATAATGCGCATAGTGGTCCACGGCTTGGGCCACTATGCACGGTGGTTCCACAAAAGAGGGACAATCAATATTGGTCCAACAACTCCGAGACCTCTTCGTAGGAGAGTCCGCATACCCGGGCCATTTGATTGGGGTTTGCCGAAAAGCGATACCGCAATTGTCGAAGCATTTCTCCAATCTCTGGACCACCTGCTACGCCGAATGGCTATTGGGGAAAAATCCTTATCTTCGCACTGTCAACAGACCTGAACAGCGATGAAACTTCAGAAACTGTTTGTTTTGACAGCGCTCCTGTCCCTGATGCTGCAAGGCTGCGGAGGGGGTGGGGGCGATGTCGTCCCGGAACTGCCGCCGCAGGTCACTCCCTCCGGCGACGGATGGACCTCCAAGACCATCGACGACGGCGTGGTTTATTACTCTTTTTCCGGGAACGACACCATCTCCGGCCAGCGGGAAGAGGTCTTTGCCGTGGATCTGGACCTGTCCAAGACCCAGTATCAGGTAAAACTGCTTTATACGAAACCTCTCGCCACCGTTTCCGAAGCATTCAGGCAGAACGACAATACCATTGCGACGATGAATGCCAACTATGAGGTCCCTTCCATCTTTATACGGGTAGACGGGGCAACATACTCCCGGATACAGAAAACCGTGATCGGCAATACGGACGTGCCCAACTGGAAGAGCGAGGCTGCATTCACTTCCGACGGCGAACGGGATCTCGGCATCTTTTTCGCGGGCTCGCCCAATCGAAACGGAAAGATATCCGACAGCCGGGGCAAGACGTACGAAGAGGTCGTTTCCCAACAGCGAATCTATTACACGACCATTGATAATAGTTATCCGTATCTGGTCTCCAGCGCGCCGATGCTGATTGACAATTATGAGCCGGTGGGCGAATATTTTTGCGATTATACGCTGACTGACCGGCAGGTGAACGCCCTGAACGGCGAAGATCCGAACCGGCACCAGCGTGTACGGCATCCCCGTACTGCCGTCGCCCTGACGGAAAACAACCATTTCATCATGCTTGTGGTCGACGGCCGGACCAATTACAGTTCGGGAATGTCGGCCCGGGAACTTACCCGCTTCCTGGTCAGGTACTTCAATCCGCAGTATGCCATCAACATGGACGGCGGCGGATCAGCGACTCTCTGTGTCAAAGGGGAAGGCGACCCCGATACCCACGTGGTCAACTATCCCTGCGACAATATCCCCAATAAGGACAGTCACGACCATTCGCATGAACGGGCGCGTGAAGTCCATTTTGTAATCTTGAAAAAATAACTGTAATGAAAAAAGTTCTTCTTTGGATTGTCGGTGTGCTGGCAGCAATCTGCCTGGCCATCGCCTGCATCTGGGGCGGCGAGATCCGTACGCTCCGTACGATCCATCAGGTCGGGGACAACCCCTACCTCTATGAAATGCAGTACAAAGCCGCATACGACCTGGACGACCTCATTTCGAAAGACATCGACAGCAACGCCAAGTTGCTCGACTACGTCGTGGCCCGGATCGGCAAGGGTATTCCCATCAAGCTCAAAAGCTCGCAGGTGGCCTCCGAAGGCGAGGATATGGCCGTCTTCAACTGCACCAGCTTCCAGGCCGCCAAGGCGGACGGCGAAGGCTATTGGTACGGCCGCAACTACGACTATTTCAAGAATCCGACCATGGTGACCGTCTCGCGCCCGAAGAACGGCTATGCCTCCATTGCCGTCAGCGACATGTCACACTTCGGCTATGGCCTGGACAAACTGCCCGCCAAGCTGGCCCAGAAGGTCAATTGCCTGGCTTCCATCTACGCTCCGGTAGACGGCATCAACGAGAAAGGCCTCTGCACCTCCATCATGGCGCTGCCGCACCAGTGCTCAATGCAGGAGAGCGGCAAGCACAAAGTGGGTACGACCATCATCATGCGCCTCTTCCTGGACCGCTGTGCCACGGTGCAGGAGGCGCTGGACCTGGTTGCCACGCTGGATATCCGCCACGACGCCACGGTGGGCGCGGGCTATCATTATATGGTAGCTGACGCCTACGGCGATGCGGCCGTGATTGAATTCGACAAGGACGACGGCTGGAAAACAATGATCGTCACCAAACCGGAAGGCGAGAATTCGATGCTCGTCACCAACCACCTTCTTTCGCCCAAGTACTACACCACCACGCCGGATCCGGCAGTCGGCAATACCCACAGCCGCAGCTGGTGGCGTTACGAGACGGCCGGCGCATACCTGAAAGAGCGGGGCGGCGTGCTGACCTTTGAAGAGGCGCAGGAGTGCCTGGCGCTGGTCCACTGGAAAGACCTGGTCTGGGAGACGGGAATGGTGGAGGATACGCAGTACAGCAACGTCTACGACCAGCAGAATATCACGCTGGCCCTCCGCAACTGGAACGATTACGAGACCACCGTCCGCTTTAAACTGTAAGGATTCCTTTTTTGAAGGCGTCGCACCAGGGGGTGAGGCCGCACTCCGCGCACTTGGGCCGCTGGGCGGTGCAGGTGTAGCGGCCGTGCAGCAGCAGCCAGTGGTGCGCTTTCGGGCGAATCTCCGGCGGAATGTTCGCCGTCAGGTCCTCTTCCACCGCGCGCACATCTTTGCCTTTTGAGAGACCGAGCCGCCGCGCCACGCGAAAAACGTGAGTATCGACGGCAATTACCGGTGCGTCCCACAGCACGGAAGTAACCACATTGGCGGTCTTGCGGCCCACGCCCGGCAGGGTCTGGAGCGCCTCGCGGTCGTCCGGCACGTTGCCTCCGAAGTCGCGCACCAGCTTCTCCGCCATTCCCTTGAGGTGCGCGGCTTTGCTGTTGGGGTAGGAAACCGATTTGATATACTCCAGAATCTCCTCCACCGGGGCTTCAGCCATCACGGAAGCGGAGGGGAAACGCTCGAAGAGGGCAGGGGTGACCAGGTTGATCCGTTTGTCGGTGCACTGGGCGGAGAGCATCACGCAGACCAGCAGTTCATACGGATTGCGGAAGCGCAGTTCGCTTTCGGCAACGGGCCGGTTGGCGCCGAACCAGTCGAGTATGGCGGCGTATTTCTTATTCTTCATGGAAGATTTCGCGGCAGACGCTGTCTTCGCAGACCAGCACTTTGCCCGGATATTCACTCAGGATAGAGCGGTTGTGGGTGACCATCAGGATGGCGGTTCCCTCCTTGGCGTTGATGGACCAGAGCAGGTCCATGATGCTGTGGGTGGTGTCGACGTCGAGGTTGCCGGTGGGCTCGTCGGCCAGCAGGATGCGCGGGCGGTTGAGGAGCGCGCGGGCGATGGCGATGCGCTGCTGTTCGCCGCCGGAGAGCTGGTGCGGCATCTTGTGCGCCTTGTTGGTCAAGCCGACGGCGTGCAGCACCTCCTCGATGCGGGTATCGATGGTGGCCTTGCTGCGCCAGCCGGTGGCCTCCAGCACGAACCGGAGGTTGTCTTCCACGCTGCGGTCCATCAGCAGCTGGAAATCCTGGAAAACAATTCCTATTTCGCGCCGCAGATAGGGAATCTGCCGCTTGCGCAGGTGCAGCAGGTCGAATCCGGCAACCTCTGCCCGCTTGCCGCTGACGGGGTTTTCGCCGATCAGGGCGCGGACAATCGAGGTCTTTCCACTGCCCACCTTGCCGGTGATGTAGAGGAATTCGCCCTCGTTTACCGTGAGGGAAAGTGATTCGATCACAGTCAGTTCTCCGTTGGAAATATCGACCTCTTCGAAATCGATGATCGGCAGGGTATTTGCATTTTCCATAGGCGCCCGGTTTGATTCACAAATTTACGAAAAATAATTCGTATATTTGTTGTTTAGAAATTTCGGGACCATGAACCGCTTACAGAGATATCTCATTCCCCTCTCCCTGCTGATTCTGCTGGCGGCTCCCCTCCGTGCGGTCGAACCCGACGGAGCGGATTTCCGCGAGCGGCTCGAATCGGCCCGAATGCTCTATAACAGCGGTGCCTATGCGGCTGCAGAACAGGCCTTCGGCGAACTCTCTGCCGCCATCGGCAGTACCTACGCCCTGCGCCGTTCCGAACTGGAGGCCTACCGGGTACTCTGCGCGATCGCGATGGACCGCATCAACGCGGAGTGGATGGCGAAGGTTTTTGCGGAGAACTATCCTACCGCCCCGGAACTCTCGATGGTCCGCTACGCGCTCGCGTCCCGCTTCTTCGACCGCGGTGAATACGAGAAGGCCCACGAATACTTCGAGGACATCAACAAGCACTATCTCTACAGCGAGTGGCGCACCGAATTCGAATTCAAGCGCTCCTTCTGCGACATGCGCACCGGCCACAACGACAAGGCCGCGGCCGGCTACGAGAGCATCATCAAGGAGCCGCTCTCCATCTACACCTACCCCAGCATCTACTACCTTGCCTATGTGCGCTACATGGACAAGGAGTTCGATACCGCCTTCGACCTCTTCCGCCGCGCGGCGGGTGATTCGCGCTTCCGCGTGATGTCCACCTACTACTGCGTGGAGTCCAAGTTCATGCGGGGCGACAACGCCTATGTGGCCGAGGTGGGACCGACCATCATCGACGAGGTCGGAGCCGATCTGAAGCCGAACCTGGCCCGCATCGTGGCCGAGGCGCTCTTCTCGCTCAACCGCAACGAGGAGGCGAGCCACTACCTGGAGGTCTACCGGAATTCCGGCGCAAAACTCTCGCGCAAGGACTACTACTTCTCGGGCATCCTCTCCTACGACCTCAAATCCTACAAGGCCGCAGCCGAATCGTTCGAGAAGGTGGTGACCGTGCCGGATTCCCTCTCGCAGAACGCGTGGTATCACCTGGCCAACTGCTACCTGAACCAGCGCAACCAGATTGCCGCGATGACCGCTTTCCAGTCGGCCGCCGCGCTCGACTTCGACCCGGCCATCCAGGAAGACGCTCTCTTCAACTACGCGAAGCTTTCGTTCGACGTCAACTCGGACATTTCGCAGTTCGACCAGTACATGCAGCGCTATCCCAAGAGCGGCCGCGACGATATCATCAACAACTACATCGCCGCCTCCTACCTGCGCGCCAAGGACTACGCTTCGGCGGTCGAGGCGCTGGACAAGGTGGTGAAGAAAGATCCCGAGACGGTCGTAAACCTGCAGCGGGCCTCCTACCTGCGCGCCATGCAGCAGATCCAGGCGGGCGCCTACCGTTCCGCCATCCCGATGCTGGAAACCTCGCTTGCCAATGCCAAATACGATCCTGCCCTGGGCAACCAGGCCTCCTACTGGATGGCCGAGTGTTTCTACCGGAACAACCGCTTCCAGGATGCGGCAAACATTTACACCCAACTGCTGGACCGTTCCGATTTCCGTCGCGGCAGCCAGGGCGGACTGACCCTTTACAACCTGGCTTACTGCCACTTCAAGGACGGTAAGTTCGCGGATGCACAGAAACGCTTTGCGGAATACCTGGATACGCCCGAATCCCAGCTGTTCGACCGCGACGCGCGCACCCGTCTGGGCGACTCCTACTACATGCAGAACAACTACGCCGCCGCAGCCAAGGCCTATGAGACGGTCTATACCAAATATAACACCTCGAGCGACATCTATCCGGCTTACCAGAGCGCCGTCTCCTACGGCCTGACCGGCAACGATGCCAAAAAGATCGCCATCCTGCGCAGCGTGATCCGCCGCCACCGCAACGCCGCGCTCTATCCGCAGGCCCTCTTCGAACTGGGCCGGACCTACGTGCAGCGCGGCGAAAACGAAGATGCCAGCGAGTGTTTCTTCACGCTGCTGGGCATGAAGGCCGACAGCTCCTACTACGCCAAGTCGCTGCTCGAGCTGGCCATGATCAGCTCCAACGCCGGCAAGTTCGACAAGGCCATCGACTACTACAAGACCGTAGTTTCCGAATGTCCGCACACGCAGGAGGCGCAGGACGCCATCTCCGGCATGGAGAGCATCTACCAGACCCTGAACAAGCCGGAGGTATTCCTCTCCTGGCTGGACGAGATCGGCATGTCCAACATCAAGAGCGAGGACGAACGCGAGCAGATGCTCTTCGCCTCCGCCGAACAGCTGCACCAGAACGGCCGCCACACCTCGGCGATGTCCGCGTTGCAGTCCTTCCTTGCCGCCTACCCGGACGGACCGTATACGACCAGGGCTTGGTTCCTGCTCGCCGAATCGCTGCGCGCCACCAACCGCAAGGAAGCTGCGACCGATGCCTATATGAAGGCGATGAAGCGCGGTGACAATGAGGCGATTACTGAGGCTGCCACCGTGGCTTACGCCAGGATTTCCATGGAGCTCGAGCGCTACAGCCGTGCGGCCGCAGCCTACAGTTCCCTGATTGCGAATACGGACAATGCTAATCTGCGCCAGAATGCCCGCCTCGGCCGGCTTCGGGCTTATTTCCGTGCAAAGAAATACGACGACGCCATCAAAGACGGCGAGTTGCTGCTTGCCGACGAAACCGCTCCCACCGCCATGGCGCGCGAGGCCCGCTACATGCTGGCCAAATCCTACCGGGTCAAGGGCGACCGCCTGCAGGCGAAGCCGTTGCTGGAGGCCCTCTCGAGCGATTCATCAGACGCTTACGGTGCCGAGGCCAACTACCTTCAGGTGCTGGATGCCTTCAATGCCGGCGACTTCGTGGACGTGGAGAACCGCGTCTATGCCTTCTCCGATTCCGGCACGCCCCAGCTCTACTGGCTGGCCCGGAGTTTTATCATTCTGGGTGATGCATTCGCCGCCCGCGACGATCTGGAGCAGGCAGAGGCCACCTGGCGGAGCGTACTCGACGGTTACACGCCCTCTTCGGACGACGACGATGTGCTGGACCAGGCCCGCGAGCGTATTGAAAAACTGATCAAACAGGAGGTCAAGGGATGAAAAGAGCGCTGATGATTCTGGGCCTGCTGCTGGCCTGCACTGCTCCGCTGACGGCGCAGGGCTTCGACCCGACGGTCGAGGTCAGCCGCAGCTACGACGTCCGGCTGGGCGAGATCCACAAACCGGTACTGCCCCTGGAGGTTTCCGACACGCTGGCCCGTTTCGGCCACACGACCGACTATTCGATCTTTGAAAAGCCCTATGGCAACCTCTACGAATTCACCCCGTACGATGCGTTGCGCATCAAGCCGATGGATCCCATCCGCCTGCCGCTGCTCTATGCGAGGGTCGGTCTTCAGATGCCCATTGCGCCGCTGGTGGACGTCCATCTGCAGAAGGCCACGAAGAAGGGAACCTATTTCAATATGGCACTTCACCACAACTCCTTCTTCGGAAGTGTGCAGGATGTGAAAGGGCTGGACCTGGCCATGCAGAACTCCGACAACGACGTGAGCGCCGATATGAAGTTCGTCTGGGCCACGGGTGAAGCGGGCGTCGGCGTAAGCTATAATTATGACAGCCGCTACACCCTCTCTTCGTCCGGTCAGAACGCGCGCAACGGCTACGGCAACCTGGGCGTGAAAGCCGGCCTGCGTTCCACGACGGAAAACGAGAATAACCTCTATTACGACTTCCGGTTCCGGTACGACCGCGGCCATTCCTCCTACCTGACCAGCGCGATGACCGACCGGCTCGCCGTGAACGAGGATGCTTTCTCGCTGAACGGATGGGTGGGTACGACCTTCGATATCCACCGCATCTACATCGATATGTCCATCCGCCTGGCCAATTACTCAGGCGCCAAGGATTATACGACCGCGGTGGTGGCCTTCTCGCCCATCTACGAGTATTCCAGCAACCGTTTCGAAGGCAAGTTCGGCGTCAAGTTTGGCAACCGGTTCGGCCTGCAGGAATCCAAGGCGACCAAGGCGCCGGACGGCAACAACCTCAATGCGTTGAGCAACGTTTTCCCGGACATTGACGCCCGCTACGAAATCGTCCGCCGTTCGCTCTGGATCCACACCATTATCGGCGGCGGCTTCGACCTGAACGACTATGGCTTCCTGGCCGCCCAGGTGCCGCTGCTTTCGCCCAATACCCCCATGCTGATGGGATCCCGTCCGCTGGATCTGACCCTGGCGCTCGAAGGCGTGGTCTTCGGCCGCTTTGCGATGAACCTGACCGGCGGATTCGTGATGGAGCGCGGGCGGCCCGTGTTCGAGCCGGTGGTTCCTTCAGATAATTCTCCCGCCGAAATCAAACTGGGCTTCCTGAACGCCAATACCCTGACGGGCGGACTGGACGCCTTCTGGAAATCCTCCACCGTCACGACGGGCGGTGAGCTGCGTTTCTATCACTATTTCCCGCTGGCAGGCGAGCCGGCCGTCACCCAGCTGCCGAACGCCACCGGACGGCTCTATTTCCGTTACAACTGGCGGGAGCGTGTGATCGGGTCGCTCGACTACGATTTCCGCAGCTCCGTCAGCGGCAGCACCTTCGGAGCCTGGACCGCGCCGTGGATCCACAACCTGGGCCTCACGGTCGATTACGTAGTAAACCGTCACTTCACGCTCTACGGCAAGTTGAGCAACCTCTTCAACTGCCGGAACCAGTATGTGCCGTACTATATGGAGCCGGGCTTCAGCTTCGGTGGCGGTATCGCTTTGATTTTCTAACATTTAAAATATATACCTATGAGAAAAAAGATTGTAGCCGGAAACTGGAAGATGAACACCACCGTGGCAGAAGGCCTGGACCTGGCACGGGAACTCGTTGCCCGCGAAGCTGAAATCCCCGCCGGGGTTAAACTGATCGTAGCCCCGCCGTTCACCCACCTGGTCTCCGTCGGTGAAGCCCTCAAGGGTTCGCCCATCGCGCTCTCCGCGCAGAACTGTGCCGATGAGCCGAAGGGTGCCTACACGGGCGAAGTTTCCGCTGCAATGCTCCGCAGTGCGGGTTGCCGCTACACCATTCTCGGCCACTCCGAGCGCCGTCAGTACTACGGAGAAACGGCTGAAAAACTCATCAAAAAGATCCGTCTCGCCCTGGCCGAAGGCCTCGACGTTATCTACTGCGTGGGTGAAAACCTGGATCAGCGCAATGCGGGCGAACACTTCGTGGTCGTGGGAACCCAGATCCAGGATGTCCTCTTCGACCTGACGCCGGAAGAGTTCCGCCGGATCATCGTGGCTTACGAACCGGTCTGGGCCATCGGTACCGGCGTGACCGCCACGGCTGAGCAGGCACAGGAGATCCATGCGTTCATCCGCCACTTCCTGGCCGACCGTTTCGGCATTGCGGAAGCCGAGGCGACCACCATCCTCTACGGCGGCAGCTGCAAGCCCTCCAACGCGGCAGAGCTCTTCGCGTGCCCCGATATCGACGGTGGCCTGATTGGCGGTGCTGCCCTCAAGGCAGACGACTTCCTGGCAATCGCCAAAGCGCGCGGCTAGCGCCGCGCTTTTTGCGGGTGTGTTGTAATTGGTAGCCAAGCCAGACTTAGGATCTGGTGCCGAAAGGCGTAAGGGTTCGAGTCCCTTCATCCGCACTCGTATTGACTGGGGCAATGCCCCAGACCCCCCGCTCCGCGCTTGCTATTCCACAAGCCGGCGCTGCTCGCGTTCCGCTAGCGCCTGATGGCGCTTTTTGGAGTTTTGCGGTACATCTTTGGCAAAAAATTTGCATATTTGCGCCTTTGAAAATAGACTTTTATCAAACCCAAATAATTAATTATCAAAATGAAAAAGTTTTTTGCAATTGCTCTTGCCCTTGTTATGGGTCTTAGCATGACTTCCTGCTCCCTTTCCCCGAGCGGCGAAGGTAAGGCTACTTACAAATTTGAGTTTGGTGAGACCATCAACGCTCAGACGCTGACCAAGGTCGCTATCCAGGCTGCATTTATCGGCGAACTCTCCGCTATCAAAGATGCCAGCACGGTTGGCCTCGACGCAGTGGAACTCACCGGTGACTATGCAACCAACGACGATCTCGCTGTCGCAGCTTGCCAAGCAGCAGAGAAGGAATGCAAGAAGTTGGATTATGACAAGAATGACTCCTACAAGGTAGTCATTACCGTCACCTACGAGACCGGCAAGAGCCGTACGCTCTACAAGTGCACCCTCAAGGAGATCAAATAAGTTTCCTGAGATTGCATCAATAGAAGCGTCGCCCTTCCCGGCGGCGCTTTTTGTTTCGCAAGGAAAAGTATTACCTTTGCATTAAATGCCGCAATCCGCACCGATGAACAGACTCTTCCTCATAGACGGCCACGCCCTGATTTTCAGGATGTACTATGCATTCCTGCGGCGGCCGATGATCAACTCGAAAGGGGAGGATACCTCCATCCTGTTCGGATTCACGAAGTTCCTGCTTGAACTCATCCGCCGCGAGCAGCCCACGCACATGGCGGTGATGTTCGATCCGCACGCCAAAACCTTCCGCCACGAGCTCTGCCCCGACTACAAGGCCAACCGCGCCGCGGCGCCCGAACTGGTGCACGCCGCCCTGGAGCCGTTGCAGCAGATCATGGAGGCGTTGAAGATTCCGGTGCTGATGAAGCCCGGCTTCGAGGCGGACGACGTGATCGGATCGGTGGCCACGCGCGAGGCGCTGCACGGCTTCGAGGTCTATATGGTGACGCCCGACAAGGATCTGGGACAGATTATCGACGACCATATCTACCAGTACAAACCCGGCAAGAGCGGCGCCGATTCCGAACTCTTCGACAAGTCGCGCCTCTGCGAGACCTACGGCATCTCCGACCCCAAACACATCATCGACATCCTCACCCTCTGGGGCGACGCCTCCGACAATATCAAGGGCGTGCCCGGCGTAGGGGAGATCGGTGCCCGCAAGCTGGTATCGAAATACGGCACCGTAGAGAATATCTACGCCCATATCGGCGAACTGACCCCGCGCCTGCAGGAATCCCTGCGCACCGCGGAACCCTATATCCGGCTGAGCAAGAAACTCGCCACCATCCGCACCGACGTCGAAATCGACTATTCGGAGCAGGATCTCCGCATGAAGGCCACCTATACCCCTGCCGTCGCGGAGCTTTTCAACCACTACGAATTCAATTCGCTCAAGGGCCTGCTCCCGACCGAGGAGGGATTCACGGCACCCGAGCTGGAGCCGCAGAAAGAGGCGCTGGATTGCGCGGAACTTGCCCCCGAAGCCATGGTCGCCGCCGTACAGGAGGCCGGCCGTTGCGCAATTGCCGCCCGCAAGAGCCCGCTGGCCTTTGAACCTCTGCAGGTAGTCGTCGGCTGCGGCACGAACTATACGGTTTTCGACGCGGGTTCGCTGGAGCTCCGCCGGCTGATGACCGATCCGGGCATCGTCAAATGCGGATTCGACCTGAAGCGCACGCTGCTGCTCTTCCTGGAGAACCATGTAGATTGGGCCGGGGAGCTGCACGACGTGGAGCTGATGCACTACCTGCTCAACCCCGAGCGGCCGCACAAACTGGAAATCCTGGCCGATTCCTATCTGAACGTCGATCTCGAGGCCTCCGCGAAACCGGTGGCCGAAACGCCTGCCCAGCCCGCTCCGCAGCTGGATCTCTTCTCCGCACCGGCAGAAGCGCCGCAGAGCGCGCCGGCAGAAGATCCGCTCCGTCTCCCGCGCGAGGTGGCGGCTCTCTACGCCCTCTCACCGCTGCTGCGCATCGAATTGCGCGAACAGAACCTCTGGGACCTCTACACCCGGGTGGAGATGCCGCTGATCGAGGTGCTCGCCGACATGGAACACACCGGGGTCCGCGTAGATCCGGAGCCCCTGCGGGAATACTCCGCGCAACTGGGTGTGGAGCTTGCGCAGATCGAGGCGCAGGCCCGCGAACTCTGCGGAGAGCCGGTGCTGAATCTGGCTTCGCCGCGCCAGGTGGGCCAGGTGATCTTTGAAAAGCTGGCGCTCGACCCCAAGGTCAAGAAGGGCCGCCGCGGCGACTATCCCACCGACGAAGAGACCCTCTCCGAGTTGAAAGACCGCCATCCTTTCGTGGGAATGGTGCTCGAATACCGGGCGCTCAGGAAGCTGATTTCCACCTATCTGGATCCGCTGCCGTCGCTCATCAACCCGCGTACCGGCCGCATCCATACCACCTTCAACCAGGCCCTGACCGCTACCGGCCGCCTGAGCTCCGTCAAGCCGAACCTGCAGAACATCCCCATCCGCACCGCCCGCGGCCGCGAGATCCGCAAGGCCTTCGTGAGCGGTTCGCCCAACGGCTATATCGTCTCCGCCGACTATTCGCAGATCGAGCTCCGGCTGATGGCTGAACTGAGCGGCGATCCGGCGCTGGTGGAGGGTTTCAACCACGGGGCCGACATCCACGCCGACACCGCTTCGCGCATCTACGGCGTGCCGCTCGCCGAGGTTACCCCGCAGCAGCGGCGCCAGGCCAAGGTGGCGAACTTCGGCATCATCTACGGCATCTCGGCATTCGGCCTGGCCCAGCGGATGGAAATTTCGCGCAGCGAGGCGAAAGCCTTTATAGAACAATACTTTACCCACTATCCCAAGGTGCGTTCCTACATGGACCGCGTGGTGGAAGAGGCGCGTAGCCGGGGATACGTGGAAACCCTGTTCGGCCGCAAACGGTTCCTGCCCGATCTTGCCTCCAGGAATCCGGCCGTCCGCGCGCTGGCGGAACGCAACGCCATCAACGCCCCCATCCAGGGCACGGCGGCCGACATCATCAAGAAAGCGATGATCAGCGTCTATCGCGGACTCAAAGAGCGCGGCCTGCGCAGCAAGATGGTCCTCCAGGTCCACGACGAACTGGTGCTGGACGTGGCGGCCGACGAACTGCAGGCCGTGATGGAACTGGTCAAACAGGAAATGGAGGCGGTATGCAGCCTCTCGATTCCGCTTACCGCGGAGTGCAATTATGGAAAGAACTGGCTCGAAGCGCACTAAACTCTCCGACCGCGAACTGATCGCGCAGGCCCTTGAAGGAGATCAGGGGGCGCTGACCGCATTGCTCGACCGGTACCGCGGGCCGCTGATCGCCCACCTGATGGGTTATGTCCGCGTGGTGGAAGATGCGGAAGATATCTGCCAGAAGAGCTTCCTGAAGGTCTACATGAACATTGACAGGTACGATCCTTCGTACGCCTTCTCCACCTGGCTCTACAACATTGCCCGCAACGAGGCGGTGGATCATCTGCGCCGCAAGAGCAATTCGATCGCTCCGCTGCTGGTGGAGCAGGAGGGGGACGCCGCGGAGGTGGCCGGTGCCGACAATCCTGAAGAGAAGATCATCCTGGACCAGGCCATCGCCAAGTCGCTCGAAAACCTCGCCCGCCTGCCGGAAACCTACCGCCAGGTGGCGGAGCTGCGCTTCCTGCGCGACCTCTCCTACGAAGACATCGCCCGTATCCTTTCGCTCCCGATGGGAACGGTCAAGACGCGCATCCGCCGCGCCCGCAAACTGCTGATGGACGAATGAAAACCCTCGAGCGATATTTCCCCGACCTGACTGAGCTGCAACGCGACCGTTTTGCCGCGCTCGAGCCGCTCTACCGCGACTGGAACGCCAAGATCAACGTCATCTCCCGCAAGGATATGGACGATTTCTACGAGCATCACGTTCTGCACTCGCTCGCGATTGCCAAGGCCGTCTCTTTCCCCGCCGGCGCCACCGTGCTGGATCTGGGAACGGGCGGCGGCTTTCCCGGGATTCCGCTGGCCATCCTCTTCCCGGAGGTTCGCTTCACCCTCTGCGATTCGATCGGCAAAAAGGTGAAGGTAGCCACTGCCGTGGCCGAGTCGCTGGGATTGGAAAACGTTACGACCGTCAACGCCCGCGTGGAGAGCCTGAGAGAACGTTACGATTACATCGTTTCCCGCGCCGTGGCACCCCTGAGCGACCTGTACGGCTGGGTGAAGGGCCGGTTCTCACGCTCGATGATCTGCCTCAAGGGAGGCGGGGTGGAAGCGGAGGCCGAATCCTGCATCGCCCGGCACCATCTCTCCGCAAACCGCTTCACCTTCTGTGATATTACGCTATGGTACAAAGAACCTTGGTTCGAAGGGAAAAAGTTGGTGATTCTCTCCCAATAAATTTGCAATTTGCGACAAAAGCATTACCTTTGCACTCCCTTTGAAAAAAGTAACACAGCATAAATGAAACGTACATTTCAACCTTCACAGCGCAAGAGACGCAACAAGCACGGCTTCCGCGAGCGCATGTCCACTCCGAACGGACGTCGCGTTCTGGCAGCTCGCCGGCGTCATGGCCGCAAGAAATTGACAGTATCCTCAGAGGATCTCTGGTAGTATCCTCTGCCACCTCGAATGGCGAATACTTCAAAAAATAGAACGCGTATCTTTTGGTTTTTACGCAATCTTTTATGGGCGATTATCCTGATATTCGCCCTTATTTTGCTGACCCAATTCCTTCTGGGAAGGTTCACGCGCCACAACAAAGAGTTCGAGGTTCCTGATTTTTACGGATTGCAGCTGGACGCAGCCGAGACCGTGGCCCGCGATGCACGCCTGCGGCTTGATGTGACCGATTCGGTCTATGTGAGCCGTCTGGAGCGCGGCGCCGTCTTCTCCCAGAATCCCGAGGCCGGCAGCCATGTCAAACGCGGCCGCCGCATCCTGATTACCATCAACGCCACCCAGACCCAGCAGGTGGAGATGCCATCGCTGGTCGGGCTTTCGCTGCGCGCCGCCAAGACCGAAATCCTTGCCAAAGGACTCCGGATGGGCACCCTCTCCTATACCCAGGATATGGCCACCAACAACGTGCTGCAGCAGCGTCTGGGCAACGACCCTGTGGCGCCGGGCACCAAGGTGGACGTAGGTTCGGCCGTCAATCTGGTGCTGGGTGTCAGTCCCGGTGAAAATGTTACGTACATCCCGCTCCTCTCCGGTTATACGGAGGAAATGGCCCGCGAGATGATCATTGAGAATTCGCTGAACATTGCCGGCGTCTCCTTCGACTCCTCCGTCAAGACGCCGGAAGATTCCCTCGCGGCTGTCGTCTACAGCCAGTCTCCCGCCGCAACGGGCGGTACCTTCCCCCGCGGCACCAAGGTCTCCATCTACCTCACGGTAGACCCCGCCAAAATCGCTGCCCTGCAGCAGGAAGCCGGAGCCCTCTAATGGACGCCGAAACCCTCCTTACCGTCGAAGACGAGGAGCAGGAGCTCTTCGAGCATTTCCGCTTTGAGGTAGACCGCGGGCAGGAACCGGTGCGCATTGACAAGTTCCTGTCGCTTCATATGGCGCAGACTTCCCGTCACCGTATCCAACTGGCTATCGACGCCGGCTATGTGCGGGTAGGGGATCGCGTGGTCAAGGCCAACTATAAGGTCCGGCCGCTGGACACGATCACCATCATGATGCCCTTCGAGCGCCGCGGCTTCGAGGTGGTTCCGGAGAATATTCCGCTCGATATCGTCTATGAAGACGACGACCTGCTGGTGGTGAACAAGCCCGCAGGCCTCGTCGTACATCCCGGTCACGGCCATTTCACCGGCACGCTGGTCAACGCGCTGGCCTTCCATCTCGGGATTAAGCCCGGCGACGCGGACGACGAACGCATGGGCGTGCTGGTGCACCGTATCGACAAAGATACCTCCGGGCTGCTGGTCGTAGCCAAGAACGATGCCGCCCAGATGCATCTGGCCAGGCAGTTCTTCGAGCACACCATTACCCGCCGCTACGTGGCGCTGGTCTGGGGCAATGTTGTGGACGATGAAGGCACTGTCAGCGGCAATATAGGCCGCGACCCCAACGACCGCCTGCGTTTCAAGGTTTTCCCGGAAGACGGCCCCGGAAAATGGGCTGTCACGCACTATCGTGTGCTGGAGCGGTTCGGCTACGTGACGCTGGTGGAATGCCGGCTGGAAACGGGCCGCACGCACCAGATCCGCGTGCACATGAATTCGATCGGTCATCCGCTTTTCAACGATTCGCTCTACGGCGGCGACCGCATTCTCAAAGGGGCGCTCTACACCAAGTATAAACAGTTTATAGACAACTGTTTCGCGCTGCTGCCCCGCCAGGCCCTGCATGCACAGGTGCTGGGTTTCGTCCATCCCGCCACGGGCCGCGAGCTCTACTTCGAATCGCCCATTCCCGCGGACATGGCCGCCCTCCTCGAAAAGTGGCGCCGCTACGTCAACGTCCGCGACCTCCCGGAAGAAGATTTATAGCAGGAAGAACAAGGCGGCGCCGGCGACGGCGATGGTGGCGCCGAGGATTTCGCGGAAGGAGATCTTCTGGCGGTGGATCAGTGCGTAGGGCGGGATGATCATGACGGGTGTGAGGGCCATCAGGGTGGAGGCGATGCCTGCGGGGGCGTACTGGACTGCCATCAGCGAAAGCGAGACTCCGATGAAAGGACCGAACAGGGTGGTGAGGCCGGTGCAGACCATACCTTTTCGGTCGTGCATGGCGCGGCGGATCTGGGGCATCTCCCGGCGCAGGGCCAGAATCAGCCAGAACCCGAAGAGTCCGGCAATCGCGCGGATGAAGGTACCTGCGAAAGGCATTGCCCAGGCCGCCTGCTGCACGGCGTCGCCGGCGGTATCGGCAACCGCTGCGAGCGAAGTTTCATAGTGCGTCAGGCCTACCTTGCTGAGTACCAAGCCCAGACCCTGGCCGACTCCGGCGCCGATTCCGAAGAGAACCCCCTTCAGCGGCAGGCGGAGCGTCAGTTTGTGCGAATCGCGGTTGCGCGCCAGAATGGTGATGCCGATACCGGTCAGGGTGACCGCCATGGCCAGCCACGAGCGCCAGGACATGCTTTCGCCCAGCATCAGCCAGCCCGCGATTCCGGCGGCCGGCGGGGCCAGCGTCATGAAGAGCTGTCCGAAACGGCTCCCGAATACCATATAGGAATTGAAGAGGCAGTAGTCGCCGAAGGTGTAGCCCACGACGCCGGAGAGCAGCAGCCAAAGCCAGGTCTTGCCGTCGGCGTAAACAGGCCAGGGCACGCCGCAGACCACCCAGAGAAATCCTCCGAGCAGCACCAGCGAGAGCGCCATGCGGAAGAAGTTGAGGGGCAGGGCTCCGATCCGGTGGCTGGCCGTATCGGCAAAAAGAGCCGTCGCCGTCCAGGAGACGGCAACGGTCAACGATAGAATCTCACCCAGGTATTGCATCGATTACCTTCTGCCAGGACCGCCGGGACGGGGTCCGCGACCCGGACCGCGACCGCCCATCATCCGCTGCATGGGACTGCCGTTCTCGCCGAACTTGCCGAACCGCCAGGTGAATGACACCACGAAGTAACGGCCGAGCGTGTTGTTCATCGTATCCAGCACGTAGTTGTCGGCGGAGGTGCGCATCACGTTGCGCGACTGGTTCAGGATGTCGTACATCTTGACGGCCACCGTGGCCTGGTTCCTCAGGACCTGCTTGCTGACCTCTGCGTTCCAAACCGTCATGGGTTTGTTGAACTGGGCGGAATAGCCGCTGTAGAAGGTATAGCGCAGATCTGTCTGGAAGTTGATGATGTCCGGAATGTTGGCAATCACGCGGCTCTCGATGCCGTTGGTCCAGGCTGCCGCCACGTTCTGGGTGGTGATGCTGTACCAGGACTGCGACCAGCGGACGCTGCCGCCGACCGACGCCTCGAAGATATCGTCGCGGTAAACCAGACGGAGCGTCTCGCCGATTCCGGCGGACGTATAGCGGTTTTCGGTATAATTGTCACGGTTCTGGTAGGAGGTGGCGATGGTCGGGTCGATCACGTCCTTGCCCACGAGGTTCACGCCGCGGTTGGTGTTGGCCATCGTGAAAGACGAGACGGAGAACTTGCTCTTGGCAATCGGCGCGTTGGCCATCATGAAGATGCGGCCGCTGAGGGCGCCTTTCTCGTTGTTCATGGGGATGGTGTACTGCACGCCGTCCGAACCGTAGTAAGCCGCGTTGACAATGTTGTTGGTCGTATAGGTTCCGTTGAGGAACATGTTGAGCGACGCGAAGGTCTCCATGTCGGTCAGGCTGTACTCGGAGAAGAAGTTGTGCGAGAACGACGGGGTCAGGTTCGGATTACCGAGCCGGACCTGCTGGGGATTGGAGTTGTCCGGAACCGGCTGGAGCTGCGACACGCTCGGCTGCTGGGTGCGGCCGCGGTAGTTGATGCGCAGCGTATGGTTGTCGGAGAAATTGAGGTCGATCCGCGCGTTCGGCGCCCAGTTGTAGACGGTCCGGTCGAACGGGGTGAGGTCGGTATAGCCGATCTTGGTATTGCTGATGGTCCGCGAAGGGATGAACTCCGCGCCGACCGTGACATTGTATTTCTCTTCCTGCTTCTTGAAACTGAGGCCCACCCGCTGGTTGATGGACTTGTTGACCACCGTGCTGGAGTAATCCTCGTTGAAGATGGTATAATCACCGGCTGCATCGGCGTTGTAGGTGTCTTTCACAGACCGGTTCCAGTTGTAGCTGTAGCGGTAATTGGCCTCCATGAAGAAGTTGCCTCCCAGGGGCTCCGTGTAGGTTGCGCGGGTGTCGATGCGGGCCGAATTGGATGCCTGGTTGAAGGTCTGGTCCACGACGTTGGAACTCGTGACCACTTCGTCGGTATAGGCGTTGGTCTGGGACTGGTTGTATCCGTCCAGGGTGGTGTTCGAGAAATTGTAGTTGGCCATCACCGAAATGGTGCGGCCTGCCGTGCTGCCGATCCGCTGGCGCCAGAGCAGACGGCCGCCGGCGCTCTTGTTGGTGTTGTCACCCACCGAGAGCGAGGAACCGTCGTTGACCTTGGCCAGTTTGGTGCCGTCGTAAGAGGTGGTCGAATAGTCGGTCTTTTCGGAATAATCGCCCCAGCCGTAGTTGAACGACGGCATGAAGAGGATGGAGGTCTGCTTCGAGAGCTTCCAGTCCACGCGGGCGCCGGCCCGGTGGCCGTACGTGTCGGTGAGGTTGATGGATTCGTTCTTGCTGTTCAGCGAGGTACCGTCCTCCTTGAAGACCGTCTTGTCGGTGGCCTCCTCCACAGCCCGCAGGTTGGCGAAGAAGAAATAGTTGCCGTTCAGCTCGGATTTGTCTTCAAAACTCTTGGTGCCGTTGACACCCAGCATATAGGAGGTGGAGATGCCGTTGTTGCCGCCGCGCATTCCGCCGCCGCGCATACCGCCCATCGCGTCGCCCGTGATGTCGCTGAAACCGCGGTTGTTGGTGTTGTTGGCGTTACCGATCACCACCACCTGGTCGCTGTCGGTGAACTTGGCCAGCATGCCGCCGCCCTGGAAACGGATGTCGTTGTCGATGGGATTGCCGTCGGCATCCTTGCCGCGCAGGTCCGTACCCACACCGCCGGTCAGGTTGCCCATCCAGCCGTTCATCATGCCCTGCTTGATGCTCAGGTCGAGCACCGTCTCTTCCTCGCCGTCGTCAATGCCGGTGAATTCGGCCTGTTCGGACTTCTTGTTCACCACGCGCACCTTGTTGACAATCTTGGCCGGCAGGTTCTTGGTGGCGAGTTTCGGGTCGTCCAGGAAGAAGGTCTTGCCGTCGATATAGACTTTGGAGATGGTCTTGCCGTTGGAGGTGATGGAACCGTCGGAACTGACCTCGATGCCGGGCAGGCGTTTGAGCAGGTCCTCCAGCACGTCGCTGTCGGAGGTCTTCATGATGGAGACGTTGTGCTCGATGGTGTCTTTCTTGACCGTGATGGGATTGCCGATATCGGAAACCACGGCCTCGGCCAGCTGGTTGATGTCGGGAATCAGCTTGCGGACGCCCAGATCGGTGTTTTTCTTGACCTCGATGGTCTCTTCAAAGGTTTCGTAACCCAGCAGGATGCCCTTGATGGTGTACTTGCCTGCGGCGACGCCCGTCAGGGTGGCGCGGCCGTCGTCGTCGGTCTGCGAGAACTTCTCGACGCTTTGGCTGCCGGCGCGCGAGATGGCCACGGCTACGCCGGCCACCTTCTCGTCATTGGAGGCATCCGTAAATTGTATTTTGATTGAAAAATCCTGGGCGTTCAGTGTGAAAGATCCCAGCAGGGTCACCAGTGCGACTGCCAGGTTGCGGAGAGAGCGACGGTTCATATCTTGTAGAATACCATTTTTATTATTAAGGTCGCTTCGTTAGACAAAGAATTATGCCAAAAGTTAAATTTTTCGGGTATTTTTTTTCGTGCCGCCTGCAATTCTGTCCGGATGAGACTCCACGAAGGCTTTCCACGAAGTGGAAGCGGTGGAATCCGTGACCGGATTGGAGAGCTGGTAGAAGTGGCACATGGCGATGGCCAGGGCGTCGGAGGCATCCAGGAACCGGTTCTCCATCTCGATGCCGAGCGTCTTGCCCAATACGCTCTGTACCTGCTCTTTGGAAGCGGCTCCGTTGCCCGTGACGGCCATCTTGGCCTTGCGCGGTTCGTATTCGAACACCGGGATCTGCCGGTGCAGCGCCGCGGCGATGGCGGCACCCTGCGCGCGCCCGAGCTTCAGCATGGACTGCACGTTCTTGCCGAAGAACGGCGCCTCGATTGCCAGGTCGTCCGGGCTGTAACGCTCGATCAGCGCACCGACCTCATTGAAAATGCGGGCCAGTTTGGTGAAGTGATTCTTCTCCTTGCGGAGATCCAGCACGCCCATATCCACGTAGTGGGCCTTTTTGCGGTCCACCAGCAGCACCCCGTACCCCAGAATCGAGGTACCCGGGTCGATGCCCAGGATAATCCGTTGCGGCGTCCCGGTCTCCATCTATCCGATGATGTCGAATCCGGTGTAGGGACGCAGCACCTCGGGGACGACGATCTTGCCTTCCGGGGTCTGGTAGTTCTCGATGATGGCCGCCAGGATGCGCGGGAGCGCGAGCGAGCTGCCGTTCAGCGTGTGGGCCAGCTGCATCTTGCCGTTCTCGTCTTTGTAGCGCAGATGCAGGCGGTTGGCCTGGTACGATTCGAAGTTGGAGACGGAACTCACCTCGAGCCAGCGTTTCTGTGCTGCGGAGAAGACCTCGAAGTCGTAGGTGATGGCGGAGGTGAAACTCATGTCGCCGCCGCAGAGACGCAGGATGCGATAGGGGAGTCCGAGCGCCTTGACGATCGACTCCACGTGGGCCACCATCTCGTCGAGCGCCTTGTAGGAGTTTTCCGGCTCCTCGATGCGCACGATCTCCACCTTGT